>NZ_CP046457.1:2048085-2360781 GCF_009734445.1 Candidatus Syntrophocurvum alkaliphilum
AATGTCTCTCTCGCAGTCAAGCTCCCTTTTGCCTTTACACTCTTCGCGCGATTTCCATCCGCGCTGAGGGAACCTTTGGGCGCCTCCGTTACTCTTTGGGAGGCGACCGCCCCAGTCAAACTGCCCACCTGACACTGTCCCTGCACCGGATTACGGTGCTAGGTTAGAATTCCAGCAGTACAAGAGTGGTATCCCACCAGTGACTCCAGTAAGCCTTGCGACCTACCTTCTTAGTCTCCCACCTATCCTGTACATGTACTACCAAAATCCAATATCAGGCTACAGTAAAGCTCCACGGGGTCTTTCTGTCCTATCGCAGGTAACCGGCATCTTCACCGGTACTACAATTTCACCGAGTCCCTCGTTGAGACAGTGCCCAGATCGTTACGCCTTTCGTGCGGGTCTGAACTTACCAGACAAGGAATTTCGCTACCTTAGGACCGTTATAGTTACGGCCGCCGTTCACCGGGGCTTCGGTTCATAGCTTCGCCCGAAAGCTAACCATTCCCCTTAACCTTCCGGCACCGGGCAGGCGTCAGCCTCTATACTTCATCTTTCGATTTTGCAGAGACCTGTGTTTTTGGTAAACAGTCGCCTGGGCCTGGTCACTGCGGCTCTCTCACGCTCATATATGGTTATATATTCACGCTAGCAGAGCACCCCTTCTCCCTAAGTTACGGGGTCATTTTGCCGAGTTCCTTAACGAGGGTTCTCTCGCGCGCCTTAGGATTCTCTCCTCACCTACCTGTGTCGGTTTTCGGTACGGGCACCTGTTTTCCTCACTAGAGGCTTTTCTTGGCAGTTTGGGCTCAGTGACTTCGGTACTATTTTTCCCTTCCCTTAACACCTCAGGCTTTTTGCCAGGCGGATTTGCCTACCTGGCACCCTACGTGCTTGGACGCACTCTTCCATCCGTGCGCTTCACCTACCCTCCTGCGTCACCCCTTCGCTGATAACGGCTTACAGGTGGCACTGGAATCTCAACCAGTTGTCCATCCCCTACGCCTTTCGGCCTCGGGTTAGGTCCCGGCTTACCCTGGGCGGACGAGCCTTCCCCAGGAATCCTTAGGTTTTCGGCGGGCAGGATTCTCACCTGCCTTCTCGTTACTTATGCCAGCATTCTCTCTTCCTAATTGTCCACTACTCCTCACGGTATAGCTTCTGCCTTTTAGGAATGCTCCCCTACCAACCTCTCGGTTCCGTAGCTTCGGTACTATGCTTAGCCCCGTTGAATTTTCGGCGCAGAGCCACTTGACCAGTGAGCTATTACGCACTCTTTAAATGGTGGCTGCTTCTAAGCCAACATCCTGGCTGTCTAAGCAACTCTACTTCCTTTCCCACTTAGCATAGATTTTGGGACCTTAGCTGACGGTCTGGGCTGTTTCCCTCTCGTCTATGAACCTTATCACCCATAGACTGACTGCCATTTTCTAACCTTATGGTATTCGGAGTTTGGGAAGGTTCGGTAACCTGGTAGGGCCCCTAGCCTATCCAGTGCTCTACCCCCATAAGGAATTCTTTGACGCTAGCCCTAAAGCTATTTCGGGGAGAACCAGCTATCTCTGAGTTCGATTAGCATTTCACCTCTATCCACAGCTCATCCACGCACTTTTCAACGTACTCTGGTTCGGACCTCCACGATGTGTTACCATCGCTTCATCCTGGCCATGGATAGGTCACTCAGTTTCGGGTCTACAGCATTAAACTCATCGCCCTTTTAAGACTCGCTTTCGCTACGGCTCCATCCTTTCTAGATTTAACCTTGCTTAATACCATAACTCGCTGGCCCATTATACAAAAGGTACGCAGTCACCCGTTTTAATCGGGCTCCTACTGCTTGTAGGCATACGGTTTCAGGTTCTGTTTCACTCCCCTTCCGGGGTGCTTTTCACCTTTCCCTCACGGTACTCTTCTCTATCGGTCGCTAAGGAGTATTTAGCCTTGGAAGGTGGTCCTCCCTGCTTCCTACCGGGTTCCACGTGTCCGGCAGTACTCGGGGTCTATTTTAAGCTCTAACTTGTTTTTAGCTACGAGACTTTCACTCTCTGTGGTCTATCTTTCCAGATACGTTCGCCTAACTAGTTAGTTTAAGCTTTGAACAACCTGCAAGTTGTTCCTAAATAGCCCCTCAACCCCTATTATGCAACGGTTGCAGCCTTACACATATTAGGTTTGGGCTCTTTCCCTTTCGCTCGCCGCTACTTAGGAAATCTCGTTTTGATTTCTCTTCCTCCGGTTACTTAGATGTTTCAGTTCACCGGGTCTTGCCTCCTTACCCTATGTTTTCAGGTAAGGATGTTAGAGGTTTGCCTCTAACGGGTTTCCCCATTCGGATATCCACGGTTCTACGCTCGCTTGCAGCTCCCCGTGGCGTTTCGCCGCTTGCCACGTCCTTCTTCGCCTCTTAGCGCCTAGGCATCCACCGTACGCCCTTAATATCTTGACCTAATTCACGCTATTAAGAACTTCTCTTCACTCGTTAAGTGAAATTGTGTTTTACCTACTCATGTTTGCAGTTTTCAAAGAACTCTACGCACCTATAGGTGCGAATTTTGAATTTTTAATTTTTAATTAAAGAAGAAAAAGCTTTTGCTTTTTCATCAATAATTCAAAATTAAGAATTAAGAATTAAAAATTTTTTATTAAAACTTCTAGTTTTAATAAAAGTAAAATGGTGGAGATGAGGAGATTCGAACTCCTGACCCCCTGCTTGCAAGGCAGGTGCTCTCCCAACTGAGCTACACCCCCACAAAAATGTGAATAACTTTATAGTTTTTTTGATGGTGGGCCTAGATGGATTTGAACCATCGACCTCACGCTTATCAGGCGTGCGCTCTGACCAACTGAGCTATAGGCCCATGATATATATAAAACGAACAGCTGAAAAGAATTAGCTTCGACCTAGGATATGAAGAATTATTTCATCTTCAGGTCTCCTTAGAAAGGAGGTGATCCATCCGCACCTTCCGGTACGGATACCTTGTTACGACTTCACCCCAATTACTAACCCCACCTTCGACGGTTGCTTCCTCATTTAAGAGGTTGGCTCACCGGCTTCGGGTGTTGCCAGCTTTCGTGGTGTGACGGGCGGTGTGTACAAGGCCCGGGAACGCATTCACCGCGACATGCTGATCCGCGATTACTAGCGATTCCGACTTCATGGAGTCGAGTTGCAGACTCCAATCCGAACTGAGAATGGCTTTTTGAGATTCGCTCCACCTCGCGGCCTCGCTTCTCTCTGTACCATCCATTGTAGCACGTGTGTAGCCCAGATCATAAAGGGCATGATGATTTGACGTCATCCCCACCTTCCTCCTGCTTGTCACAGGCAGTCCCATTAGAGTGCTCATCCGTATTGTTAGCAACTAATAGCAAGGGTTGCGCTCGTTGCGGGACTTAACCCAACATCTCACGACACGAGCTGACGACAACCATGCACCACCTGTCTCAACGCTCCCGTAGGCACTCTCTAGTTTCCTAAAGATTCGTTGGATGTCAAGACCTGGTAAGGTTCTTCGCGTTGCATCGAATTAAACCACATGCTCCACCGCTTGTGCGGGCCCCCGTCAATTCCTTTGAGTTTCAGCCTTGCGACCGTACTCCCCAGGCGGGATACTTATTGCGTTAGCTGCGGCACAGAAGGGGTCGATACCTCCTACACCTAGTATCCAACGTTTACGGCGTGGACTACCAGGGTATCTAATCCTGTTTGCTACCCACGCTTTCGCACCTCAGCGTCAGGGTCAGTCCAGACAGTCGCCTTCGCCACTGGTATTCCTCCTGATTTCTACGCATTTCACCGCTACACCAGGAATTCTACTGCCCTCTCCTGCCCTCAAGAAACCTAGTTTCAGTCGCAACCCCGAGGTTGAGCCCCGGTCTTTCACAACTGACTTAAGTTTCCGCCTACGCGCTCTTTACGCCCAGTAATTCCGGACAACGCTCGCCCCCTACGTCTTACCGCGGCTGCTGGCACGTAGTTAGCCGGGGCTTTCTATTAAGGTACCGTCACTACACCCATATGTTACTCAGGTGTATCTTCGTCCCTTAAAACAGAGCTTTACAACCCGAAGGCCTTCTTCGCTCACGCGGCGTCGCTGCGTCAGGGTTTCCCCCATTGCGCAATATTCCCCACTGCTGCCTCCCGTAGGAGTCTGGGCCGTGTCTCAGTCCCAGTGTGGCCGTCCACCCTCTCAGGCCGGCTACTGATCGTTGCCTTGGTGAGCCTCTACCTCACCAACTAGCTAATCAGACGCGGGTCCCTCCATAAGCGATAGCTTATATCAGAGGCCATCTTTACTATACAAGAGTTTCACTCGTATAGCTTATGCGGTATTAGCACCAGTTTCCCGGTGTTATCCCCCTCTTATGGGCAGGTTACCCACGCGTTACTCACCCGTCCGCCACTAAGTACATTAAACTTCCATCCGAAAATTTCCGTCTAATGACTCCGTTCGACTTGCATGTGTTAGGCACGCCGCCAGCGTTCGTCCTGAGCCAGGATCAAACTCTCCATTAAAATTATCTTTTAACCGTTTGATCGGCTTTAAACTCTTTATTAACTGGCCGGTCTTAATTACCTTAAGACCTTTTCGCACTAATTCTTTCAGCTGTTCAGTTTTATCAAGATCGTTGCCGCCTCTCTCTGGCGCGCAAGAATTATAATATCACCCTGTAAGTTATATGTCAAGTTTTTTTGTAGATGTTTTTTAGTTAAATTGACTGGAAATTAATGTTGTAAATTGATCAATAACTTACGTAAAACATTATATAATGTGAGACTAACTTTGACAATGTTTTTATTTAAAATATTTACTTTTAAAAGCTTTTCTCTCCATAATACGGGGTTTTATAATTTTAAATTATTGCTTTTTTCTTTTTCTTCTTTTTAATTACTATGGCACAATCAGGACAGACTTGCTCGCATATATTACATGCTATACAGCTATCTTCGTCTTTTGGGGTAACAATTGGTGTGCCATAAACGCCTAATTTATCTGACCATATTAGTACATCATTAGGGCATTTTTCTTTACACAGCCCACACCCTTTACAATACTGTGGAATAATATGAAAAACTGCTTTTTCTAAATCAAATATAATTGGCTTTATTTTATTAGGCATTTCTAGACACCTCTTCCTTTATCGACTCCTCTGCCATCTTTCTGCCTATTTCAAGAGCCTTATAGTTTAAATCCCTTAAATCTGGATTCTGTTCAAATTTATGCATTAATTTGCTTTCTAAAGCTTCTTTAGCAGCTTCAAAAGATACTACATTAGAAAGACCTATAACTGCACCCATTATAATTATGTTAAAAACTTTTGGGTGTAATTCGTTATTTGAGGTATCAATTGCAGGTAATCCTAGTATTTTTTTTGCATTTAGTTCTATATTCTCATCAATACTAAAACTTGAATCATGCACAAATAATGTGTCGTTAGATGAATACATCGCTGTTCTTGAAACTGAGCGTTCACTTAATGCTATCACTACGTCTGCAGTATGAAACTTAGGTGCTCCTATTCTTTCTTCACTTACTTGTATAAAAGCTATGGATACCCCTCCACGTTGCTCAATCCCAAAGTTAGGAATATATATTGTTTGTTTGTTTTCATTATATGCTGCTTCAGTTAAAATTTCAGCAACTGCTTGAACTCCTTGCCCGCCTTCACCGGCTAATGCAATTCTAACAAGTGACATCCTATTTGTCCCCCTTTCCATGGGAAGATTTTAACTCCCCTACTGGGAAGTATTGTTCCATTTCATCTTCCAGGAAATGCCAGGTTTGTTGAGCATTTGTTCTCCAGTTTGTAGGGCATGTAGCTAATATTTCTACAAAAGAAAAACCCTTGCCTTCTATTTGATTTTTTAATGCATTTTTAATAAATCTTTTTAGCTGTTTATATTTTGAAACTGTTCCTCTAGCTACATATGCTCCTTCTCCAGTTAAGGCAGCTACAAATTCAGGTCCTTTTGTTGGGTTACCAGTTGTTTCTGCATCTCTTCCATAAGGAGAGGTTTCTGTCTTTTGACCTGGTAATGTTGTTGGAGCCATTTGACCACCTGTCATTCCATAGTTAGTATTGTTAACTAGAATTAATGTAACATTTTCATTTCTAACTGCTGCATTTACTAGGTGTTGTGATCCAATAGAATATCCTCCACCATCACCCATATATCCAATACACACTAACTCTGGACGGGTTCTTTTTATACCTACCATTACTGGTGTTGTTCTTCCATGGTGTGTTTGTGTGCTATCACATGCAAAAAAGTCCCATGCAAGTAATGAGCATCCTATATCACAACCAAAAACAGTTTCATCTTGAATCTCTAGCTCATCTATTGCTTCCCCTAAAGCCTTTAATACTATTCCATGCCCACATCCAGGGCAAAATTTATGAGGCTTTGAAGGGAGATACCATGATTTTGGTGTTGCTGGTGTTATCAATTAAGTTACCCCCTTCCCTATATTACACTCTTAATTTTATCTATAATGTCATGGTCTACTATTCCTACACCTGGTTTGAATAAGTTTTCTATTTTAGTTGTATATCCATATAATTCATATTTAATCATTCTATCTAATTGTCCCCATGCTGATTCAGCAACAAGTATTGTTTTAGCATTGCTCTTATCTATTGCATCTCTTAGTTGTTGTGTAGGAAACGGCCTTAAGGTTATTGGCCTAAAGCTACCTGCTTTAATCCCTTGTGCCCTAAGTCCTTTAACTGCATCATCAGCTGCTCTTGAAACAACTCCATGAGCTATTATAACTATATCAGCATCTTCACATTGATTTTCTTCATATTCAATTACATTAGGGGCCATCTCATCAAAATCTTTGTTAAAATTAATTACTACATCATATAGTTCTTCTTCCATACTATATATGTTGCATAGATGCGATGGATCTCTATCTGCCCCTACTTTTCCATCTAGACCTAGTAATGGGTACGGTTTTATCATCTCAATACCCTTTTCTTCAGGGTTATACATTTCTAAGGGCTCACGCATTTTTGCCTGATATCCATCCCCTAGTATAAATGTAGGAAATCTGTATTTCCAAGCCATATTGTATCCCTTTATGGTATAGTCATAGATCTCCTGGTGACTTGCAGTTGAGTATACTATTCTATGACCTTCTCCATTTCCACCTAAACAAGTGAGTGTTACTTCTTGCTGTGAATAAATAACAGTACCTGATGAGGGGCCTCCTCTTTGTTGTATTACACTAAGAATCGGTAACCTCATAGCTTCTGCCATTCCGAATGGCTCTTGCATAAGCACATTTCCTGGACCTGCTGTAGCTGTGAAAGCTTTTTTACCTGCCTGAACAGCACCACAAACAGTAAAGCCTGCTGATATTTCATCTTCAGTTTGTAAAAACTGTCTATCATACTTAGGCGCCAACCTAGTCCAGTAATGCATTACTTCGTTTTGAGGCGTTATTGGGTAACCAAACATTACATCAGCCCCTGCAACAAGAGAAGCCCATGCTGCAGCCTCATTCCCAGTTATAAATGATTTTTTTTGTTCACCAATTATATTGGTCATTTATTTGATGCACCTCCCGCTTTTTTCTTTGTTAATTTTTAATATCACCACATTGCACCAGGCATATATCTTTTAATAAACTTTATAGAAACATCGAAGGTTTCTTTTTTAACTAATGATTCTAAGTTTTCATCAATCGCTATGTATTCTATAGGTACTTTTATTTCTTGAGCTGCTTTAATTATCTGCTGATTGCCTTTTTTTATCAATTCAACAGTTGTTTCAGTTGATAAGTGAGTATTAGCTATTATTCCATCTACTCTTCCTAATTCCCTAATATAGTCTTTTATTTTTTCCAATGAATTAGTCATTGGTCTTGTATAATTTATTACAGCTAATATTTTTAATTCTTTGGATTCATGTGCACCTTCAACTAAGTTTAAAGTTTGTGCTCCGTAAACTCCATATCCTACATCAAGAATAATATCGCCTTCATTTAATAAAGCCCACTTTGCTCTGGGATGAAGCATTGCCCCGGTTTCTCCCAGCCCAAATGTATCCTCTCTTCCAAAACCTATTATGTTTAAACCTTGCTCTTCTAAAAATTTTTTAAGAGGTCTTAGTGTGTAAAATGGCTCTACTGTATCTAAATCTACTAAAGTTACATTACGATTTTGATTTTTTAATTCGATAGCTTTGTTTATTGCTAACTCACTTTTCCCACTAGCATATTCTCCTATATAAGCTTCTATGATTTTTGTTGATTTATTTACTATAACTAAAACACCTCCTGTTAATGTATACAAAGTACACTGTTGTCGCCTTACATAGGATTTAATTAAGTATAAATTAGTAGTAATTGTGAGTCAATAATTATCTTCTTTATAGGAAATATTACTCACATTTATGAATTATAGTTCCTGTTAAATATTTGCAGTTATATTACAAAGCACAAATAACAAAGGCGGACTAATCCGCCTTTGTTGTTTTTTTATCTATTTACATTATAAGTAGTTGAAAACAAATTAACAAAAATATACCAGGAATTCCCAAAAAGCCAGCAATTAGTATAGTAATTAAATTAATAGGTATATTAAAATCAAAGTATGCGCCCATATAGTTAGTAATGATAAGTAATACTAATCCTATTGCTGAGTTAAGTAGAACCTTCCATAGTAATTTTATCGGCTTCATTATTACCTGTGCTACAATGTATATTATTACAAGCAAGAATAATGCAGCTATAATAATATTTAGCGTTTCCATAACCTCACCCCTTTTTGTAAAAATTATTGCTATTTTTTATATACTAGTAAAAGGGGTCTTTCATTTTGTTTTTTCTATTTTTATTAAGTAATTATATTTTTTTTCCGCTGCTTGTAGTTTAAATATTGCATAATCAATTAGTTCTGGATCATCAACTGAAGATAATAGATTTCTTGCTTCCACTACCTCTTGATGTGCATAATTAAGAAGTAATTTATTGTTATTCAATGTCTCACTGTTATTTTCTATATTATCTTCTTCAATTATCCATAGATTAGTTATTTTTTTTAACCATGTGTTTATTAAACTCATGAACACCCTCCTATACACAGCACCTAAGTTAATTTAACTTTGTCCACTGCATTATATGCTGAGGGTATTCTTATTATGCTAAAATTGTTTTCTTCCCTCCATAGCTCTTCTTAAGGTTAACTCATCTGCAAATTCTATATCTCCACCAACTGGTAGGCCATGCGCTAAACGAGTAACCACGACACCATAATCTGAGGCTAGTGAAGCTATGTAACGTGATAGTATATCACCGTTTATATCAGGATTTAATGCTAAAACTACTTCTTTTACTTTGCCATTAGATAGAAATTTTTTAAGGGGAGCAACTTTAATTTCTTCTAATTTGTTATCATCCATAAGATGAAAGCTTTTATTTAAAACAAAGTATTTTCCCCTAAATCCTGTTTTCTCTATTGCTATGATATCACTAGTTTCTTCAGCAACACATATGGTACTTTCATCCCTAGTATTATCAGTACATATTAAGCAAATGCTTCTGTCTGTTAAATAACCACACTCTGGACATGGATGTACTGTTTCTCGAGCTTCTATAATAGCATTTGCTAGTTGTTTTGCCTCTTCTTCTGGTAGTTTTAGTATATAAAGTGCAAGTCTTTGAGCTGTTTTGGGACCTATGGTAGGAAGCTTTACTAATTCGTCGATGAGTGTTTCCAATGGCCTGGCAAGCCTCATCGTTAGTTCCTCCTTAATATGTTATATTATGGCATGCCTGGAAGATTTAAACCACCTGTTATCTTAGCCATTTCAGATGAAACCATATCTTGTGATTGTTTAACTCCTTCATTAACAGCTGCTGTAATCAAATCTTCAAGCATTTCAACATCATCAGGATCTACAACCTCTGGCTTAATTTTAATTCCTATTAGTTGTTGTTTTCCATTAACAGTAACCGTAACTGCTCCTCCACCAGCTGATGCTTCAATTTCTCTTTCTTCAAGCTCTGCTTGCATCTGTGCGATTTGTTCTTGCATTTGTTTTGCTTGTTTCATCATTTTGTTCATGTTTCCACCGCCACCAGGAAATTTCATTTTATTCTTCCTCCTTAATTCCTATTTATATTTTATTTTTATAATTCTAGATTATATTGTGATAATAGCACAAGATAAAACTTTTTTATATTTTACACAATTAAAGCTTATTCTTTTATCTCAACTGCTTCTTCACCAAAGTATTCAATAGCTTTTTTTACGATTATGTCGTTATATTGATTATCGTCTAAAAAGATAAATTGTACTTCTATTTTTTTGCCTAGGACTTCTTCAAGAGCTTGGTCTAAGATTTCTCGATTTTGTTTTTCTTCCATTTTTTCCTTATGAAATTTATATCCTTTCTTGTAGCCTATGTAAAGAGTGTCCCCTTTTAATCCTATTAACTTACCTTGTGCTAATAACGCATGTGTCGGTATTTTTTTATCTTTTACTTCTTTTAAAATTTTACTCCATATTATATCTTTGGTATCATTTTTCTCACTATTTTTTTGAAATTGGTCCTCATTGTCATTGTCTAATGGTATATGCTGTTGTTTATTTATTTCTTCTTTTTCACTTTTATTAGATGTTAGTAATGTAGCCATATTTATAATAGCTATTTCTAATAGGTGTTTTTGTCCATCACTAAATTTTATTCTTTCTGCAGTATCTAGCATTAGTTTTATAGCTTCTAATATTTTTTCTTTTGTTATTGATTTTTCTTGTTCAGATAGTATTTTTATATTATGTTCACTAACTGTACTTAGTACAGCTTTTTCTTTGAGCAGTTTATAAAAAAGAAGGTCTCGAAGATACAAAGCAGTTTCTTTTGCTATTTGTTGTGATTCCTTACCCTCTTTTAAAGCAGAGTCTAGCAATTTTGTTATTAGTATAATGTCATTGTTAATTGAAGCACCTACTAGTTTGGCCATAAATTCATCATCAATTAAGCCTAATACATCCATAACATCTCTTTTTGTAATATTGTTTCCTTTATATGTATATATCTGGTCAAGCATGCTTAAAGCATCACGCATTCCACCATCTGCTCTACGGGAAATAGTTTTTATCGATTCATCTTCTATCTCAATACTGTTAGCTTTAGCCACCTGTTTTAATCGGTTAACTATTTCATCATCTGTTAAGCGATGAAATGTATAGTTTTGGCAGCGTGAAAGTATTGTAGGTGGTATTTTTCTATGCTCCGTAGTTGCTAATATAAATAAAACTGAACTGGGGGGTTCTTCAAGGGTTTTTAGTAAAGCGTTAAATGCTTCTGTTGTAAGCATATGAACTTCATCGATTATATAAACTTTCACCTTTCCTTGAGCAGGTAAAACTCTTACTTTTTCTCGTAGGTCTCTTATTTCATCTATACCACGATTTGATGCTGCATCTATTTCTATAACATCCATGAATGTATTATTGTTTATATCTTTACAAGAAGAGCAATCATTGCAGGGCTCACCTTGTTCTTTAAGCTCACAGTTAACTGCTTTAGCTAATATTTTTGCTATACTGGTCTTGCCTGTCCCACGCGGTCCAGAAAAAAGATAAGCATGGGAAAGTTTGCTTTCTCTAACCGCATTTTTTAAAGCCGTAACAGTTTTTTCTTGTCCCACAACATCAATAAATTGTTGAGGTCTCCAAACTCTATACAAAGCTAGATATGCCAAAGCAATTCCCCCATAATCCATAATAAATTTTTAATAAAAGGAAACGATAGTTTCCTTACCTTAATTAAGAATTAAGAATTAAAAATTAATAATTACTAATTACTAATTAAAAAAACAGGTTTATACAAACCTGTTTTTATTATACTATACTATTTTATCTTTGTTAATTAAGCCGTGCACCTAGCTTCGAATATACCTTCCAAGCGTTACTTAAACAGCTAGCTCCATCCAGGCTACCCTGCGTCACACGAAATGGACCTCTTAGTGCTGCTTCCTTCCGGACCTGACACGGTTCAAGGTGTTTCGTTGCGCCGGACCCAAATTTCAACACCACCTGTTTAAGCCAGTCCTTACAAGATATATCCTCAGCTAGGAATTCAATCCTGCTATAGCGGATTGCAGGTTACAGAGCACCGCTACCTCTCCATCTAGCACGGCAAATCTTATTTTCTTTATATTCATATTTTGCGTACAATACATTGTAACGCTTTTTTTTTCGTAATTCAAGAGCTCCCATAAAGTGACAAAGAATAATTCTTCTTTTAAAGCAAATAAGGACTTTAAGGATAGTCCTTTAAGCCCTTAATAAATTCTATAAGCTGGCGGAGAGAGGGGGATTCGAACCCCCGAGGCAGTTTTACCCGCCTACTCGATTTCCAATCGAGCGCCTTCAGCCAGACTCAGCCATCTCTCCATGATCTATTTTATTATTTTTTAATAACATGTTTGCGCTCTGGCAGAGAGAGTGGGATTCGAACCCACGAGACCGCTATTAACGGTCTACTCGATTTCGAGTCGAGCGCCTTCGTCCAGCTCGGCCATCTCTCCTCAAATCACTGAAGAATGAACTTAATAGTTTTGAGCATTCTTCTTGTAGTATTCCTGCCTCTACCTCTACCTGATGATTTAGGCTTTGATTATTAAGTAGGTTTACTACCGAATCAACTGCTCCTGCCTTAGGATCTTTTGATCCGTAGACTAATCGACTAATTCTAGTGTTTATCATTGCTCCTGCACACATAGCGCAGGGCTCTAAGGTTGAATATATGGTAACACCAGTAAGGCGCCATCTTTTTAAATATTCACTTGCTCTCTGCATAACTAGAATCTCAGCATGTGCAGTTGCATCATTGTTTTTTTCTTTTTCGTTGTGTGCCCAAGCTATAACTTCATCTTCAAAGACTGCTATAGCTCCAATAGGTACTTCTTCCTGTTGATAAGCTTTTTCTGCTAGTCGAAGTGCTTTTCTCATATATAACTCATCAGTCATACAATCACCACCATATGGTGTTTAGAGGGCACCTATTATATTTAATAATGAAAAGGAAACCTTTGGTTTCTTTTTATAATTTTCTATTGATAGTAAGTAGTTAGTATTTATATGGCGCGCCCGCAGGGATTCGAACCCCGGACCTCCAGATTCGTAGTCTGTTACTCTATCCAGCTGAGCTACGGGCGCAAATATGGCGGAGAGAGAGGGATTCGAACCCTCGAGACAGTTTTACCCGTCTACTCGCTTAGCAGGCGAGCGCCTTCAGCCAACTCGGCCATCTCTCCGTACATTTCTTTTACTATATTATGGCGGAGGTGGAGGGACTCGAACCCCCAAGGGCGTTAACCCCGCCGGTTTTCAAGACCGGTGCCTTACCAGTTAGACTACACCTCCGTTTAGGAACATCGTCCAATGCAAAAGAAAGTATATCACAGCATTTATTCATTGTCAACAATTCTAGTTATCTTGTTTCTGGCCTAATTACTTCCAATCCACCCATATATGGTATCAGAACTTCTGGGATCTTAACCGAACCATCTTCCTGTTGATTGTTTTCAAGTATTGCTGCTACAGTTCTACCTACTGCTACACCTGAACCATTTAATGTATGTACATACTGAACTTTTGATTTTGCTTCTGGCCTATAACGAATGTTTGCTCTTCTAGATTGAAATTCTTCACAATTTGAACATGAAGATATTTCTCTGTATTCATTATAGCTAGGCATCCATACTTCAACATCATAAGTTTTAGCCGCTGAAAAACCCATATCTCCAGATGAAAGTAACATTACTCGATAAGGTAAACCTAATAGCTCTAGTACTTTTTCGGCATCTAGTGTAAGTTTTTCTAGTTCTTCATAGGACTTTTCTGGTTCAACTATTTTAACTAGCTCAACTTTGTTAAATTGGTGCTGTCTAATAACCCCTCGTGTATCTCTACCATGTGAGCCAGCTTCTGCTCTAAAACAAGCAGTGTATGCTGTCATATATAATGGTAACTGATTTTTATCAAGTATTTCTTCTCTATATAAATTAGTTAGTGGTACCTCAGCTGTTGGAACCATATACATGTCTTTTCCATCTAGTTTAAACATATCTTCTTCAAACTTTGGTAACTGCCCTGTACCAACCATGCATTCACCATTAACCATAAATGGAGGAAAAACCTCTGTATATCCGTTTTCTGAAGTATGTATGTCTAAATAGAAATTAATTATGGCTCTTTCAAGTCGTGCACCTGCTCCTTTATAAACAGTAAACCTAGCCCCTGATAATTTAGCAGCTCTTTCAAAATCTAGTATATCAAGGCTAGTCCCTATATCCCAATGCGGAGCTGGAGTAAAGTTGAATTTTTTAATCTCACCCCATTTTCTAATTTCAATATTACTGTTTTCATCTTCTCCTGGTGGCACAGAATCATGAGGAAGATTTGGTAAGTTTAAAAGGATTTCTTCTATAGATTTTTCAATCTTATTTACTCTATTATCAAAGTCCTTAATTATTTGTCCAATTTCGCGAACTTTTTCCATTAGTTCACTAGCATCTTGTCCTTCTTTTTTGAGTTTTCCAACTTCTTGTGAAGATTTGTTTCTATAGTTTTTAAGTTCTTCTACTTCAGTCAATATTGATCTACGCTCTTCATCTAATTTAAAAAAATCATCTAAGGCACCAGATACACCACGCTTTTTCAAAGCATCTATAACCATATCTGTATTAGCTCTTATCATTTTTGCATCTAACATAAAAAAACCTCCAAACTAGGATACTTTGTATTTTTTAGGTTTTCAATTTCCCATAATACTCAACTTTTTTCTGGTAATATTATCCTTGCTTTGGCTAATTAAAAGAGACGATTGAGTAGACGTGTTTACACGCCACTCAGCGATCTCTAATTGCAACAATTGTTGTTCATTTAAAACTTTAAAAGTTTAGCCCTCTTTATACCGTCTGACTTGCTTACTTTATCTAGTACTTCTTCTTCTACTTTATTATCAACATTTATTAACATTATTGCTGTTTCACCCTTTGTTTGCCTTGCCACTCTCATGGATGCAATATTCACACCAACATCGCCTAATGCAGTAGCAAATGGTCCTATAACCCGTGGGCGGTCTTCATTCTCTGCTAATATTACATATCCTTCAAGAGCACTTTCGGTTTCATATCCATTAATTTCAACTAATAATGGACTTCTAGCCCTAGAAAGAGTTCCTGCTATTTCTAGTTCCTGGTTAGAGTTTACTAGTTTTATAGTTATCAAGTTTTTATAACGCTTAGGACTTTGTTCTTCCTTTTGCTCAAATATTTTTATTCCACGCTCTTCTGCCATTAGGCGTGCATTTACAAAATTAACTTTTTCCCACATTACTGGTTCAAGTATTCCTTTAAGTAAAGCAATTGTAAGCATCTCGGTTTCATTTTTAGATATTGGACCACTATAAGTTATTTCTACTCTATTAACAGGTGTTTTTTCTATTTGATAGTAGAATTTACCCATCTTTTCAGCCAATGTTATATAAGGTTTTAGATAATCTAGCTCCTCACTAAGCATAGTTGGGAGGTTAACTACATTAGGAACTATATCTCCATTTAATGCTTTTATAGCCTGTTCAGCTATATTTTCTCCAACTCTTTTCTGGGCTTCATAGGTATCGGCTCCTAAGTGAGGCGTTACAACAACATTGTTAAATTCAAATAATGGATTTTGTGTTGCGGGCTCTTTTTCAAATACATCAAGACCTGCACTTGCTACTTTGCCTGATTCTAGTGCTTGAACAAGTGCCTCTTCTTTTATTATTCCGCCTCGAGCACAATTAACTACTCTTACTCCATCTTTAGCCATATCCAATATTTTTTCATCTATCATATGCATAGTTTCTTCGTTTCTTGGTGTATGAACTGTTATTATATCAACATTTTTTACTAACTCCTCAAGGCTATTAACTTTTTCTGTACCAAACCTTTCAAATCTTTCATCTGAAATATATGGATCATAAGCTAAGACTTTCATATTAAATGATTTTAATCTAGTAGCTACCATAGACCCTATTCTACCTAATCCTACAATACCAACTGTTTTTTCAAATAGCTCCATACCCCTAAAGGGCTTTCTATCCCAAGTGCCACCTTTTAGAGTGGTATTAGCCCATGCAGTATTTCTTACTGAGGATAAAAGTAAACTAATGGTTTGTTCAGCAGCAGATATTGTATTACTATCTGGAGTATTAGCAACTACAACTCCATATCGTGTACATACATCTACATCAATGTTATCTACACCATTTCCAGCTCTTCCTACAAATCTTAGGTTTTTACCTCTACTAATCAGTTCTTCATTTACTTTTGTAACACTTCGTACTATTAATGCATCATATTGATCTATAACTTCTAAAAGCTCTTGTCTTGATATGCCATCACGAAAATCTACTTCCAGTTCAGATCTTAGTAAATTTAAACCTTCTTCAGATATTCTTTCACTAACAATGACTCTTTTTTTTGCCACTTTTTATTCTCCTTTCTTAAGGTTTAACGATTATTTAATATAAATTGTTGGGCTTTATTTAAACCTTTACCCAACTGTAAATCGTAACCGAATTTTACTAGAGCAATTTCAATTGCTCCTAGTGTTGCTAATAAATCTAATTGTCTAACATAACCTAAATGACCAATTCTAAATATTTTATCATCTAAAGTTTGCTGTCCACCAGCTAATGCTATATTAAATTCTTCTAATAAGAATTTTCTAACTTTGTTTGCTCCGATTTCTTCGGGAACTACTACTGAAGTAAGTGCATTTGATGCATATTTATCATCTGTTAACAGTTGTAATCCTATTTCTTTTACTGCCGCCCTTACCATATCACGATAATTTCTGTGTCTATTAAAGATGTTTTCTAACCCTTCTTCTTGTATCATTTTTAATGCTTCTTGTAATCCATATAATAGTGATATAGCAGGCGTATATGGAGTTTGTCCTTTTTCTAAATATTTTAGACCTGCTGTTACATCCCAATAATATTTAGGGTTATTATTTTTTTTATGAACTTCAAGTGCTTTAGAATTACAAGCTAAGAAACTTAAACCAGGAGGTATCATATATGCTTTTTGTGAACCACTAACAACTACATCTAGGTTCCACTCATCCATTCTTAGATCAGTTGCCCCTAGACTACTTACTGCATCAACCATTATTATAGCAGGGTGATCGCCCATAGCCTCTTTTATTGCCTTTATATCATTACATGCTCCAGTTGATGTTTCATTATGTGTTACTAGAACTACTTTTATTTCTTTTCTAACATCTTGGTCAATTCTTTCCTTAACAACCTTAGGGTCAGCTACTTCACCCCATTTAAAATCTAGTTTTTCTACATTTGCTCCAAATTGAGTAGCTATTTTAGCAAATCTATCTCCAAAGACTCCAATTGATATGGATAGTACTTTATCACCAGGAGATATAAAGTTAACTACAGCTGCTTCTAGCGCACCTGATCCTGATGCAGGATATATAAGAACATTGTTCTCTGTTTTGAAGGTCTTTTTTACTCCAACTGTTACATCTTTAATTATTTCCTTCAGTTCTGGTCCTCGATGATTAACCATTGATTTGTTCATTGCTCTCATAATTCGTTCGGGTATTGGTGTTGGCCCTGGAAGAAGTAGATATTGATCTCCTCTCATTTGTCTAAAAAACCTCCTTAGTTTTATAAAAATTTTTTTAAACACTAATTGAACTACAAAATAAATAAAAATTTTTGCAGTGTAATTAAAATTTAATAATGATTTACTGCAAGACTATGGAATCAGCTGAGCAAAATTGTTTATAACGCCTTGCTACTTAAGGACTTAGATAAACAAGTTAGCTAGAGCCTTAAGTTTTTTGTAGTTACTTTTTGTAGCAAGTACAATAGTTAAATACAAAAAACCCCTCATTCCCTTAATAGGGACGAGAGGTTATTCCCGCGTTGCCACCCTTGTTGATATATAATATCCACTTAATGATTATAACGGTATCACCGATACTGCTTTGCACAGTATGCATCCAGGGTGGATTCAAAATTAGTCTATACTGGTTTACACCGACCACCAGCTCTCTTAAATAGTACTAATTCCTACTATTCCCCTTCAATTGCTTTATTTATGTTTAATTGAAAAACATTATATTACATCGATTTTTGTTTTGCAAGAAATTTCTTACACCATATTAAGGTAATATTGATGTAAAAATGTTTGGTTTGTTAATTCTGAATGAAATGTAGTAGCTAAAAGATGGTTTTCTTTTACCATACTATTTTACCTTCAAGTTGTGACAATTCTTCTGAATTTCCCCAAATTTTTTCTACATACGGTGTTCTTTAAAGGCTTTATAGAGCAAGTATACCCATTGTCTTACCAGCCACGGTCTTGCATCCTTTCGTCTGGACTAATTTTATTTATATCTATTCCTACCATTGCTTCACCCAAATCTTTTGATAGATCTGCTAGTATTTTTGGATCGTTATAATATGTTGTAGCTGCTACTATTGCACGAGCTCTTTTCATAGGATCTCCAGATTTAAAAATTCCTGAACCTACAAATATTCCATCACAGCCAAGCTGCATCATTAAGGAGGCGTCAGCTGGTGTTGCTATTCCACCTGCAGCAAAATTAACTACAGGAAGACTATTATTATTAGCAACTTCTACAACTAGGTTATACGGAGCTTGTATTTCCTTAGCTACTGTCATTAATTCTTCTTTTCTTAAGCTACTTATCCATCTAATTTCTTCATTAACTTTTCTAATGTGTTTTACAGCTTCGATAATATTACCAGTACCAGGTTCACCTTTTGTTCTAATCATGGCTGCACCTTCACCGATTCTTCTAAGAGCTTCTCCTAAATTTTTTGCACCACATACAAATGGTACTTTAAATTCATTTTTGTTAACATGGTATCTATCATCAGCAGGAGTTAATACTTCGCTTTCATCAATATAATCTATACCCAATGATTCCAATATTTGTGCTTCTACAAAGTGTCCTATCCTACATTTTGCCATTACTGGAATAGTTGCTACTTCCATTATATTTTGTATTATAGTTGGGTCAGCCATCCTAGCTATTCCACCTGCAGCACGTATATCTGCTGGTACTCTCTCAAGCGCCATAACAGCACATGCACCTGCTTCTTCTGCTATTTTAGCCTGCTCAGGTGTAGTAACATCCATAATAACTCCACCTTTTAGCATTTGAGCAAGCTCTGATCTTACTGTAAATGTTCCTTTTTCCGTCATGCTGTACCTCCAAAATTTATTACCCAGTCAATATTTTTGTTTGCACTTTTATGTTAAAGATTTTATTATACTTTTTATACTTTTTTCAACAATTATTATTTTATTTCGTTATTAATTTTTACTCTATTCCTCTTTTTCAATCTTAAATCGTGCTACTCCTACAATGCGGTCTTCCTTATGAGTTTTCATTAAAAGTACCCCTCTAGAATACCGCTTTTGAATAGATATATCCTTAACTTCGAGTCGTATTATATGTCCATCACTAGTTAAAATTACTAATTCATGTTCTGGATAAACTACTTTGAATGCTACTAAATTACCATTTTTATTTGTTATCTCTATAGTTTTTAGCCCTTTTCCACCACGGTTTTGTATTTTAAATTCTGTTAATGGTGTTCTTTTACCATATCCTTTTTCAGTTACTAATATAGCATCTGCTCCATTGCGATATTTATCAATTCCTACTACATAATCATCTTTGGATAGGTTAATAGCTTTAACACCAGCAGCTGTTCTTCCCATTGGTCTAACCTGATGTTCTTCGAAAATTATTGAAAATCCATGTGAAGTTGCTAACATTACCTGATCATCACCATCAACTCTGATTACACCTTGCAATTCATCACCTTCAGCTAAGTGAATAGCTATTAAACCAGATTTTCTTATATGACTAAAGGCTGATAAAACAACCTTTTTTATAATACCTTTTTTGGTTACCATCATTAAATGTCTTTCATTATCAAATTTCTTAGCAGCTACTATAGTAGTAACTAACTCATCTGGTCTTAATTCAATAACATTAATTAGTGGTAAACCTTTAGCCTGCCTTGATGATTCAGGAATTTGGTAGGCTTTAACAGAGAATACACGTCCTTGATTAGTAAAAAATACAACATTAGCTAATGCACTAGTAACAATTATATTAGTAGCAAAGTCTTCTAATCGTGTACTTGTACTGCTAATGCCCCTGCCTCCTCTTTTTTGTGCTTTATAGGAGTTAAGTGGCTGTCTTTTGATATAGCCCCTATTACTTAGGGTTATAACAACCTCATGGTCTTCTATAAAATCTTCTTCGTTGTAATCAGAATAATCTAAAGTTATTTCTGTTCTACGTTTATCACCATATTTTTGTTTAATGTCATCTAAGTCTTCTTTGATTAAAGCTAGTACTCTTTCTGGCTTTGCTAATATATCTTCTAAATCAGCTATTTTTAGAAGTAGTTCATTATATTCTTCTTCTAACTTACTTCTTTCTAAACCAGTTAAACGTGCAAGCCTCATGTCTAAAATTGCATTAGCTTGAATCTCGGTTAAATTAAATCGTTCAACTAAACCATTTCTAGCTGTTTCGTAATCTTTAGAGTTACGAATTAAATCTATTATTTCATCTAGGTTATCAAGAGCAATTCTTAAGCCCTCAACAATATGTAACCTGTTTCTAGCTATCTTTAATTCATATGTAGTTTTTCTAGTAATAACCTCTTGACGGTGTTGAATATATTCTTCTATAACTTGTTTAAGGTTTAAGATTTTTGGTTGTCCATTAACTAAGCTAAGCATTATTATTCCAAAACTATCTTCTAATTGTGTATGTTTAAATAATTTATTAATTAATATGTTTACATTTGTATCTTTTCGAACTTCAATAACAACTCTTATACCTTTACGATCTGATTCATCTCTTAAGTCAGTTATACCCTCGATTTTTTTCTCTCTAACCAATTCTGCAATTTTTTCTAATAATCTAGATTTATTAACCTGGTAAGGTATTTCGGTAATAATAATAGCATTTTTACCGCCTTTTCTTTCCTCAATTTCATAACGTGATCTTATTTTTATGCTTCCTCTTCCTGTTCTATAGGCATTCTTAATACCAGTATCTCCCATTATAATACCCGCAGTAGGAAAGTCTGGACCCTTAATAGAAGTCATAATTTCATCAATAGTTACCTCTGGATTATCTATAACCATTTTTATACCATCAATTACTTCGGTTAAGTTATGGGGAGGAATATTTGTTGCCATACCTACAGCTATACCAGATGATCCATTAATTAATAAATTAGGAATTCTTGCTGGTAATACTTCAGGTTCTTCTCTTGAATCATCATAATTTGGTCTCCAGTTAACTGTCTCTTTTTCTATATCCTTTAGTAATTCTGAAGCTATTTTAGCCATACGACTCTCGGTATAACGCATAGCCGCTGCAGAGTCACCATCTATAGATCCAAAATTTCCATGTCCATCAACTAAAGGATAACGCATAGCAAAGTTTTGGGCCATTTTAACCATAGTTTCATATATAGCTGAATCACCATGAGGGTGATACTTACCCATTACTTCTCCAACTATATTTGCAGATTTTTTATGAGGTTTATCATGGGTCATGCCTTGGTCATGTAATGCATAAAGGATTCTTCTATGTACTGGTTTTAACCCATCTCGTACGTCTGGTAGAGCACGAGATACTATAACACTCATTGAATAATCTAAAAATGATTTTTTTATTTCTTTTTCTATATCTATTGGAACAATTTTATTAAACAAACTACCATCAGCCAACTTATACCACCTCTTATATATCTAAATTGGTAACATATTTTGCATTTTCTTGTATAAATTCTCTTCTTGGTTCAACATTATCCCCCATTAAGCTTGAAAAAACTCCGTCTGCTCTAATTGCATCTTCTATAGTAACCTGCAAAATTGTCCTGCTTTCTGGATTCATTGTAGTTTCCCATAGTTGTTCTGGGTCCATTTCACCTAGGCCTTTGTATCTTTGTATTGACCACTTTTTTTCTGATTCTTTTAAATAATTATTCATTGATTCTTCATCATAAAAATAGTTAATTTCTTTACCTCTTTTTAAGCCATAAAGAGGTGGTTGTGCTATATAAACATAACCATATTCTATAAGCTGACGCATATAGCGATAAAAGAAAGTTAGTAATAAAACTCGAATATGTGAACCATCAACATCAGCATCAGTCATGATTATAAGTTTATGATAACGAGATTTTTTTATATCGAAATCTTCGTCTATACCAGAGCCAATAGCTGTAATTAATGATTTTATTTCTTCATTAGATAAAACTTTATCTAATCTTGCTTTTTCTACATTTAATATTTTTCCTCTTAGAGGAAGTATTGCTTGGTTGTTTCTATCTCTACCTTGCTTAGCTGAACCACCAGCAGAATCTCCCTCTACAATAAATAATTCTGTTTGTGAAGGATCTCGGTTACTACAATCAGCTAATTTACCTGGTAAGGCAATTGATTCTAGTGCACTTTTTCTTCTGGTTAATTCTCTAGCTTTTTTGGCTGCTTCTCTTGCTCTTCTAGCAGATATGGCTTTGTCTACTATCTTTTTGGAAACATTAGGATTTTCATTTAAAAAATCTTCCATATAGTCATAAATCGTACTTTCTACTATACCTCTAACATATGTATTACCTAACTTTGTTTTTGTTTGACCTTCAAATTGTGGCTCTTTTACTAAAACTGAGATAATTGCTACTATTCCTTCTCTTATATCTTCTCCAGAAAGGTTGCCATCGTTTTCTTTTAGTAAACCATTTTTCTTAGCATAATCATTGATTATTCGGGTAAGTCCATTTTTGAAACCTACTTCGTGTGTACCACCTTCATGTGTTTTTATATTATTAGCAAAGGAATAAAGGTTTTCACTAAAACCAGAATTGTACTGAATTGCTACTTCTACAACAACTTCATCTCTTTTGTTTTCAAAATATATAGGTTTATTGTTAATTGATTCTTTGTTTTTATTGATATATAAAACAAAGTCTTTTAGTCCATCTGTATATAAGAATTCTTTTTTTAGTGGTTCTTCTGTTCTTAAATCAGTAAAAATAATTTTTATGCCTTTATTTAAAAAGGATAATTCTCTTAATCTTTGAATAATTATTTCACTATCAAATGTAATATCTTCAAATATTTCAGGGTCTGGATAAAAATGAATGCTTGTCCCTGTTTCTTTTGTATCTCCGTTTTTTGTTATTTTAGTTACTGGTTTTCCTTTTTCATATCTTTGTTTGTATATATACCCATCTCTTTTTATTAATACATCCATTTTTCTTGATAATGCGTTAACAACAGAAAGACCTACACCATGTAGCCCACCGGATATAGTATAACCACTACCTCCGAATTTAGCTCCTGAATGAAGGGTTGTTAAAATAACCTCTATAGCCGGTACTCCTATTATAGGATGAATATCTGTTGGTATACCTCTACCATTATCACAAACAGTTACACTATTATCTTCATGAATTGTAATTTCTATAGCATCACAATAACCAGCAACTGCTTCGTCTATACTATTATCTACAATTTCAAAAACTAAGTGGTGAAGACCTTTAGATCCAGTTGAGCCTATATACATACCTGGTCTTTTTCTAACTGCTTCTAAGCCTTCTAATACTTGTATATTAGACGCATTATAGTTGTTTTCAAATCTGGCCAAAGTCTACACCCTCCTTATCATATTTAAAAACGCGTTTACAAAGAGTAAACGATGAAATAGGTGACATATAGATTTTATCATCACATATTACTAATGCTTTTTCTTTATTGTTAGAACTGATATTTATTATGTTTTTTTTATCTCTAGCTATTTCTATAATATCTAATACATCTTCTGAAACCGGGGGTTCTATGTTTAATATAGCAATTATACCTTTAGCAGAGATAACATAATCATTGCCTAGGTGTATATACATAAAATTACTCCTTTCCTATTAACTGCCCATCTTTTATAACAGATAATTTAGCTTCTACATTTCTTAAATTATTAGAATTTACTGATGTAAGAAAACTTTGAAATTCTGCTTTTGATAAATGGTTTAATAATAACAATCTTTTTTCTTGATCTAATTCAGCTAAAACTTCATCTAGTAAAAATACGGGATAATAATCTTTTATTTTTTTAAATGCATAAACTTCGGCTAATTTAAGACAGACAGCAATATTACGTTGCTGTCCTTGTGATGCAAAATGTCTCGCTAATTTATTATCTTGATATAAGTGAATATCATCAAGATGTGGCCCTATCATGCTTTTTTTTCTTTTAATTTCTTTATCTTTTATACTTCTTTGATTTTCAATAAATGACTTTTCTAGGATATTTTGGTTTATTTTTTCATCTTCTATATTAAAAGATAATGCATATCTTATTTTTATGGTATTTTTACCATTTGTGATTTCTTGGTATAAAGGCTTTATAATTTGATCTAACAAACTAGTAAAATTTATCCGGGATAAAATTAGTTTAACAGCCGTTTCTACAAATAAATCATTAATAATATTAAAGGATTTAGTATTAGTTTGATCATTTTTTAACAATAAATTCCTTTTTCTTAGAAGTTTACCATAATTATCAAAATTAAAAGAATAATCTTGAGATATTTGTTTTAAGGTAAAATCAATAAATTTTCGTCTTTTTAAAGGGCTACCCTTTACTAAGTCAAGGTCATCTGGAATAAATAAAACAAGTTTAAGGCTTTCGGGATTATTTATAGATGTTTTTTTATTATTTATTTGTAATATTTTATTTTTTGATTGATCTAGTTTAATAAATGAATTTATTTTTCGTTCATTGTTAACATATTTTGTTTTTATTGAATACCAGCTTTCTTCATAGTTAATTAAGTTAGTATCGGTAGGTGTTCTAAATGATTTTCCAGTTGATGATACAAAAATAGCTTCCAAAATATTTGTTTTTCCTTGTCCATTATCACCCATAAATATATTTAAGTTGCTTTCTGCATTATATTCCATTTTTTTAATATTTCTAAAATTTTTAATCTGGATATTCTTTAAAAACAAATTTTTTTTGCTCTCCCTTAACCTGTAGTACGAAGAGGTACTAATATATATAAATAATTATTTTTATCAGGATTTTTTATTAATGAAGGGCCTAGAGAACCAGAAAGACTTATCGATATTTCTTTTGTTTCATTATCTAATAATTTTACTACATCTAACAAATAATTAGTATTAAAAGCTATTTTAATATCATTATCTCCTTCCAAGTTAAATTCTTCTATGATTTCTACAATTTCTCCAATTGTTTCTGAAAAAGAGTTAATAGATATTTCATCTTCTTTAAAAGTGAACTGGGCATGTTGAATTTTTAATTTATCATCAGTTGGCATTGTTTTTGCTCTTTCTAGACTATTACTTAAAATATCAGTTTTCAATAATACTTTAGTATTAAAATTTTTTGGGATCACCTGATCGTAATTAGGATATTTTCCTTCTATTAATCGGGATAAAATTATGAAATTATCGTTATAAAATATTACATTGTTTTCTGAAAAACCTATTTTTATATCATCATCAGTATCGTCAAGTAGTCTTAAAAGTTCGTTAACAGATCTTATTGGAATTATAAAATTAAAAGGTTCTAAATTTATATTTTCGAGAGTATAGTTGTAAAAAGCTAGTCTATGTGTATCTGAAGCTACAATATTAATTTGGTTATTCTCAATTATATCAAAAAGAACACCTGTAAATACTTGTCTAAAATGATTATTTGTAGCTGCAAAGACTGTTTTTTTCAATGCTTCTTTTAATACATTTTGAGGAAGAGTAAATTTATATTCCATTTCTTTAAGAGGTAGTTCAGGATATTCTTGTATACTATATGTGTTTATAACTCCTGATGATCTACCATAAGATATATTTAACTTTGAAGAATTATTGTTAAATTCTATCGAAATAGTTGTATCGGGTAATAATTTTATGAAATCTGCAAAGTAATAGGCATTTACTAAAACAGAGCCTTCTTCTATTATATTTATTTCTTTAGTTGAAGCTTTAATGCCAATTTCCATATCAGTTGCAGTCATAGTTAAACCATGATTACTGCTTATTTCAATAAGTAAACCTGATAATGCAGCTACAGTATTTTTATTAGATGCTGCTCTATGTACAAGACTTGTTAAATAAGATAAATGTTTTTTGTTTATTGTAAATTTCACTAATTAACCTCCGCTCTTTTTTCTTTATTATTTATTAACAATTTAGTAGTAATATTAGTAGGCTTACAAATTATGTGGACAACTTAATCTAGCACTTAATTTACAGGAAACATAAAAGTGAATAAATTGTTAATAAGTAAGTTGATTAGTATGTATGGATTGTAATTACAATTATTTATTAATAGTATTTGATAGTTTTTCTATTGTATTTTCAAGTTTTTTGTTTTCTTTAATTTCTTTTTCTATTTTTTCTACAGCATGTATAACTGTAGTATGGTCTCTACCTCCAAATTGTTCTCCTATTTGTGGAAAAGAGGCATCTGTTAATTGTCTACATAAATACATAGCAATTTGTCTTGGAACTACTAGATGTTTATTTCTTTTTTTGGAAAGAAAATCTTTAATATCTAATTCATAATTTTGTGCAACTATATTTTGGATAATTTCAATAGTAATTTTTTTTGGTTGTGGTGCTGGTAGTATATCTTTTAATGCTTCAGCTGCTAAAGTCATATCTAATGGCCTCTTTGTTATTGTAGCATAAGCTAATAGTCTAATTAATGCACCTTCTAATTCTCGTATATTTGAATGTATATTAGTAGCTATATAGTCAAATATATCATTAGATATATCTAAATTTTCTTGTTGTGCTTTTTTTCTTAAAATAGCAATTCTAGTTTCTAAATCAGGTGGTTGTATGTCTGTAATTAACCCCCATTCAAAACGAGATCGTAAACGATCTTCTAATGTAGGTATATTTCTTGGTGGTCTGTCACTTGAAATAACAACTTGTTTATTAGATTCATATAAAGTGTTAAATGTGTGAAAAAATTCTTCTTGAGTTCTTTCTTTACCTGCTAAAAATTGTATATCATCAATGAGTAATACATCTACATTTCTGTATTTGCTTCTAAAAACCGCGGTTTTATCATCTTTTATAGATGAAATTAATTCATTTGTAAATTGCTCTGAAGATACGTATACCACAGAAAATAAAGGATTTTTAGTTAAAATGTGGTGTCCAATTGCCTGCATTAAATGTGTTTTACCTAACCCTACTCCACCATATATAAAAAGTGGATTATAAGCTTTTGCTGGAGATTCTCCTACTGCATAGCAGGCTGCATGTGCAAATCTATTACTATTTCCAACTACAAAACTATCAAAAGTATATTTGGTGTTTAGTGTTGGTATATTTCCATTTCTTTCTGATACAGGTTCGGTACTAATAACAATAGATATATTTTGATGTGTTAAGGTTTTTAGATTTTTTAATATTAGATCATTATAACGTGATTCAATCCATTCTTTGGTTAAAGAATTTGGGACTGTTAAATAAACTATGTCATTTTGATATGCACTAAATTCTACTTTAGCAAACCAAATATCAAAACTAGTATCTCCTATATCTTTTCGTATAGACTTTAAAACTTGATTCCATATTTTATTAAAATCATAATTGGACATAAATAATTCCCCCTGTATATTTGTGGACAACTTTATTGTGAATAAAGAATAAATATGTGGATAACATGACAAATATTATTAAAAATAAATTAGGAATACAAGTTAATAAATTAAGAATTAAGTAAAAATATAGTATAATCATAGCAGAATCCGTTAAAAATTAGAAGTATTTAGAATCGCCTTGTTTCTTGACATAAATACAGTGAAGAAAATATAATTATAAGGTACTGGATAAAATAAGGAGGCAAAATATTACAATGAAAAGAACATATCAACCAAAAAGAAGACAGAGAAAAAGAGAACATGGTTTCAGAAAAAGGATGTCAACTCAATCAGGTAGAAGAATAATAGCTAACAGAAGGAAAAAAGGACGCAAGACATTATCTGCTTAGGTCGTAAATAACGGCCTTTTATTTTACTATGCTAGAAGGGGTTTAATGTTTAGTAAAGAAAATAGAATAAGTAGACCAAAAGAATACAATAATATATATAAATATGGTAAAAAAAGACTAGGAAGGTATATTATTCTTTTTTATATAAAAAATAACTTAGAATTAAATCGCTTTGGCTTTGTAGCAAGTAAAAAAATAGGAAATGCTGTAACAAGAAATAGAGCAAAAAGAATAATGAGGTCAATAGTAAGACAAAAAGTTTTTATTAAAAATGGTTATGACATAGTAATTGTAACTAAAAGAAATATAGTAGGAGCAGAGTTTAAGGACATAGAAAAAGATTTTGATAAAGTAACCCAAAAGGAAGGTTTATGTTAAAGGAACTCTTTATTTTTATAATAAAGTTATATCAAAAGTTAAGTTTTTTTAAAAATCCTTCCTGTCGCTTTTATCCATCCTGCTCTAATTACTCAATTGAAGCTATTGAGAAACATGGTGGTATAAAAGGTGGTTGGTTAGCTTTAAGAAGAATTTTAAGGTGTCATCCTTTTAATCCTGGCGGTTACGACCCTGTACCTTAATTGCTAATATAAATTGTTCCTAAGGAGGTGAAACCTGCTGTCGTCCACAGGTAGTGTTTCGATATGCAGGGTTTAATTTGTGGCAGGCTTTTGTGCAATGGTTTACTGATGTAATACATTTTTTTTATAGTATAACTGAATCAATAGGTGTACCAAGTTACGGGTTAGCAATAATACTTATCACAATAGTAATTAAGATAATCTTATTTCCACTAACTCAAAAACAAATGAAATCAATGCGTGCTATGCAGGCATTACAACCAAAAATGAAATACTTACAAGAGAAGTATAAGGATGATCCCCAGACAATGCAGACGAAGGTAATGCAATTATATAAAGATAATGGAGTAAATCCCTTTGGTGGTTGTTTACCCTTATTAATACAATTGCCTATTTTTATTGCGTTTTTTCAAGCATTAATGGATTTTCCATTTTTAGAAGGTGCTCCAACAGGCTTTTTATGGATTCCTGATATAGCACAACCAGACTCATTGTTTATATTAGCTATTTTAGCAGCAGTTACAACTTACGCAATGCAAAGAGTATCAATGGTGAATACAAATGATCCAACCCAGAGAATACTACTTTATATTATGCCTTTATTTATGGCATTTATTGCAGCTACTATGCCTGCTGGTCTACCTTTATACTGGATTACATTTAACTTATTAAGTATTGCACAACAGCTATATGTAAACAAGCTTTTAGATAACGCTACTACTGTTGCAGCTGATACAGGAACAGGTGTTCAAATTGATGTTGATATTGAAGAAGAAGAAGTAAATGAAGAAGAAATCAATGAAGAAGAAGAAACAAAAGAAAATACCAATAAAAATAATACTAACACTACTAATACTAAAAAGAAGAAAAAGAAAGGGAAAAACAAGGAGGGAAAAAGGAGGAAAGGTTAATTATGGAGGCTCGAGCAATAGAAACAAAGGGTAAGAATATAGATGAAGCTATACAAGCCGCTTTAACAGAGTTAAGTTGTGATATGGATGATGTTACAGTTGAGGTTATAGAGGAACCTTCAAAAGGATTACTTGGAATAGGAAAAAAACCTGCAATAGTTAGGGTAACCCCAAGAGAAAAGCCAGGAGAATATGTACAAGAGGTAGCTTGTTCTTTATTAGATAAAATGAAAATTAATTATGAAATAGATAAAGTAGAAGTTAAAAATAATACAGTTAGAATAAACATAATAGGTAAGGATATGGGCTTATTAATTGGGAGAAAAGGTGAAACCTTAAATTCTTTGCAATTTATAGTAGGATTAATTGTTAACAAAAATAGAGAAGAGCGAATACGGGTTGTATTTGATGTAGAGGACTATCGTAAGAAAAAAGAAGAATCCTTAGAATCATTAGCACTAAGATTATCAGATAAGGTAAAGAAAACACAAAGAAATGTGGTAATGAGGCCGATGTCATCTCAGGAACGGAGAATAATACACACTGTTTTACAAAACGATCCTTATATTACTACATACTCAATGGGTGATGAACCAAATCGTAAGGTAGTTATTTCATTGAAAAAGTAGCAAAAAGACCCGTAAGGGTCTTTTTTTTTATAAATTCTATATTATAAAAGGATTATTTTGTAAATACTTAAAATAAAAAAACTGGAGTAGATAATTATGATTGAAGATAGAATAGTTGCTATTTCAACACCACCTGGTGAAGGAGGCATTGCCATTATAAGGTTAAGTGGTGATGGTGTTATAGAAAGTATAGATAATATGTTTTTACCTTATAAAAAAGGGGTCAGTTTAAAGAATAAAAATGGTTATACTTTAACTTATGGATGGATATTAGATGAAAACGGCGAAAAAATTGACGAAGTTTTAGTAAGTATTATGAGATCACCAAAAAGTTATACAGCAGAGGATATGGTAGAGATTAATTGTCATGGTGGTAATATGCCTGCAAGAAGATGTATTGAAAGGATATTAAAATCTGAAAAAAATATTCGTCTATCAGAGCCAGGAGAATTTACTAAAAGAGCATTTCTAAATGGTCGTTTGGATATAAGTCAAGCAGAAGGTATTATTGAGATTATAAGGTCTAAAACTTCGAAAAGTTTAAACTTGGCTGTTAAACAATTAGAAGGTAAGACTAGTCAGTATATAAATAAAATAGAAGATGAATTAATTAGATTAAATGCTATGGTTGAAGCAAGTATAGATTTTCCTGATGAAGTAGGTGGGTTAGACTATAATGAGGTTAATCAGATATTAGAAAGTGTAGATTTTACTCTAAATAAACTTATTAATGCTAGTGAGAGAAGTCAAATATATCGTGATGGTATTAGTGTTGCTATTAGTGGAAAACCAAATGTAGGAAAATCTAGTTTACTAAATGCGCTTATTAGAAAAGAAAGAGCTATAGTAACAAGTATACCTGGTACTACAAGAGATGTTTTAGAGGAATATATTAATGTTAGAGGTATACCGGTAAAACTTGTTGATACTGCAGGAATTAGGGAAACTCACGATGTAGTTGAAGAAATAGGAGTAAAGAAATCAAAAGAGGTTATTGATGAATCAGATTTAGTGTTATTTATACTTGATTTTGAAACTGGTATAACAGATGAGGATTTAGAAATTTATAATTTAATAAAGGACAAAAATACAATTATTTTAGTTAATAAAGAAGACTTAGAAAAGAGAAATATTACTGAAAATGAAATAGCAAAATTATTTAAAGATTTAAAAATAATCAGAGGCTCTGTAAAAGAAGACATTGGTTTGGATGAACTTGAATCAACAATAGAAGAAATGATACTTGGCGATAGTTTAAATAGTGATGATTTGGAATTAATGATAAATTTGAGGCAAAAAAATTCACTTATTAAAGCACAAGAATATATTTCTAATATAAAATATACTGTAAATGAAGTTTCTCTTGATTGTTTAGGAGTGGATGTATGGGGAGCTTTAGATTCACTAGGTGAAATAACTGGTAAGTCTTTAAAGGAAGATGTAATAGATCGAATTTTTAGAGACTTTTGTATTGGTAAGTAGGAGGCTAGACTAGCTATGATATATGAAGCAGGAAAATTTGATGTAATAATTATAGGTGCAGGACATGCTGGTAGCGAAGCGGCTTTAGCATCTGCACGTATGGGTTGTAGTACATTATTAGTTACACTAAGTATGGAAAGTATTGCCAATATGCCATGTAACCCTTCTATAGGTGGACCTGCAAAAGCTCAACTTGTAAAAGAAATTGATGCTTTAGGTGGAGAAATGGCTATAAATATCGATAAAGCAAATATTCAGGTAAGAACCATAAATACAGGAAAAGGACCTGCAGTACAGGCCTTACGAGCTCAGGCTGACAAATATGAGTATCATAAAGAAATGTATAAAACATTATTAGATGAACGAAATTTAAAGATATTAATGGCAGAAGTTGAGGATATTGAATTAGAAAACTATAAGGTTAAATCTATAGTTACGAAAACAGGTGCTCGTTTTCAGTGCAAAGCAGTAGTTATAACTTCAGGTACTTTTTTAAAAGGAAGAATAATTGTAGGAGATATAGCGTTTGATAGTGGGCCATCTAATCAATTTCCAGCAGTAAAACTTTCTGAAAGCTTAACTAATATGGGAATAGAATTAGGTAGGTTTAAGACTGGTACTCCTCCTAGAATAGACAAAAAAAGTGTAGATTTTTCTAAAATGATTGAACAACCTGGAGATGAAAAACCATTAAAGTTTTCTTTTGTTAGTCCATATTATGATAGACCTCAATTGTCTTGTTGGTTAACTCACAGTACACCAGATACTCATCAGATAGTAATGGATAATTTAGATAGAGCACCTATGTATACAGGAATAATTAAAGGACGAGGTCCAAGATATTGCCCCTCATTTGAAGATAAGGTAGTACGTTTTTCACATAAAGATTCACATCAATTGTTTGTTGAACCTGAAGGAAGAGCGACAGATGAAATGTATGTTCAAGGTCTTAATACAAGTTTGCCTGAGGATGTTCAGATAAGGGTATTAAAAAGTATTCCTGGTTTAGAAAATGTTCATATAATGCGAACAGGTTATGCCATAGAATATGATTATGTAATCCCTACACAACTAAAACCTTCTTTAGAAACTAAGCAAGTGGATAATTTATTTACTGCAGGTCAAATAAATGGAACTTCAGGGTACGAAGAAGCAGGGGCACAGGGACTTATTGCTGGAATAAATGCTGCATTAAGAATTAAAGGTGAAGAGCCATTTATGCTGAAAAGAAGTGAAGCATATATAGGGGTTTTAATTGATGATTTAATTACTAAGGATATTGATGATCCATATAGATTATTAACTTCTCGTGCAGAATATAGGCTACTATTAAGGCAAGACAATGCTGACTTAAGACTTACAGAAAAAGGTCGAGAAATTGGACTTGTAGATGATGAACGATGGCGTTTATTTAATGATAAAAAAAATATTATTGAGTTTGAAATGAAAAACTTAAAAGAAAAGACTTTTACACCTACAGATAAAGAGATGGCAGAGTTTTTAGAGAGGAAAGAAAGTGCATTATTAAGAGATAGAATTTCACTTTGGGAACTAATGCGGAGACCTGAAATAGAGATAGAAGATTTTAAGGAAATGGGTTTAATTGATGTAGATAATTACGATATTTTAGAACAATTAGAGGTTCAAGCAAAGTATGAAGGTTATATTAATAAACAATTAGAACAGGTAAAAAGATTTGAAAAAATGGAAAGTCGAAAAATCCCTTATGATATTAATTATGACGAGGTTTCTGGATTATCAAACGAAGCACTACAAAAGTTAAAAGAAATAAAACCTCATTCATTAGGCCAGGCTTCAAGACTTTCAGGGGTTAACCCTGCAGATATAAATGTACTTTTAATTTTTTTAGAGAAAAAAAGAAGGAAATAAGAATTAAATATGGAATATAATGTAAATAGATTTAAAGAATTAGTTTTGTTTGAAAATAGGAAACATAATTTAGTAAGTAGAAAAACAGTAGAAACAGATATAGATAACCATATATTAGACTGTAAGAAGTTACTGAATTACAAGAGTATAGAAAATTTATTGGTTATAGATATAGGAACAGGTGCAGGTTTTCCGGGGTTAGTTTTAGCAATTTTATCTGCAAAAACAAATTTCACATTAGTTGAATCTGATTTTAAGAAATCTAATTTCTTAAAATTGGTGATTGATGAACTGAATTTAAAAAATGTAAATGTAATAAGAGAGAGAGTAGAGATAGTAGGTAGGGATAATAGTTTTCGTGAAAATTTTGATATTTGTACAAGTAGAGCTGTTGCATCAATGAATATTATGTTGGAATACTCTATACCACTCATTAAAAATACTGGGTCTGTTTTTATGTGGAAAGGTAGAAATTATAGAAATGAAATAGAAACGGCTAAGGCAGCGCTAGATGAGTTGGGTTCAGAAGTAAATAATATTTTTACTTATAATCTAATGGAAGAAAGGGATAGAGCTATTATTGAAGTTAAAAAAAACAAACCAACTTCTCTAAAGTATCCCCGTCGTGTTGGTATTCCGGCAAAACGGCCATTATAGGAGGGTTATTATGGTTAGAGAACAGTTAAAAAATATTTTTGGTAAGAGTATGACGGGAAGAATAGTAACAATTCCGATTGATGAAATTCTAAAAAATCCTTTTCAACCAAGGCGAGTATTTAATGAAACTGAACTAACTGAGTTAGCGCAATCTATAAAGGAATATGGGGTTATACAACCTATAATTGTTAAGAAGCTTGATGAAGGCTATCAACTTATTGCAGGGGAAAGAAGGCTTCGTGCATGTAAAATTGCTGAACGGAATGAAATTCCTGCGATCATTCAAGATATTAATGATGAAAAGGCTGCTGCAATTTCTTTAATAGAGAATTTACAAAGAAAAGAATTAAGTTACTTTGAAGAAGCGAGTGCTTATAGTTTATTAATTAACGATTTTGGCTTAAAGCAAGATGATCTAGCTAAAAAAATTGGAAAAAGTCAATCAGCAATTGCTAATAAGCTTAGACTTTTAAGATTACCAGATAAGGTTAGAACATTGATTACAACAGACATAATTACTGAAAGACATTGCAGAGCACTATTAAAACTTAACTCAAATGATATGCAAATGGAAGTATTAAGACAAATTTATGAAAAAGATTTAACTGTAAAAGAAACTGAAGAGTTAGTTTACAAACTAAAAAATAATAATATTCCCCCAGATCCAGAAGTAAATAACAAGGAAACAGGTAAAAATGTATCTATGATAATACGTGATGCTAGAATTTTTTTAAATACTATAAAAGAAACAGTAAGTAGAGCTAAACAAACTGGTATTGATATAAGTATGACAGAAAGAGATAATGATGAAAATTATGAAATTATTCTTAAAATACCTAAGAAAAAATCTATTAATTCTAGGTCAGTTGCCAAATAAAAATGAGCGAAGAATTTTAAATAAGTTAAGTTTATAGATAGACTACATTTTTTATATGTAGAGCTATCTATATTTTTTGTTTTTAAGTAATTATATTGTTTTGCAAAGAACAAATGTTCCGAATTCTCTTTCAAATATTATCTGCAAAATTAATTAATTTAAAATAATTAAATAAAATTACGTGTATTTTGCTCTACATGAAGGATTTATTGCCATTGCAAAAGAATACTAAATTATAGTGCGCTTTGAAAGGTGGATATTTATAAATGGCAAAAATAATTGCTGTTACAAATCAAAAAGGTGGAGTTGGTAAAACTACTACTGCAATTAATTTGTCTGCGTGTGTTGCTATGAAAGGACATAAAGTTTTATTAATTGATAATGATCCCCAGGGCAATGCGACTAGTGGTGTAGGTGTAAATCGAAGAAAACTTAAAGCTTGCTTGTATGATGTGTTACTTGGCGAAGAAACTGCAAGTAAAGCGATAATTAAAACAAAAGTTAAAAATTTAGACCTATTACCCTCTACTATTCAACTAGCAGGTGCAGAAGTAGAATTAACAGGAACTAAACGCAGGGAAAAGGCTTTGGATCGTAGTATTGAATTAATAGAAAATAAATATGATTATATATTTATAGACTGTCCACCATCATTGGGACTTCTTACTGTAAACGCTTTAACTGCTGCTAATACTGTTATGATACCTCTTCAGTGTGAATATTATGCTCTAGAAGGCTTGAGTCAACTTATGGATACAATTGCATTAGTTCGCAAAAAACTTAATAGATCATTAAATATTGAAGGAATTGTTTTTACAATGTTTGATGGCAGAACAAACCTATCTATTCAAGTAGTTGATGAAGTTAAGAAGCATTTTCGCAAAGAAGTTTACAAAACTATTATACCCCGTAATATTAGGCTTAGTGAGGCTCCTAGTCATGGAAAGCCAATTGTGGCTTATGATTCACGTTCTAGGGGAGCAGAGGTTTATTGGGATTTATCTGAGGAGGTGCTTAATAGAAGTGAAAAATGATAGAGGTTTAGGTAGAGGTTTAGAAGCACTTTTTTCTAATGATGGAGAGGTTGATAATTCTCAAATTATAGAATTAGACATAAGAGAAATCATACCAAAGCTAGACCAACCAAGAAAAAACTTTGACGATGATTCTTTATTTGAACTGGCAAATTCCATTCGTGAGCATGGTTTATTACAGCCCGTTTTGGTTCGTCCTAAGGGAACACAATATGAAATAATTGCAGGGGAACGCAGGTGGCGAGCAGCTGAAATTGCTGAATTAAATTATATTCCAGTTTTAATTAGGGAGATTGATGATATAGAAGCTGCTGAAATATCCTTAATTGAGAATATACAAAGAGAGGACTTAAGTGCAGTTGAAGAAGCATTAGCTTATAAAAATATGATAGACAAGTATAATTTCAAACAAGATGAGCTAGCTGAACGAGTAGGTAAAAGTAGAGCACATATTGCAAACACATTAAGAATTTTATCCTTACCAAGTCAAATATTAGATATGCTTGAGAACAGGAAGCTATCAAGTGGTCATGCAAGAGCATTATTATCACTAGAATCTGATGAAGAGAAGTTAAATGCAGCTAATGATATTGTTTCACTTAAATTATCAGTAAGGGAGACGGAATCAGCTGTAAAATCAAATAAAAGAAACAGCAAAACAGAAAAGGATACCGAGCTAGTTGAGTTGCAAGAAAAACTTCAAGAATTATTAGGAACAAAAGTTGAGATGAAAAAGAAGAAGAATGGTGGAAAAATAGAAATATCGTTCTACGGCGATGAAGACCTAGAAAGGCTTTTGGACTATTTTGGAATTGAGGAGTAACCATTCTATAATAACAACTTTAACTTAAATCCTTCTGTATTAACTTTAGCTTGGGGCAACTGTCAAACATAATTATAGCTGTTCCAAGCTTACCCTACCAAAACAATTCAAATCAAAACTATTTAAATGTTTCACGTGAAACAATTCTAACAAATCGGTTACACACAAAACATTTACCAACAACTAGACTAAATAGACACAGACATTAAAGACTTACACAGAATTTTTAATTATGTATTTTTAAATTTGGTTTCACTGCTAAAAATAAAGCTAGACTATGGAATTGGCTAAGCAAACATGTTTATCACGTCACTCTCGGGTCTTTATCTCCATTTTAGCTTTGCACTTATTATCTAAGATGAAATTTCATTTATACTTAGCCGTGATCTATGCACCACGCCTTGCTACTTAAGGACTTAGACAAACAAGATTGCTTAGCCTTAATTTTTTTATATTTACTTTTTGCAGTAGAATCATAACATTAATGCTTATCAAGCACTTTTAAGATAATAAAAACTAAATGTTTCACGTGAAACATTTATAAAGTTTAATTAGATGCATAAACTAATAATTTAAGTAGGTTCCTCATTAACTACTTCTTAATTGGCCACTAAACAACAATTGAAAAATTTACTTTTTATAAACCTTGCGCCAATAATGAGGTTGTATTTCTTCTAATGTTTTGAAAGTAATACTATTATCAGCATTTGAAACAGCTGCTTTTACATTACTACCCCAGTAAAACAACCTTTCCTGACATATTCCACATGGAGTTAATATCATAAAATCAGAATGCTCATTTTCCCGTACAACACAAATGGTATGTGTGATATTTTCATTAAGTTTGTGAGCCTCTAAAATTGCTCCGGTTTCAATACATAATTCCGTAGAAGAATTAATTGTTTCAGGGGCAACACTTGTTAATATTTTGCCAGAACTAGTATACATTGCAGCTGCACCACCATAACCAGTTGGATACCTTTTATTAATAAGATTAACTGCTTCTTCATATAACCTTTTTCCTATATCCATGTTATTGCCCCCTTAATTCAATTTATGAGGTGATTTTATGTAGGGTTATTTTAGACCAAATGCACTTTTTCAATCTTGGTTTAAGGACAAGCTTTTTTCCTGCTTACGAACTGCAAATTATGTATTACTTAGACATCTTAGGAGAGGTCTATGTTTTGTTGAATTTAGATAGTGCTTTTACTTTGCTTAAAGATAGTTTTTCTCAACTGGAAGACCCTCTAATAATCACCCTGAGTTTTTAGAATATTTGTTGTTATGGCCAATTTAAAGACAGTATTACTTCTTTTGCAGATAATTTGAAAGCTTTTCTTTTATTAGCTATTGTTTGTGTTTTTGAAACTAATTTTACTAATAAAAATTTAGGTCGTCAAACTTAGATTAATAGCTGATGTATAATGTTTCACGTGAAACATTTTCTAAGCTAACAACCAAGAACTTACTCATAACAAGATGAAAATAGACACAGACTACACAGACATTAAAGACTTACACAGACTGTTTATAATTATTATCCATTTATCCCTTATGTGAAAGCTAGAACTTATGAATTGAAACTGAAGCCAAATAAGACACAAAAAAAGAGTTGATTTACATCGGGAGGCAATGTTTTTGCAAAAACAAATTACAGAGGAAATGATTATTCGCGTGCTTACTCATTATTTGCTCTACAAATAGGACATTAGAAACAAGCATTATGATTGTTAATTCAAGGAGCTTTAAGAAATTAATATTTAAATGTTTCGCGTGAAACATTTTCTAAAACAACAACTAATGAGTTGCTTACAAGAAGACGAGAAAAGACACAGACTACGCAGACGTTAAAGACTTGCACTGACTATTTAGATTTTACTTTGCTTCGCAAAGCATGTAAAAAGGTGCTTGCGTATGGAACTAGGACAATGAACACACCATGAATTAAGAGTTGAACGCATTGGAAAGCAATATTTAGCAAAAACGGTTACTATATATGTGAGATAAAATAGATTTTTATTATTTACACTGTTGTTTTAATTATAATTAACTACTTAATTTGCAAACAGTGTTGTTGTGGAAATTTTGTTTTTTCAACAAACACCATAATGATTAACAAAGTTACTTTAAGATAACAAAAATAAAATGTTTCACGTGAAACATTTTGCTCAAGTCGATAACTAATCGTGGTAATTATTCACTTGCAATCAACATAAACAAATACAGGTCACGGTGTCTAAGACTTGCACAAAAATATTTTGTTTCAAATTATGAAGATAAAAATTTAAGAATGGGTAATTAGTGCAAAAAAACATTGAGCAAGTGGCGTGACTTAAGCTGACAGACAAAAGGTGAAGTTATATGAATATATATAAATAAATGGGTCTGTAAGAATTCAATAACTATTTCTCTTTAGTCTTCATTTTCTAGTAAAATTAGAATGCTTATCAAAAAGCAAGAATTATTACCTACTTCTGCTTTCGATAAATAACATAGTTGCTCTTGTGTAGTAATGCATGGGATTTATTAGAAAAATACTCATCTACAGCTCTACAAACACCAGGATAAGCCCAACTAACATAGTCATCAATAAATATATATCCATCATTTTTTACTTTGGGGATATAAAGATTCAAATCCTTTGAGACATCATCATAGTGATGTGAGCCATCAATAACTAAAACAGAAATTGTAGGAGACAAAACTCTGGCGGCATCCTTGGAGAAGCAGGCTAATGGTATACACATACCTTCTAGATTGTGCATTTTTATGTTATATAAGTAACTATTAAAGTTACCTTGAGGATTTACTTCATCTGGGTTAAAGCGTTCAAATGGATCTATACTTAATACGGTCGTATGAATATTGTAATTGCTTGCTACTTTGGCCATAAAAACAGAAGTTAAACCAATATAAGTTCCTATTTCACAAATATAACTATCATTTTCCCATTTAGCTAGCATTATGGTGCTTGCTAGGTATAGTAGTTCCTTTTCGTCCATCATACCAGAGCCAAACTGCTTAGCAAGTGTTGGTAACCACTTAGGAAGGTAAACTTGGTGACCAGATTGGTTAAACTCAACATACATTACAAACACTCCTTATTTATTTTATACATTTTATGCAAAAAACATAAAAGTTGTTGATTTATCTGTAAAAGCCTTATTTGAATAAAATATGAATAATTATAAAAATAATCAGCGTCTTTCAGCGTTTAATTTTAAATGGTTTTGCATAAAAATTACTTTCGCAGTAGAACAAAAAGTGCATTATTGCAATTATATAAAATTAAACAATAAATGGAAAAAACCACTCATAACATATGTGATATGCATTATTGTCCATGCATAAAACAGTACTTGTCTACCAAAACTGTTATAGGATGAGTAATTAAAATTACAACATTTTTTTAGCAATGAGTAGCAATAAATTAACCAATTAATTATTAAGGGAGGAATTTTAGTGAAAGCATTTGTTATGCATGAAATTGGAAAAGTTGGATTTATGGAAAAGCCAGTACCTGAGCCAGGTCCAACAGATGTTTTAGTTAAAGCTACTTCGGCTTTAGTATGTAGTTCGGATATTCACACATTATCAGGTGCAATTGGTGAAAGAACAAATTTAACTCTTGGTCATGAGGCTGTTGGAGTTATTGAAAAATTAGGATCTGCAGTTGAAGGATTTGAAGTTGGTCAAAGAGTTGCTATTAATGCTATTACACCATGTTACCAATGTCTTAATTGCCAAACAGGCCATACTTCCCAATGTACCCAGGCTCTTGGTGGTTGGAAGTTTGCTAATGTTAAAGATGGTACCTTTGCAGACTATTTTGTAGTTAATGATGCTAAAGCAAACTTAGCTTTAATACCTGATGAACTTAGTGATGAGCATGCATTGTATGCAACAGATATGATGAGTACTGGTTTTATGGGGGCGGAAAACGGAAATATTCCACTAGGTGGAACTGTTGCAGTTTTCGCACAAGGACCAGTTGGATTAATGTCTACTGCTGGAGCTCGACTCTTAGGAGCAGGACTAATTATTGCAGTCGAATCTGTTCCTAGACGTCAAGAATTGGCAAGACATTTTGGTGCAGATATAATAATAGATCCATTTTCATCACAAGATTCAGTTGCTCAAATTCTAGACCTTACTGAAGGAAGAGGTGTAGATACTGCAATTGAAGCTTTAGGAGCACAAGTAACATTTGAAAACTGTGTCAAAGTAACTCGTCCTGGTGGAACGATATCGGTTGTTGGTTATTTCGGAGAAGGAGAGTATGTAAACATTCCTCGAATAGACTGGGGAGTAGGTATGGCTGGTAAAACTATTACTACAGGTTTATGCCCTGGTGGAAGTGAGCGAATGAACAACTTAATGAGATTAATTGTAAACAAAAGAATAGATCCAACTCCATTAACAACACACAAATTTAGCTTTGACGAATTAGAAACAGCTTTTAAATTAATGGAGACTAAAGAAGATGGCATAATCAAACCATTAATAACATTTTAAAAGTAAAGAGAATCAACTTTTAATTGACAAAAAAACCAAAAAACAAAGATTTTACTACAAGCCGGTTGGCAATGCGTTAAACGCATTGCTCAGCCGGATTTGCTTTGATAGTACATTCGGCTATGCTAGTTAACTTACAAAGCTCCTTGCTATTTAAGGACTTAGATAAAAATGTTTGCTTAGCCTTAAGTTTTTTGTAGTTACTTTTTGCAGCACAATCAAATATATATTGATCACTAAGCTATTTTTATAACATGGGTAATTATAGATAACTATTCTGTACTAACCAAGAATAAATTTTCGAATAAACTTCTATTAAGGGTAAGTTATGATCCTGAGCAATCATGCGGCAATCCTCAAATTCTGGTTTAATTCTGGTACCACCTGAAGGCAAGTATGCTTTTTTAATTTTAATGGAACCCCAAGGTGTGGTTACACTTTGTTCTTCACGTATAGTGCACATCCGTTGCTGTAAGCGATAACGGACCCCAAGAGAAGTAGTTTCAGAGATTAAAAGCTTTGAAAGTTTATTGATGTTTTCAGGTTTTGATATAATAGTAAGTAGAACACCGGGACGATTTTTTTTCATTATAATTGGTGTGGTGAATAAGTCTAAAACTTGCTCGTCCATTAATAGTTTGTCATATAAATGAGTGAAAATTTCGGGATTTAGGTCATCAACTTCAGTTTCTAGAACTGCTACAGTTTCATTTTGTAGTGACAAGTTATCTGTGGGCTCAAGTAAAACAGCACGTAATAGATTAGGAACAGAGTCACCACGTTCATTACTTCCAGCGCCATAGCCAATTGCTTTGGGTATGGAAGTAGGAAAAACACCAAAAGATTTAGCTATAGAGGAGATTAGAGCTGCACCAGTGGGTGTAACCAGTTCCATATTAACATTTGTTCCAATACAAGGAATACCAGAGAGTAGCAATGCTGTAGCAGGAGCAGGCAAAGGATAAGTTCCATGACTGATGGTTATATAACCATTATTCCATGGGATAGGAGAAGAAATTACAGTATCGATGTCCAAATATTTTAAACATAAGAAGGATGTAACTATATCAACAATTGTATCAACTGCACCAATTTCATGAAAATGAACTTTTTCCCTTGGAATACCATGGACAGTTGCTTCTGCATCAGCAAGCTGATAAAAAACACCTAATGAACGACTTTTTATATCGTCTTCTAATTTACTAGTCATAATAATTTCTTCTATATCTGGTAGATGACGTAAAGGTGCATTATTACTACTATTGACTGAAAACTTGGTTGAAGAAATACCTTTTACAATTTTTTTATCACAGGAAACGGAAACTGATAGATTTAATAAAGAAATCATATCTTTTATGTAGTCAATTTCTACCCCTAAGTCGAGTAGTGAAGCTATGAGCATATCCCCAGAAATACCAGAAAAGCAATCGAAATATAGGTTGTTCATAATATTCCTCCTAAAAAGAAAATTTACAAAAGAAAAAATTATTGTTATTATGACTTAGAATATGTCAATAATACTCTATAGAATAATATATAATAACTATATTAATGATATATTATCAAACATGAGGTATAAAATGAGATTTTTTAAAAAGAAGGACAAGAAATCAAAGCGAAATAAAGATGAGAGACTAACATTTATAGTAATTCCAGATACATCTAAAAAACCTAAAAAATTAAGCGTATCAAAAAGAACAGTTTCAACGGCATTTGGTGCTTTGGGACTCTTTGTGTTATGCTTTTTTATTTTAGGATATGCATATTACTATACTCAAGAGGAAATACAACAGGTTCATGCATTAAGACAAGAAACTCAACAAAAAGAAGAGGTTATAAAACATTTAGGTGAAGAAATAAACGAAATAAATAAAATTAAAGATAGAATTGACAAAAAACAAGATGAAATAAGAAAGCTAATGGGACTTGAAGAAGAAAGAGAAAAAAGTGAAACAGCTTCTAGAGGAGGACAAGGTGGTAGAGAAGATAATACATTATCCTTTGAAGTAGATGAATTGGAACAGATAGAAAGAATCAAATTAGAATTATCATTTAGAGAAAAAGAGCTTGAACAATATTATGCTACAGTAAAGGATGACGAAGATTATTTTAGAGCAATTCCTAACTATTGGCCAGCTGAAGGAGACATTTCGTCACCTTTTGGCTGGAGAACCTCTCCATTTGGGGGATCTGCAAAGCAGTTTCATAATGGTATAGATATAGCAAATGTACCTGGTACAGATATAGTAGCAGCAGGAGATGGTGTTGTTACTCACTCAGGCTGGTTGGCATCATATGGATATACTGTTTTAATTGACCATGGATATGGTTTTGTAACTAAGTATGCACACAATTCGTCACTTCATACAAATGTGGGGGACAAAGTTGAAAAAGGAGACCTAATAGCTAAAATGGGTTCGACAGGTAGAAGTACGGGTCCACATTTACACTTTTCAATATTTAAGTGGGATGAACCTAAGGATCCATTAATTTATCTACCATAAAAATTATTAAATAGGAGAATGAAAAAGTGCTAAAAAAAGATAAAAAAAACAAATCACAAAATCCACAAAATATTGATAGCTTAATATCAAATAGTGTAGAAATCAAAGGCAAAATATATTCTGAGGGTTCTATTCGTATTGATGGAGTTGTAGATGGTGAAGTTGATATTAAAGGCGATTTATTAATAGGTGAAAAAGGGTTAATTAAAGGTGATGTTAAAGCAGAAAATATAGCTCTATCAGGTACAATCGATGGAAATTTATATGCTGCAGGAAAACTAGAAATAACTTCGACTGGCTCAATGAAGGGAGATGCAATTTGTAGCATTATAACCATTGATGAAGGTGGAAATTTAGATGGAACTTCTAAAATGAGTAGTTCATCTACAGAGCATAAATTAAGTAAAAATAAAGAAAGCGAAAATAAAGAAAGTGAAAATATGGTAAGTGAAAATAAAGAAAGTGAAAACAAGGAAAAAAAAGCTGATAAAAAAGGAAAGAATAAAAATTAAGGTTAGTGAGGGGAATAAGTGTTTAAAAATCGCAGAGAGGCTGGATATGCACTAAGTAAAGAGCTACAAAAAAGAGATATCGAGTTTGATATTGTACTAGGAATTCCTAGAGGAGGAGTAATAACAGCGGGAGCTATTGCTGAGGTTTATTCGTGCCCTCTTGATATAATAATGGCGAAAAAAGTTGGGTCCCCTAATTTACCTGAATATGCTGTTGGGGCAGTAGCTCCAGATGGGGAAGTGCTAATACATGAAAGAATTAAAGATTATTTGCAAATAGATAAAGCAGACATAAAGGAACTAGCAGAAAGAGTTAAGAATTATATTAATAATCAATTAGATGAATTAAGAAATAGTAAAAAACCTGCAAACTTAGAAGGAAAAAAAGTACTACTTGTTGATGATGGTATAGCTACAGGTTTTACCATCAAAGCAGCAGTTAACTATTTAAAGAGACAAAATATAAAAAACATCATTATAGCTGTTCCGGTAGCAGCAAAAGAAGCATATTTGCATTTGCAAGAATCTGCAAATGAAGTAGTTGTATTAAATGTGCCTGAAAGATTTTATGCTGTGGGACAGTTTTACGAAGATTTTACTCCTGTAGAGGACCAAACAGTTATTAATGAGCTATATAAAGCTAATTATTAGCTGAATAAATTCGATTATGAGCTAAAAAAATCCCCCTAGAAATTACATTTGCCATTTTATATACTATGTGAAGCCTAGTATTTTGTAATACCATTTGTTCTAAAAACCCACCTACGTTTACAACACCAGAAATATTGCAGTCACCTACTTCAGGCAAAGTTTTATTTAGTGCTGTGCCTGGCTTTAAACTTCCTTTTTTAATATTTATATAACCAATTCTTTCTTTACTACCTAAACTAGCATCTATGGCTATAACTAAAGGTTGATTATGTTTACTATTAACCTCATCTAATACCTCATTAAGATTTAAAGCATGAGTCGGTTTTTCTAGTGTTCCGAAAACACTAACCTTAGGAAGTAGAGTTTCAATTCGCGTTCCAACCAATGGCCCTAAACAGTCTCCCGTTGCTCTATCAGTTCCAATACATACATATACAATTTCCCGATAATAATTTTTATCCAAATCATCTATCATTTGGCAAATAGAATTTTGAACTTTATAGAAACACAATGGATCATCATAGTGGTATGAATACTTGTTATCAGTAGATGCTAGGGATTTAAGAATATTCATAGATAACCCTCTTTCCTTTAAAAGTACAATAAATAGTTTTACCATTGGAAAAATTTTTATGCGGTAAAATCTCATTACTTTCAATATTTATTAAGAAGGCATTATATTGAGGTGGGGTGAGATAGATTAACCAAAGAATAATGCTTATAATGGGTTATTTAGGGGCCGTGATAGGTGCGGGTTTTGCATCGGGACAAGAAATAATGCAGTTTTTTGTAGCATATGGAGTTTTTGGACTTAATGGAGTTATTATTGCAGGATCCTTATTTGCTGTAGCTGGAGCTGTGCTTTTATATACAGCACATAGGCTAAAGGTAGATAGTTATCAAAATATATTAGAGTATATTTTAGGCAAAAGAATGGGATTATTAGTAGATTTTTTATTAGCAATTTTTTTGTTTTTAGGTATAAGTATGATGCTTTCAGCAAGTGGTGCGGTATTCTATGAACATTTATACTTATCTAAAAATCTAGGAATTATAATTGCATATGCTTTGATCGTATTCCTCCTGTTTACTGGAAAAAAAGGATTAATACAATCTTATAATATATTAGTACCATTAAAAGTAATCCTACTTCTGTTTATAAGTGGGTATGTAGGTTTTTTTGTAGATAATCCTGTACATGGCTCATATACGGCATTTTTAGTTCCGCAGGAAGCTAAATTTTGGATAATAGCTAGTATTTTATATGTAGCTTATAATTTCTCATTAGCTATGGTGGTTTTAACCGAATATCAATCAGTGTCTACAGCAAAAAATTCAATTATAGGAGTTTTTATAGGAGGTCTAATTTTAGGTTTACTAGTATTATTAAATTTTATAGCCTTATACAAGTTTATGCCAATGGTAATGCACTATGAGGTTCCGATGCTCTATGTAGCAGGAAATATATCTATTACAGCTAAAAACTTGTATACTGTAGTATTATTGCTCGGTATACTAACAACAGCAATAGCCAATGCATACGGATTTTCTCAGAGGTTTTCTAGTTTTACTGGCATAAAATATGAATTTTGTCTAGTATTATGTATGACATTAGCTTTACCAATTTCAATGCAAAGTTTTTCATTTCTAGTTGGTAAAATATATCCCTTGTTTGGCATAATAGGAGTATTAATACTTGCTACTCTAATTTATAAGACTCTAAAAGACATGGGAAAAAAAGTATACTATAATATATTGCAGTTAATTAGTAGTACCAAGGAGGTTTGAAATGTCAAATTTAAGAAATATTCCCGGAGTAGATGAAGTTCTATTGCAGGATGAAATACAACAGATACTTTTAACTTACAATCGCGAATTTGTTGTAAAAAAGATACGAGAATCGATTAATGAACTAAGAAATGAATTACAAAGAACAGAAACGCAACACGATAAAGAAGCATTAACAAACATAGTTGTTTTAAAGGTAACAAATAAAGTTAGAGAAAAAGCGGAAGGGACTTTAAAAAGAGTAATAAATGCAACTGGTGTTGTCTTACATACTAATTTAGGACGAGCACCTTTAGATACTGAAGCTATAACAAATTTAGTAGCATTAACAACTGGATATAATAATCTAGAACTAGACTTAACAACAGGGGAAAGAGGTTCTAGATATGATCATGTAGAGGATTTATTGCTTGAGTTAACTGGAGCTGAAGCTGCACTTGTTGTTAACAACAATGCAGCGGCAGTTTTATTAGGGTTGAATACATTAGCAAAAAATAAAGAAGTAATTGTTTCAAGGGGGCAATTAGTAGAGGTTGGCGGAGCATTTAGAATACCTGATGTGATGAGACAAAGTGGTGCTAATTTAATTGAAGTAGGAACTACAAATAAAACCTATATTTCAGATTTTAATAATGCAGTAAATGAAGAGACAGCACTATTTTTTACGGCTCATACATCAAACTATAAAATTGTTGGCTTTTCAGAAGAAGTTGATCTTAAAGACTTAGTTGATTTAGGGAAAAAAAGTGGAATAGCAGTAATGCAGGATTTAGGAAGTGGCATAATGTATAAGTTAGATAATTGGGGTTTGGCAGAAGAGCCGACCGTAAAAGAGTGCGTAGAAGCAGGTGTAGATATTATAACATTTAGTGGAGATAAGCTATTAGGAGGGCCACAGGCTGGGATTATTGTAGGCAAAAAAGAGTTAGTTCAAAAAATGAAAAAAAATCAGTTAACTCGGGCATTAAGAGTAGATAAATTAACTATTGCAATGCTAGAAGCAACTTTAAAAGAATATCTGAAAAAAACACCACAGGAAAATATTCCGGTTTTAAGAATGTTGACTTATAATGAGGATGATTTAAAACTTAAGGCAGAAGCTTTATATGAAGTAATTCAAAAAAGACTTAGAAATAATCAATATATTGCTAAAATTAACATAGTAGAGTTAGAAGATATGGTAGGAGGGGGAGCCTATCCAACTTATAAATTAACAGGATGGGGTGTAGAAATAGAATTTAAAGAAATTCACTTGGAAAAAATAGCTAAAAGACTAAGAATGAGGGAACCTGCCATTATTACGCGAAGACAAGATGGAAAGCTTCTATTGAGTGCCAGAACTATTCTGAATGAAGAAAAAGAAATAGCAGAAGCAATATCAAAAGCATTACAAGGTTAAGGAGTAATATGATTTATGAAAAGAATTATTATCGGAACAGCTGGACATATTGATCATGGGAAAACTACTCTTGTAAAAACTTTAACGGGTATAGAAACAGATAGACTTAAGGAAGAAAAACAAAGAGGAATTTCAATAGAGTTAGGCTTTGCCCCTTTTGATTTACCAGATGGACAGAAAGCAGCAATTGTTGATGTGCCTGGTCATGAAAGGTTTATTAAACATATGCTAGCAGGCGCATTTGGCATAGATATGGTACTATTTACTATAGCAGCAGACGAAGGAATTATGCCTCAAACAAGAGAACATATGGATATAATAGAATTATTAGGTGTTGATAAAGGCATAGTAGTATTAACAAAAACTGATTTAGTTGATGAAGAATGGCTAATGCTGATGGAAGAAGAAGTAAAGGAATATATCGAAAAAACAATACTTAAAGGAGCTCCAATTATTTCAGTTTCCGCTGTTAATAAAGAAGGGGTAAGTGAACTTCTCAATGAAATAGTACAAATTTCTAAGCTAATTGAAGAAAGACCAGTATTTGGTCATGCAAGATTACCTGTAGATAGGGTATTTACTGTTTCTGGTTTTGGAACTGTAGTCACAGGAACACTTTGGTCTGGAAAAATTAAAGTTGGGGAAACGTTGGAGCTAATGCCAATAAATAAACAGGTAAAAATACGGACATTACAAGTACATAACGATAAAGTTGATATTGCATATGCAGGTCAAAGGGTAGCAGTTAATTTGCAAGGTGTAGACATTGCAGATATAAAAAGAGGATACCTATTAGCTAGCTCAGGGTATTTAAGCCCTAGTTATAGAGTAGATACTAAGCTTAGATTATTAAGCTCAAGTCAAAGATCATTAAAAAACTGGAATAGGATTAGGTTTCATCTAGGTACAGATGAAGCATTAGGAAGAATAGTACTTTTAGATAGAGATGAAATATCTCCAGGTGAGGAAGGTTATGCCCAGATAGTGATGGAAAAGCCCATTGTTTGTTTTAAAAATGATCCGTTTGTAATCAGATATTATTCACCTGTTACAACAATTGGTGGTGGTACAATTATTGATTCAAATCCACCTAAACAAAAAAGGTTTAGAGAAGATGTATTAAAAGAGCTATCATTAAAAGAAGAAGGAAGCCTTTATGATATTGTATTACAAGAACTAGAATCAAAAAAGCATACAATATTAACTGTAAATGAACTTGCTAAAAGTACAGGAAGTAGTGAAAAAGAAATAGAAATAGAGTTAGAGCAGTTAATAGATGACGAAAAAGTTGTGCAAATTGGACAAGATTCGGGACAATTCATAGCAGTTTCAATTTTAGAGGATATAAATAAAGAAATAACGAATATGGTAGAAGGGTATCATGAAAAATTTCCACTTAGACAAGGATACCCAAGAGAAGATATTAGGAGTAGATTGTTTAGTGGTATAAATAATAAAATATTTACAAAAATATTGAATTATTTTGAAGAAAACAATAGGATAATTGTTAAAAATAATTTTATAATGTTAAAAAATTTTATACCACAACCTAATGAGAAGGAACAAAAAATCATTAATCAAATATATAAGCGGATGAATGATAATCTATTTACTCCGCCTTCAATTGAAAAAGTTAGGGAAATCTTAAATATTAAAGAACAAGATTTTAATGAAATGTTAAATTACTTGATAGATCAAGGACAATTATTAAAAATAGCTGAAGGTATGTATTTTACCAAAGAAGCTATTGAAAAAGGAAAAGAAATATTAAAAAATCATTTTGAAAAAGAAAATGAACTTACTTTAGCACAAGCGAGGGACTTGCTAAATACAAGTAGAAAATATGCCCTACCTCTTATAGAGTATTATGATAGAATACGCTTTACTCGTAGAGTGGGAGATGTAAGGGTAAAAATATAAAAAATCAAAAAATAGTGTTTACTATGCTGAGAAACTACTTAAAGCTTAGCAAGGCATTAAATATTGCAAATCAATTACAGAGGGGAATTTGTAAGGTGGCAAAAATAGGAATACCAAGAACACTTGCGTACTTCAATTACTATCCATTCTGGAAAATATTCTTTGATGAATTAGGACACGAAGTTGTTTTATCAACTCCGACTACTAAAGGCATTCTTGACGATGGAGTTAAGGTAGCTGTTAATGATGCCTGCATACCTATTAAAGTTTATCATGGTCATGTTGTTGAATTAGCTAATAAGGTGGATTATTTATTTTGTCCTCGCTTAGTTAGTTTAAGAAAATTTGGAGATTTTGGCACAGAGACCTTCTGTCCTAAGTTTCTTGGATTACCTGAAATGATCAGATATGGTATAGAAAACGTACCTGAGATTATAGATGTTCGGGTTAATTTAGGTTCAGCAAAAAAACAAATAGACAAGGTATGCTATGAAGTAGGACAAATCTTGGGTAACTTACCAAACCAAATTTTACAAGCTAGTAAAAAGGCTTCTGTAATACAAAAAAAGTATGAAGAACTACTTCATCAAGAATTCTTGCCAGAGCAGGCTTTGGATAAGGTTTTTACTAACAAAAAAAAGGCAAAAAAAATTGATAAAAAGGACAAATTTGAACCAGAACTTAAAATAGCTGTAGTTGGATATCCATATGCTATCTATGATAACTATATAAATGTTGGTTTGTTGAATATATTAAAAAATGAGAATGTCAAAATATTAACCCAAGATATGGTGAATGATTCAGATATGAATAAACAAATAAGAACACTTCCAAAAAGCATGTTTTGGTATTATTCTAATAGAGTAATATATGGAACATTACATTTTATTCATAGAGGAGACATTGATGGCATTATACATGTAACAGCATTTGCGTGTGGTCCAGACTCAATGGTAGATAGATTACTGGAAATAGAAGCACGCAAACGAAGTTCTATTCCATATATGTCTGTAATGATAGATGAGCATAGTGCTGAAGCTGGTGTAAGAACAAGGGTAGAGGCATTTTTGGATATGATAAGATATCGGAGGGATAAAAATTGAAAGTAAGCTTTCCACGTATGGGTTATTCCTATATAGCATTAAAATGGCTAGTGGAACATTTGGGGCATGATTATATAGTTCCCCCTGAGCCAAGCAAGAAAACATTAGATTTAGGAGTTAAACACTCACCAGAATTTGCTTGTATTCCTTTTAAAATTTTGACTGGAACTTATTTAGAGGTTGCAGAAGAGGGTGTTGAAGTAATTGTAACTTCTGGAGGAATGGGACCATGTCGAGCCGGTTATTATTGGGTTATGCACCAATACCTGTTAGATGAGTTAAATACAGGGATAAAAATGGTTGGGTTAGAACCACCAAGATGTGATTTAATCGATTTTTATAAAAAGCTAAATTGGCTTAGAAAAACAGGTGGAATCTCATTAAATGCAATGTTAAATGTTTTAAAGGTAACATGGGAAAAGCTTAAGGTTTTAGACGATATTGAAATGCTTTCACATCAGGTAAGACCATATGAAAAAAAACGAGGGGAAACAACCAGAGTGTTATGGAAAGCCTTAGAAATGATTGATGAAGCTAATACTCTCCAGGAAATAAAGGATGCAAATAATGAAGGTATAAAAGCAATAAATAATATAGAAAAGGATACTAGTAGACGCCCATTAAAAATAGGAATTATTGGTGAAATATATGTTGTTTTGGAACCAGCTGCAAATCATTACATACAGATAATGTTAGGAGAAATGGGTGTAGAAACTGACAGGTCAATTTATTTAAGTGGATATACCAGAAATGCTACAATTGTAAATTTAGAAGGTGATATTTATGAAAGAGCAAAGCCGTATATGAATGAAGCACCAATTGGTGGACATGGGGTAAATAGTATAGCAGAAACCGTAATTTATGCTGAAAATGGTTATGATGGTGTTATTCAACTAGCACCTTTTGCATGTATTCCAGAGATTGTAGCGAAAGGCATACTACCTCAAGTAAGTAAGGATAAAGATATACCTGTACTGACCTTGTTTATTGACGAGCAAACTGGAAAAACAGGAGTTCAAACCAGATTAGAAGCCTTTGTGGATTTACTAGAAAAGCGGCGTGAAACTAGAAATAAGATTGAGAGGTTAGCTATATGAAAACAGGTTACTTAGGTGTAGATGTTGGTTCAGTAAGTACAAATATTGTTGTGCTGGATGAAAAAAATCAAGTTTTAGTTGAAAAATACTTACGTACAAACGGAAAACCTATTACAACCGTTCAAGAAGGTTTAAACATAATTGGTCAGGAAATAGGTGATAAGGTTAAAATTTTAGGAGCAGGTTCTACAGGTAGTGCAAGGTACCTAATCGCTATGATGCTAGGAGCCGATATAGTAAAAAATGAAATAACTGCTCATGCAGTAGCTGCATCAACTTTTGTTGAGGGAGTACAAACAATTATTGAAATTGGTGGACAAGATTCTAAAATAATTATATTACGAGATGGTGTAGTTACAGATTTTGCAATGAATACAGTATGTGCAGCAGGTACAGGTTCATTTTTGGATCAACAGGCTGTAAGGGTTTGTATTCCAATAGAGGATTTTGGAAACTATGCTTTAAGAGCTAATAATCCAGTAAGAATAGCAGGAAGATGTGCAGTATTTGCGGAATCTGATATGATTCACAAACAGCAGCTAGGTTATAATATCGAAGATATTATTGCTGGTCTTTGTGAAGCATTAGTGCGAAATTACCTTAACAATGTTGGTAAAGGCAAGGATATACTATCACCTATAGTGTTTCAAGGAGGAGTAGCTGCTAATAAAGGATTAGCACAAGCTTTCAGCAAGCATTTAGAAACAGATATTATAATACCACCACATTATGCAGTAATGGGAGCTGTGGGAGCTGCCTTACTTGCGAAGGAAACAATAAGTAAAAAAGGAAAAACAAGCTTTAAAGGCTTTGGGATATATGATACAGAGTTCAAAACAACTAGTTTTGAATGCCAGGGATGTTCGAATATTTGTGAAGTTGTACAGTTTTATGAAAACCGTGAACTTCTAGCAAGATGGGGAGATCGGTGTGGAAAATGGGAGCTTGAAGCTGTTTAAAAAGCATTAGTGTGTTCGAGAGTACGATTATTAAGGTATTATAAGTAGTATTCCATAGTCAAGTTTAGCTTTTTGCAGTGGAATTATGAATTAAATTTGACTTTTAGTGCAAACGATTATATACTCTTTTATGCATGAATTTTAATACTAATGGAAGCGGATCGGTCCTGGTGGGTCGCCTGGACTTCAAATCCAGTTTGCGCCGCGGCGATCCCGTGGTGGGTGGGTTCGATTCCCACACGCTTCCGCCAAAACTTAAGTTTTTACTAAGAAATAAAAATTATCATACGAGCTTTAACTACTTAACAACAAAATTTTTGCACTGAAAATATCAAATTATGCTATAAAACATCGATATATTATGAAAGAAGAGCTAAATACCTCGTTAGCTCTTCTTTTTTTCTACTTTTTTATCTTAAAAAGAATTATTTCCCGGGAAATAAAACAATAAAATCAACAAACAATAAAAGAAATTGCAAAAAAATATTATTTAGTCAAACTTCTTAAGGTGTTCTTTTTGACAATATATTTACCAACAACTAATAAAACTAATATTGCTCCAATTATAGTAAAAGCATATCTTAAATCCTGAGTGTTAAATAAGGATAAACCTAGTGTAGTATATAAAAATGCAGTGGGAATCTTACCGATAGCTGAAGAAAAGAAAAAACTTTTAAAAGACATACCTCCTAATGCTGCACCAATATTTATAAGAGGTGTTGGTACAACTGGAAAAACTCTTATAAGTATTACAGTTAAAAAAGCAATACTTGCATCAGTAGTTTGAAAGTTATATCCATAACGAGATTCAAGAAGTTTTATATATTTTGTTGTGCCCCACATCCTACAACACCAGAAAGCAATTGATGCCCCCAATAATGCTCCTAACCAAGCGAGTAAAAATCCTACTTTAGCACCAAATAATATACCACCAGTAGCTGCTAATATTATAAATGGAAAAACTGGGAAAATAGCCTGGCATGTGAATAGAATAAAAGCTATGGCTGGTGCATAAAAACCAAAGCTATTGATATATTCAGTTAAAATATTTATATCAACACCCACTAAATCGTACTCCTAATTATATTAAAAATTTTTTCAAATAAATTTCTTTTATAGTTATTAATAATATGCTAAAAAGCAAAAATATTAATAACAATACTTTGCCCAGTAGTTTAATTTATTATAAACGTTTATTAGAAAAATGTATTTGCATAATTATCTCGTAATAAGCGAATCATATTAGAAGAAAATGAAGAATTTTAATTTTTTATAAAAGGAGGGGCTATTAATTGATAGGAGCAGTAGTTAGATTTGTAGTAGCAGCAATAGTTTTAATGGCTGTAGGTTGGCTAGTACCAGGATTTGCAGTAGATGGGTTTATTGGAGCTTTAATAGCTGCGGCAGTAATAGCGATTATAGGTTATGCAGTAGAAGCAATTCTTGGTGAAGAAATTTCACCTCGTAATAGAGGTGTAGTTGGTTTTGTTACTGCAGCGGTAGTAATTTACCTTGCACAATTTATAATACCACAATTTTTAACAGCAACAATATTAGGTGCAATATTAGCTGCACTAGTTATTGGTATTATAGATATGGTTGTGCCTACAACAGTCCGTTAAAAAATTAAAGTTCAAATCAAATGCTAAAAGAGGAAGCGAAAGCTTCTTCTTTTTTTTGGTGTAAATTAATATTGTGATTCTGCTGCAAAAAGTGACTACAAAAAACATAAGGCTAAACTCAGGCGATTTTATAGACTGAGTTTAGCCTTTCGCAGTGGAACAAATGTTCATTGTAATTAATAGAGCTACAGACAAATAGCTTACAAATAACAGTGTGTTATAATTTGATAGAGGTGAATTTACAGTATGAATATTTTAGATATTATTTTTATAATCTTTATTATTTTAGGAATTTTTATTGGATTTAAACGTGGTTTTATTAGCACATTAGGCAGAATTTTAAGTGTTGTTTTAGGAATATTTATGGCAATTAAATATAGTAGAGAATTAGCTGCTTATAATGAAGATGCATTTGGAATTATAAGTTATTTTTCTTCATTTTTTGATGAAAAATTATCGCTACCAGTTTTATTTCCTAATGATCCAATTGTAAACTTATTTATTACTAATCAAAATATTAGCTTTTTACAAGATGGAGCAATGTATTTAGCATATCTAATTACTATTTTATTATGTTTTTTATTAATATTTTTAATAGTCAGTAAAATATCGTTATTTATATTATCATTATTAAACAACCTAATTAATTATAGTATATTAGGATTTTTTAATAGATTAGCAGGAATGTTTTTCGGAGGACTAAAAAACTTTATTATTATTGTTGTTATATTGGGATTTAGTTACCCTGCTATAAAACTAGCTGCTAATATGGGAATAGAAACAGCTTCGAGCGCAAAAAATGCAATACAAAATTCTATGTTATCACCAATTTTACTAGAGACATTTACGAACCTAAGTGAACTAGTGGGTATTTGGGTATAGTAATAGGATGATTTGGAAATATATGAATAGTAAAAGATAAAAGGGGGAAACAACATGAAAAAAAACCAACCTAATACAGCATGGGAACGCTTGACTGATAAAGAAATTAACGATGCTTATAATTTTTGTAATGGATACAAGCATTTTTTAAATATTGCCAAAACAGAACGAGAAGCTACAGAATATATAGTTAATGAAGCACTTAGTGCAGGATTTAAACGCATAGAAGAAATGAACTCAATAGAAGCAGGTCAAAAAATTTTAGTAGAGCAAAAAGGTAAAGTAGCTGCACTTATTGTAGTGGGAGAAGAACCAATTTATAATGGGTTAAATATTATAGCCTCACATACCGACTCACCACGCTTAGACTTGAAACCACGGCCAATGTATGAAGACGATGGGTTAGCTTTTTTTAAAACTCATTATTATGGAGGAATAAAAAAGTACCATTGGTTAGCAATACCACTTGCTCTTCATGGTGTAGTAATAAAAAAGGATGGTTCATGTATAAAAATTAATATTGGTGAGAGTGAAGAAGATATAACTTTTACAATAGCAGATTTATTGCCACATTTAGCAAAAGATCAAATGGAGAAAAAAATGTCAGAAGCTATAAGTGGTGAAGGTTTAAATGCACTTATAGGTACTAGGTATAACAAAGACAATGGTGATAAATCTATTAAAGCATATTTAAAAGAAATATTAAAAAGTGAATATAACATTGAAGAAGATGATTTTACTAGTGCAGAACTGCAACTAGTACCAGCATTAAAAGCAAAAGATTTAGGATTTGATCGTAGTATGGTAGCTGGCTATGGGCAAGACGATAGAGTTAGTGCATATTGTTCGTTAAAAGCTATATTGGAAACAGATAAACCCCCAAAAACAGCTATGTGCTTATTTGTTGATAAAGAAGAAATAGGAAGTATGGGCAATACTGGTTTGCAATCACTATTAATTGAGAATATTACTGCAGAGCTATTACATTTAGATGGAAATGATAGTTATCATGTTTTGCGCAATACGCTCATGAAATCTTATGCATTATCAGCTGATGTTAATGCAGCAGTTGACCCTAATTATCCAGAAGTCTTCGAGAAAATGAATAATAGCTCTTTATCAAAAGGTGTAGTTCTTACAAAATATACAGGGTCAAGGGGTAAATCAGTTTCTAATGATGCTAATCCAGAGTATGTAGCTAAAATCAGGAACTTATTTGATAGTAACAACATAGAATGGCAGGTTGGGGAACTTGGAAAAGTAGATATTGGTGGAGGAGGTACTGTAGCACAATACATTGCCTATTATGGCATAGAAGTTGTTGATTGTGGAGTTGCTATATTAGGTATGCATTCACCTTTTGAAATAGCAAGTAAAGCTGATATATATATGTCATATAAAGCTTATAAGGCTTTTTTTAAAGATTTATAAATGCAAAGGGGAGGTGCTCTTTTATGGATCAAGAGACTAGGCTAACTAGTATGGTTAGAGCAGCTGGGTGAGCAGCAAAAATAGGTCCGGGGACCTTAGATAAAATTTTAGATGAATTTGTACCACCTACTGATCCAAGAATAATGGTTGGGATTAATACCAAAGATGATGCAGGAGTTTATAAGCTAAACAATGAAACTGCACTTATACAAACTATGGATTTTTTTACTCCTATGGTTGACGATGCGTATACATTTGGGCAGATTGCAGCTGTTAATGCTTTAAACGATGTATATGCAATGGGAGGTAAACCTTTATTAGCAATGAATATTGTTTGCTATCCTAAGTGTGAAGATATGGAAACTTTAAAACAAATTCTTTTGGGTGGATTAGATAAGATTAAGGAGGCAGAGGCCCACCTGGTGGGAGGACATACAATTGATGATAATGAACCTAAATATGGTTTATCAGTGACTGGTCTAGTACATCCAGATAAATTGATTACAAATTCTAAGGCACAAGTTTCCGATGTTCTTTTTCTAACAAAACCGATTGGAAATGGCATAATATCAACAGCAATAAAAGCAGAACTTGCATCAATAGAGGTAGAACAGAATGCAATAAAATGGATGTGTCAACTTAGTAAAAAGGCAACTGAAGCTATGCAAGAAATTATGCCAAATGCTGCAACTGATGTAACTGGTTTTGGGTTTTTAGGACATCTATATGAAATTGCTATAGCTAGTGATGTAAAGATAGAGGTATACTCTGACAAAGTTCCTTTCATGAAAGGTGCTAAAGAATTTGCTAATATGGGAATGGTTCCGGGTGGTGCTTATTCCAATAAAGAGTATTTAAAAGAATTAGTAGTTTTCTCGGAGAATGTTGATGTAGCAACTCAAGACTTGCTTTTCTCACCAGAAACAGCTGGGGGTTTAATTATTTGTGTTAATGAAGAAAATGCTTTTGTTTTTGAAAAAGAGATGAAAAAAAGAAAATGTGAATATCACATGGTTGGAAGAGTAGTAGATAAAGGGTTTTCTAAAATTAAAGTAAAATAGCCTTGGGGGAGGGAAGTAATGCAGAGAAAGGAATTTAAATTAGGTGATATAGTTAAAATGAAAAAGAAGCATCCTTGTGGTAGTTATAATTGGGAAGTGACTAGAATGGGTGCTGACATAAAGATCAAATGTTTAGGTTGTAATAGGGTAGTTATGATGCCTAGAATAAAGTTTGAAAAAGGTATGCTTAGAGTAGAAAATGAGAGTAAATAAGCACATTTCCTTACTTAAGGACATAAAATATAGTACATCCATGTGCCTTAAGGAGGGGAACTATGAAAAGGTTAAAAGTTGTATCTGAAAAAGGCTTTTATAAAGGAGATTTAGTAACAGTAAAGACACTATCTAAAGATGAACGTTTTTGTATTATTGGGTTTAAAGAAAACGATGGGCAAGATATAGCTGTTCTTAAAGCTTTGTTTAATGATATGTATATTATAGAAAAACCTGTTAGTGAGCTTAACAATTTACTTATTAAAGGACACTTATAAAAAATGTAATTTTCTTGCATCACAAAAATATTACTGGTATAATCATTCTCAGTCCCTGTTCCGGAAAAGTCCGGGACCATTACCCGACTGGGTTAGTCCATAGGGAGGAGGTGTATTTATATGCGCACTTATGAGATGATGTTCATCTTAAGGCCGGATCTATCTGAAGAGGAAGTTACTGAAACTAAAGAAAGACTACAAAATATTATTTCTCAGTTTGGTGGCGAATTTGAGACTGAAGCAGGTGGATGGGGCAGAAAGCGTTTGGCTTATCCTATTGAGGATTACCAAGAAGGTGTTTATGTTCTTTGGTACTTTAAAGGAAAGTCAGAAACTATAGATGAGTTGGACAGGATTATGAAAATTTCTGACAATATATTGCGCCATATCATTATCCGCAAAGATCAAAATAATGCTTCTTAGCTTGGGGGGAGTTTTTTTGTTAAACAAAGTTATATTAATAGGGCGTCTTACCCGCGACCCTGAATTAAGATATACACCCAATGGAAATGCAGTATGTCAATTTTCCTTAGCGGTTAACCGCAAGTTCAAAAAAGATGAAGCAGACTTTATTGACATAGTAACTTGGAGAGGATTAGCCGAAAACTGTGCACAATACCTTGGAAAAGGAAGTTTAGCAGCAGTAGAAGGAAGAATCCAAATAAGGTCTTATGAAAATCAAGAAGGCCAAAAACGTAGAGTTACTGAGGTAATAGCGGATGATGTTAGATTTCTAGGTGGAAAGACAAGCTCTAATCCTAGTAGAGCTAGTTCTGGATCAAGTCAACCAAAGGATGATAACTGGGAAGACTTGGGCAAAGAAATAAGTTTAGATGATATAGATTTAGTAGATGGGGATGAAGAAATTCCATTTTAAAGTAGGAGGTTAGACAACTTGAAAAAAGATAAACGCAAAAAAAGACGCCAATGCAATTTTTGCGCTGATAAAGTAGAAAGCATCGATTATAAAGATTTAGCAAAAATGCGTAGATATATTACTGAAAGAGGCAAGATTTTACCTCGTAGAATTACTGGAAACTGTGCACACCACCAAAGACAGTTAACAGCGGAAATCAAAAAAGGAAGAATAATGGCACTTTTACCTTATGCATCAGAATAAACATAAAAAATTAGCCCTCACAACCAATGAGGGCTAATTACATTTTTTTCCAAATAAGAAGGAAAATCAAAGAGCTTAACGAAAGACATATAAATGGAGGTGTATGTCTTTTGAATGCAAAAAGTAAAGAAATAGATGTAGCAAAAAATTTTAAGTTAATAGAGTGGCTTAAGGCTGAGTTAGTAGAGTCAGTAGCTGTTTTTTTTAAATCTTTAACAACTACTAAAAAAGAAGTTACTAGTGATGCACTAGCAACTATAATAATAATTACTTATTTATTAGGAAGAAGAGTAGGGGTTAGCTTTGATAATATTGATACACAATTAAAAAACAAACTAAATACTAGCATTGAGGATTCCCACGAGGTAGAAGAATGGTATGGAGACCTTTCCGAACTGCTTGCCTATTTTGAAAATAAAAAGAGGTGGTAAGTATGTCTGCATTTGTATTACTTGTACTAATATCACTACTAGCATGTATAGCAATGATATTTCTGCCTGTTTTTTCATACATAGCAGCTATTATTTGGGGAGTTGCATTAATATTTAGTGGATTTAAGTTAGAGAAAAATCAAATAATAATAATTTTTGGTACAAATATTTTGCTGTTATTCGGTCTTACCGGAGACAGCACTTTGTTTTTTTATCTATTATTTTTTGGATTACCTGCTATAGTAATGAGTATTTTAGCTAATAAACAAAAGGGTTATTATGAGCTACAAAAATGGGGGATAGCATCAGCGGTTATTGGTGTTACACTATTTATGACTACTTCTTATTTAATTTTAGGTGACATTGGAATTAATGAATTTAATGAAGAATTAAATAACTACATGGAAGAATCCATTGTTTGGTATGAGGAGTCTGGATTACTTGAGGTTTACGAAGACTTAGGAATTACAAAAGATGAAATAGTTTCTACTATGGAAGACTTGTTTTTTAACATAAGTAGACATTTACCTGCTATTTATTTTCTTCAAGCAATTTTTGCAGTATTTCTAATGCTATATTTAACCTTATATCTAAGCAAAAAGCGAGACCTTAATTACTTAGAAAAAAGACCATTTACCCAAGAAATAATGCCTTGGCAGCTTGTATGGGTATTCATATTAGCGTTGTCATTGTGGTTATTTGGTAGGGAAGATATGGCACCTATTTATTTTGTGGGATCTAACATTATTGCAGTTAAGGTACCAATTATTATATACTTTGGGCTAGCTGCAATATTATATAGAATTCAGATTATAAAAAGCAAACTAAAAACTGTTCTTATCATAATATTAGTTTTATTAACAATGTTTTTACCTTTATCAATAATAGTATTTTTAACACTAATAGGGTTGTTTGATGCTTTGATTGATTATAGAAAGGTAAGAACTTAAGGAGGGATTTAAATGAAGGTAATATTAACACAGGATATTAAAAAATTAGGTAAAGCTGGTGAATTAAAAGAAGTATCTGATGGATATGCTAGAAATTATCTTATTCCAAAGGGCTTAGCTGAAGAAGCTACAAGCATGAAACTTAAGGAAGTTGAAGAAAAAAATTTAAGTAAGTCTAGAAAAAAAGCTAAAGAAAAAGCTGCTGCATTAGAAACAAAAGAAAAGCTAGATGGGAATTCAGTAACTATTAAAGTAAAAACAGGTGGAGGAGATAAACTTTTTGGAGCAGTAACTACTGGTGAGATTGCCGACATTTTACAAAAGGAATATGGGGTATCAATAGATAAAAAGAAAATAGATATAAAAGAATCAATTAAGCACTTGGGTGATTATAAAGTAAAAATAAAACTTTATCCAGAAGTGCAAGCAGAAATACAAGTAACAGTAATATCCAAATAATAGCAGGAGGATTAATGGTTAATGTCGCAAGAAAAAGTCCAGGATTTATTATGTGATGAACAAAAAGATGAAACGGGAATATCAAACCGAGTAGACGCACTTTTTACACACTTAGAAAACATTTATGGTACACAAGGGTTAATTTTAAAGGCTAGTAAGCTTGATTCAATAGAGTTAATGAACTCGTCAGACTTAAACGATAAAGTTATTGCACTAAATAAACTTGTAAAAGAAGACCCAACAATAAATTCAATTTCAGAGGAACTAAGTTTAGCTGAAATTATTAAAAGATTAGAACAAGAGGTAGTAGATATTTATGCTAGACGAAAAATAGAAGAAGAATTACAGCATAAAGTGCAACAGCAAATGGAAGAAAGATATAATGATTATCTAAGAGATATTAAAGCAGAGGTATTAAAAGAAAAAAACAGCTCACCGGAAAATGCTTTAACCTTAAAAAAGCTAGGACAGCTTGAAGTGATGGAAAGGACTAATTTAAGTCGGTCTGCTCTAGAAATGTTAAGACCTTCGTCCTTAGATGAAATTATTGGACAAGAAAGAGCCCTAAATTCCCTAATTTCAAAATTGGGTACCCCTTATCCTCAACATATAATATTATATGGTCCCCCAGGGATAGGAAAAACAACGTGTGCTCGGTTGGCTTTAGAGATAGTAAAAGAAAAAGAAAATAAAATTTTTAAAAAAGAAGCTCCATTTATAGAAGTAGATGGGACTACTCTACGCTGGGATCCTAGAGAATCAACTAATCCACTTTTAGGTTCAGTACATGATCCAATATATCAAGGAGCCAAAAAAGAATTAGCAGAGGATGGTATACCTGAACCGAAATTAGGTTTAGTTTCTGATGCTAATGGAGGAATTCTATTTGTTGATGAAATAGGCGAAATGGATCCCTATCTTCAAAATAAGTTGCTTAAAGTTTTAGAGGATAAAAGGGTGTTTTTTGAGTCATCTTATTACGATCCACATGACGAAAGAATACCGCAGTATATCAAAAAAATGTTTGATAATGGTGTACCAGCAGATTTTATATTAATAGGGGCAACAACAAAATCAAGAGAGGAAATCAACCCTGCATTTAGGTCTAGATGTATGGAAATATTTTTTGAACCTCTTACAATTGAGCATATAAAACAGATAGTAGATAATTCTGCTAAGAAACTTAATATATCTATAGATTCAAACGTTAGTAAACTTATTGCTGAATATACTACTGAAGGAAGAGGGGCTAATAAAATATTAGTAGATGCTTACGCTCTAGCGTACAATGAAAGAGATAATAACGATGAAAAGATTACAGTAACTTCGAATCATATTTATGAAGCATTACAAAACAGTAGATTATCACCTTATATATTAAACAAGGCTTCTAATAATTTTGAAGTAGGGAAAATTTTTGGAATAGGTACTTCAGGATATACGGGATCACTTATAGAGATAGAAGCAATTTCATTTCCCGTTAAAGATGGAGAAGGTGAAATTAGATTTAATGAAACAGCTGGCATAATGGCAAAGGACTCAGTTTTCAATGCTAAATCGGTGTTTAGGAAAGAAACATCAGAAAATTTAAATAACTATGATGTTCATATCAACATTACGGGTGGTGGTAATGTTGATGGTCCCTCAGCAGGAACTGCTATATATATGGCTATATTAAGCTCAGTAAAGGAATATGCTTTAAAACAGGATGTAGCAATAACTGGGGAATTATCTATACAAGGAAAGATAAAACCTGTTGGAGGAGTTTATGAGAAAATTTGTGGTGCTAAACAGGCAGGCATAAAAAAAGTTCTAATTCCATATCAAAACATAAGAGATATACCAGCAGGTATCGAAGGAATAGAAGTTATCCCAATTAGTAACATTACTGAAGCTAGTGAGCATATATTTTAATTCTATAAATATGTTGTATACATTCAAACCGGTGTAACAGCCGGTTTTTTCATTATTGACAGGCATTTTACCTTCTGCTAATATTAGCTTGCCTAAAAGCAAAGAATAGTAAGAGTAGTTAAGTTAAAGGTTAATATATTAAGGGGGTGGACTTATGTCATCTGTAGTTTTAGTAGGGGCTCAATGGGGGGACGAAGGCAAGGGCAAAATAACTGATTTCTTAGCAAAAAAGGCTGATGTCATTGTTAGATATCAAGGAGGAAGCAATGCTGGGCATACTGTCGAGGTAGATAATGAAAAATTTATGCTACACCTAATTCCATCAGGAATACTATACCCTAATAAATTGAGCATTATAGGAAATGGCGTTGTAGTGGATATGGAGAAATTAATACAAGAGATAAAAGGGTTAGAAAAACGAGGAATCGATACAAGTATGTTAAGAATTAGTAGTCGTGCCTCAGTAGTTATGCCTTATCATAAAAAAATAGATGAGATAGAAGATCGTACTAATAAAATAGGTACTACAAAAAAAGGAATAGGGCCTGCTTATTCTGATAAAATAAAGAGAGTAGGATTTAGAATTACTGATATATTATATGATAAAAACTTTAAAGAAAGATTTAAAGCAGAAGTACGAAGAAAAAATCATTTAATAACTGAATTTTACCAAGAAAAAGGTTTTGACCATGAGGTGCTTTATGAACAGATATTACAACAAGCAAAGGCTATACAAAAATACGTTGCTGATACTTCTGTATTAATATACACTGCCATAAATAATGGTGATAAAGTATTGTTTGAAGGTGCACAAGGTACACTTTTAGATATTGACCATGGAACATATCCATTTGTAACATCATCTAGTCCAACAGCCGGAGGAGCTTGTGCAGGTGCAGGCATAGGACCTACAAATATTGATAGAGTATTAGGTGTTGCCAAGGCATATACCACAAGAGTTGGAGAAGGACCATTTCCAACTGAGCTTTTAGGGGAACAAGGAGATATCTTAAGAAACAAGGGAGCAGAGTTTGGTACAACAACAGGAAGGCCTAGAAGATGCGGTTGGTTAGATGCAGTAATTTTAAGATATGCAGTTAGAATTAATGGACTAACTGATATTGCATTAACAAAAATGGATGTAATGGATAGCTTTCCAACTATAAAAATATGTATTGCCTACAAATATCATGGAGAAATGATATATGAATTTCCAGAAAGCTCAGATATCCTTGAGCATTGTGAACCAGTATATATAGAGATACCAGGATGGCAGCAAGATATATCAAGTATTACTAACTTCGAGGGTCTGCCAGAAAACGCCAAAAAATATATTGAAAAACTAGAGGAATTACTAGGAGTTAAATCTTCATTAATTGCAGTTGGTCCTAAAAGAGATCAAACAATCGTATTGGAAAATATTTTTGCTTAAAATTACAAAAAATACCCTTGATGTTAGTAGGAAGATTTGATATTATAGATTTTGCAATGAAATTGCGGAGCTGTGGTGTAGCGGTTAACATGCCGGCCTGTCAAGCCGGAGATCGCGGGTTCAATTCCCGTCAGCTCCGCCATATTATTTTCTGATACTATTTGTTAATAAAAAATAATATTATATAATAATTCTAAAAAAGGGGAGGAGATTTAATAGTGAATAAACATATTATTACTGTAATAAAACCTAACCTTAAAAGATCAGATGATAAAATCAACTGTAGAGAATGTGCAACATCTTGTCAATCAGCATGCAAAACATCATGTACTGTTGGTAATCAGGTTTGTAGAAATTAATTTATTACATATAGGGCATAAAGCCCTTTTTTTGTGTCTAAATTTATAGGGGGTAAACAATATGATACCTTTAACAGCATACAAATTTGAAAAAAACATACATTTATATCGATATAACGACCTTAATATAATGCTAGATGTTAATAGCGGAGCAGTACATTTATTAGACGACATGACCTATTTACTTGTACAAAAAACAATAGATTTCAATGGTGATATATATAAGGCTAAGGAATATTATATGACTCATTATTCGGAGGAAGTTCTTAATGAAGCTATACTAGAGATAGTAGCCGCATATAAAGATGGTGCTATGTTTAGTGAAGAAGAAAACCTAGAAGTAGACTTTGGTAATATGCCATTAAAAGCTATATGTTTAAATATAGCTCATACTTGTAATATGAAGTGCAAATATTGTTTTGCTAGTGAGGGCAGTTTTGGTGGAGATACCTCACTTATGCCAATTGAAACAGGAAAAAAAACATTAGATTTTTTAATAGAAAAAAGTAATGGAGTGAAAAACCTTGAAATAGATTTTTTCGGTGGGGAACCACTATTAAACTTTGAATTAGTAAAGGAATTAGTATTCTATGGGAGACAAAAGGAGAAGGAATATAACAAGAAAATCAACTTTACCCTAACTACAAATGTCTTATTGCTAGATGATGAAATAATGGACTTTATAGTAAAAAACAACATTAGCATTATTTTAAGTTTAGATGGTAGGCCTGAGATCAATGATTATCATAGAAACTTAAAAAATGGTGAAGGAACTTATAATTTAATTGTCCCACTAATTAAAAAAATGATTAATAAAAAGCCACAAAGTTATTATGTACGAGGAACTTTTACTCGTAATAATTTAGATTTTGTTAATGACTTTAAGCATTTGGTTAATTTAGATATAGATGCAATTTCATTAGAACCTGCAGTTGGAGTTGATAATCCATATTCAATAAAAGAAGAGGATATGCCAAGAGTTCTAAAAGAATATGATAAGCTAACTGACTATCTATTAGAGTGTTTTGAAAAAAAGAAAGATATCCATTTTTTTCACTATAATCTTGACTTACAAAAAGGACCTTGTATTGCAAAAAGAACTAGTGGGTGTGGTGCAGGTATAGAATATATAGCAGTAACACCTGAGGGAGATGTATACCCATGCCATCAATTTATTGGTAAAAAGGATTTTTGCATGGGGAATGTAACTACTAAGAAATTAGCTAATCAAATGGTAGATAAATTTAAAACAAATCATTTGCATAAGGAAATTTGCAACTCATGTTGGGCTAGATATTATTGTGGTGGTGGATGTCATGCCAATGCCTATGACTATAATAATAGTATTAGCATTCCCTATAAAAATGGCTGTGCAATGCACAAAAAAAGAATTGAAGGAGCTATATACTTAGAACTAAAGAAAAAAATAAGTCAATAGAAATATTTATCCAAATGAAGAAGGATTTTTCTTGTTAAGGTAGAATAGGAAATATGGTGAAAAAACATAATGTGACAAAAAACATAAATGGTGTGGGGAGATATTATGCAGAACAATGTAGATACTAAGGGTCATTTTCGTTATAGTATACCAGTAGTAATTGTACTTATTCTTATCTTAGCAATGTACTTAATGGCTGTTAATGGAATGAAAATTTCTGCTTATGCAGTACTTATTGATGGTGAAGAGCAGTTTTTAGTTGAAAATCATGAAGAAGTTGAAATATCAATTAACAATATTTGTTCTGAACATGAACAAAAATTAGGCAAAATAGTTGAGTTTGATAATACAATTGAATATGAATCGATATTTGCTAATGAATGGGATTTATTAAAAGGTAAAGAAATAGAAGAAAAACTAAAAGCAACACTAGATTTTTCAACACCTGCAATAGCGATAATAGTAGATGGAGATGCTATTGCATATGTTGAAAACGAAGCAATAGCAAAAAGTTTATTAAATAAATTAAAAGATGAAAATTCGAAAATATCAGAAGATGAAAGGCTAGTATCATCAGATTTTGTAGAAGAAGTAGAATTAGTAGAAAAAAATGTTTCTACAAAAAAAATAAAGAATGAAGAGCAAGTTTATAGTCTAATTACAACAGGAACAGAATCTCCCGAAAAATATATAGTAGAAGAAGGAGACTCTATATGGTTAATAGCACACCGGAATAACTTAGATGTAGATGATATTAAACAAGTTAACAAATTAAATAGCGAAACATTATCTATTGGTCAGGAGCTTATACTAGTAAAAAACCAACCCCTTATAAGTACAATGGTCCAGGTAGAAGGAGAAAAAATTGAAACAATATCGCATGAAACAAAAACGGTTACAGATAATAATTTAGGAAGTACTGTAAGGGTAAGGCAAGTAGGGCAAGATGGAAAAAAACAAATTTCATATGTGGCAACACTAGTAAATGGTGTAGTGAAGGAAAGAGAGATTAAAGAAAAAAATATCCTAAGACAGCCAGTAGACCAAGTTATTGCAAGAGGAAACCAAGTTGCTCAAGTCGCTTCTCGTGGTGGAAGCTCAGGGGTGTTAGATTGGCCAGTATATGGACCTATTACAAGCTATTTCGGAAGTCGTGGTGGGACTCATATGGGGCTAGATATAGGAGCAAGAACAGGCACTGATATAAAAGCAGCTGACTCAGGAGTAGTCATATTTGCAGGATATCAAGGTGCATATGGATATCTAGTGAGAATAGATCATGGTAATGGTATGGAAACTAGGTATGCACACTGTTCTAGATTGTTGGTATCAAGGGGAGAACATGTTTCTCGGGGACAAGTAATTGCAAGAGTAGGATCTACTGGAAGAAGTACTGGGCCACATTTGCATTTTGAAGTTTTAACAAATGGGGTTCAACGAAATCCACTAAACTACTTACGCTAAAAGAAAAATCCATACCCTGACCTTGCGGTCAGGGTTTATCTTTTTTAGGGGGTAAAAAAATGTATGATGTAATTATTATTGGAAGTGGTCCTGCTGGGCTAACTGCTGGGCTATATACAGGTAGAGCAAAGTTAAAAACTTTAATATTTGAATCAGCAATTATTGGTGGCAATGCAGTTATCACCGATCAAATTGATAACTACCCAGGCTTTCCTTTTGGTATAACTGGTGCTGATTTAATTGAAAACTTTCGCAAACAAACTGAACGCTTTGATGTAGAATTTAGTATGGATGAAGTTATTGCCATAGAAGATGAAGGTGAGCATAAAAAAATAATTACAGATTCAGGAGAATATTTAGCTAAAGCTATAATAATTGCAACAGGAGCAAAAAGAAAAGAACTTGAAGTAAAGGGAGAAAAAGATTTTCTAGGTAGAGGAGTTTCTTATTGCGCTACTTGTGATGGGGCATTTTTTCAGAACTATCCGGTTGCTGTAGTAGGAGGCGGAGATTCCGCTGTTAAAGAGGCACTGTATTTAGCTGATATAGCCTCAAAGGTATATCTCATTCATAGAAGGGAACAATTTAGAGCCAATCAAACATCATTAGACAAAATGTTTGAGCATGAGAATATTGAATTAAAGCTAAACAAAGTAGTTAGGTCTATTGAAGGTGATAGCATTATGCGTAGATTAGTTATTGAAGATACTAATACATCAGAACAAGAAAGATTAGATGTAGAGGGTTTATTTGTGAGTATTGGTTTAGTAGCCAACTCATTTTTTATAGAGGATATGCTTGAAACAAGAGAAGGTTATATATTAACAGATGAAAACATGCAGACATCTATTCAAGGTATTTATGCTGCAGGTGATATAAGATATAAAACTGTTAAACAGGTGGCTACTGCTGTAGGAGATGGTGCTCATGCAGGAATGGCAGTCACGGAGTATTTAAAGGAATAAGCTTATCTTTTTATAGACTAATCTAGAGCAAAATCATAGGGATAGAACCAAGAATCACCTATTATTAACCAATATTTGTTTGCCCATTTAAACCTCTCTCCATAGTATAATGGGTGGGGAGAGGGGTGAATCAGTTTGTTGGGGAAAACATCATCTAATATTATAGTAATTATATGCATGATCATTGCTATAATCGCTCTACTATTTATAGCTTTAGCACGAAACAGCACCCTACCTCGTCAAGCAAGCTATGAAGTGTTTCGGTATTTAGCAGCACAAGAAACTAACTTAAAGACAATTGAATTTGACGAAACGGTCTCCGATAATTTTAAAATTAAATACTTACCATCGGACGAAGAATATATTGGTGTTGTAGCTCAGGGTGCGGAAAGAGCACACCAAGAAGTAAGTGAATTTTTTGGTAAAAAACCAATAGATGATCAAACAGTTATAATTATATATCCCAATACTGAAAGTCTGGCAGCAAGTTTTGGTTGGGATAAAGATGAGAAGGCAATGGGAGTATACTGGGGTGGAACCATAAGATTATTATCACCAAGAGAATGGATAGGTCGCGGGGATCTTAAAGAAGAGTTTTATTATAAAGGACCAATTGTACATGAATTTGCGCACTTATTAGTAGATGATATGACAAGAGGGAACTATACTAGATGGTGGACTGAGGCAGTAGCTCAATATGTTGAGAAACAGATAACAGGGTTTGAATTTCAAAATCCCTTTAGGCATGGAAATAAGATAAAATTATACGAACTATCTGTTTTAGAAAGGGACTTTGATAATTTAGATCAACAAATAGCATATTGGCAGTCATTAAAGATAATAGAATATATTGTCGACAAACATGGAAAAGAAAAGGTTTTTGAAATATTAGAGTTTTTAGGTGAAGGTAAAAACATGACACAAGCACTGGAAAAGTCGCTTGAAATAGATATAAATACTTTTGAACAGCAGTATACGCAATATATTAAAAATCATTAGGAAGAGGTGTACTTCTTGAAAGACAACCTGATTATTGAGGGGAGTCAACCCTTATACGGCAGTGTAAGAACAAGTGGAGCAAAAAATGCAGCATTAGTTTTAATAATAGCTAGTATTATGGCAGAAGGACAAACTGTTTTGGATAATGTGCCCAAAATTCGAGATGTAGAAGTTGTTATAAAGATTTTAAATGAAATAGGTATTAAAGCAAAGTGGCAGGATGATGGTAGTTTATCTATTTGTCCACCAAGTGGACATGTAGTATCTAATACACCCTATGAGTTGTCTAAAATGTTAAGAGCGTCTAACTTATTTTTAGGTGCGTTCCTAGGTAGACAAGGAGAAGCTACTATATCAATGCCAGGTGGTTGTGATATAGGTTCTAGACCAATGGATTTACACTTAAAAGGAGTCCAAGCTTTAGGAGCAAAAGTCGAAATAGAGCATGGTTATATATATGCAAAAAGAAAACAACCTATTGGAGCTAGTATATATTTGGATTTTCCTAGTGTTGGAGCAACCGAAAATATAATGATGATGGCAGCAAAAACTCCGGGATTAACTATTATTGAAAATTCAGCAAAAGAACCAGAAATTGTAGATTTGGCTAACTTTTTAAATGCAATGGGCGCAAAAATTAGAGGTGCAGGAACAGATATTATTAGAATTGAAGGTGCTGAAGTATTACAGGCAGTTAGACATCAAATTATTCCGGATAGAATAGAAGCTGGGACTTATATGATAGCTGCAGCTATAACAGGTGGCGAAATTTTAGTAGAAAATGTAATTTCAACCCACCTGCATCCTGTAATGGCTAAGCTTCAAGAAGCAGGTGCTTATGTCGAAGAAAATGATAGTGGAATACTAGTTAAAGCAGGTAATAAAATAAAACCAGTAGATATTAAAACTTTACCCTATCCAGGATTTCCAACAGATATGCAATCGCAAATGATGGCACTATTATGCTTTGCAGAAGGGACTAGTGTAATAGTTGAAAATATCTTTGAAAATCGCTTTCAGATAGTAGATGAGCTAAAGCGTATGGGAGCGAATATAAAATTAGAAGGACATACTGCAGTTGTAGAAGGTCCTCGTAGACTTAATGGTGCTAAGGTAAAAGCAACTGATTTACGTGCTGGAGCTGCTTTAATATTAGCTGGTTTAGTGGCAGAGGGTAAAACAGAAATAGAAAATTCAACCCATATTTATCGAGGCTATGAAAACATAGCCGGAAAACTGGTTAGTTTGGGTGCTAGAATTAAATAAGGATAAAAAAGGGAGATAATCTCCCTTTTTTACTATGTGAAAAAATTTATATGCATATTTAACAGAATAATATAGCATTGCTCGTAAAAACTATCTATACAAACTATGAGGAGGAATATAGTTGAGTAAAGAATTAGTTAAAGGAGCAATGTTTTTTTTAATATTCTTTTTCTTGGGGTTAGGAATAATTTCAGCATTTAATTTCCTAATTGCAACAGAGCCAGTTGTTGAAGAAGATAGCATACCACTACAAGATGGTACAATCAGAGATGTTGCAAATAGAGTTAGCCCCTCAGTTGTTGGGATAACAAATTTAAGTACTGGACGTGATATGTTTGATCAAAGAGATACAGAATCAACAGGGTCAGGAGTAATTTTAGATAATGAAGGTCATATTGCAACTAATTACCATGTGGTGAGAAATGCAGACAAAATTATTGTTACTTTAATAGATGGAAATGAAAAAGAGGCTAAGATCATTGGAACTGATCCGCGAACAGATCTTGCGGTTATAAAAATTGAAGTGAAAAACAAAGTTACCCCTGCAAACTTTGGGGATTCAGAAGCAATTGAAGTAGGAGAGGAAGTAGTAGCTATTGGCAACCCCCTCGGTTTAAGATTTGCTAGATCAGTTACAGCAGGAGTAGTAAGTGGTTTAAATAGGTTGTTAACAACAGAGGAAGGAATGACATTTAGTTTGGTTCAAACAGATGCAGCAATTAATCCTGGAAATTCAGGTGGGGCTCTTATTAATTTAGATGGAGATGTTGTGGGGATAAATACCATAAAGATAGCTGCAGAAGGATTTGAGGGCATGGGGTTTGCTATTCCCTCTAATCAAGTTAAAATGGTTATTAATGATATCCTAGAACACGGTAGAGTTATTCGCCCGCTAATGGGAATTAGAATATTAGGTGAATTTAGTGAAGATGAAACTGATTACTTTAAGATACCTAATCACTGTGGAGTAGTTGTAGAACCTGTTCGTGGAGGCGCTGCAGATCAAGCAGGAATAAGAAAAAACGATATTATTACCAAGATAAACGGAAAAGATATTGAAACTACGTTAGAACTTGAAGAAAAAGTTTTTAAGCAAGAAATAGGCTCTGAAATACAGGTTGAAATAATACGAATGCCTTTAATACCAGGACCAGAGCCACAAAAGAAAACAGTTACTGTTATGCTTGAACAAGAAGCATAAATCATTAGTATAAATATATAAAGACAAAACGCTTCTTTAAATGATGTTATAATTTAGAAGCGTTTTTTTTAGACTTAATAAGGAGGTTTATATGCGCTACAAAATTATTTCAATAGGAAAAGTAAGAGAAAAGTTTTATTCTCAAGGAGTACAAGAATATATTAAAAGATTAAGACCCTACATAAATATTGAAGTAATAGATGGACTAGAGGAAAAAATAAGCCCTAATGCAAAGGAAAAAGAAATACAAAAAGCATTAGAGAAGGAAGCTTCTAAAATTTCTAATATCATAGGGAGTAATGAATTATTAGTAGTTTTAGATATAAATGGCAAGCAATTAAGTTCTCAAGAATTTGCAGCGCAAATAGAAAGCTGGAATCTATCAGGAAAAAAGCAAGTAAATTTTGTTATTGGTGGAGCTAACGGGGTGGCTGATATGGTTAGAAAAAAAGCCGATTACAAGCTATCCTTTTCTAAAATGACTTTGCCCCACCAGATGGCAGTGTTAGTTTTAAGTGAGCAGATTTATAGAGGCTGTAAAATAAACAGAGGTGAGCCTTATCATAAGTAGTAGCGCCTTTTAAAATAACCTAAATTATATTTAATTTTATGTTTGCTTAGCTGATTCATAAGGTCTAAATTTAGTTTTTTGCAAAAAAAAGGCATGCTTTGCTTTGCGCATTAGTTTAAAACAAGCTTGCCAAAGATTTGTCTGATTCATTTATGTGGAATAATTAAATGCTATTACTATTTAAATATTTATCTGTATCTGTCCAATAAAAATGCTCAATTATTTTATTAAACCTAGGGTTTAGACCATCTCCGTATTCCCATGGATAATGAAGAACTATACTAAAGTATTGTTCTTCATGCTTTCCTATCATTGCATAAAAAGAGTTATCAGCCTCAAAACTACTGGTATATTCACCTATAGACCAATTATAGATTTTTTCGGTATCATCAACCAGTTTTAGATTTTCAGTTTTACTTAAACTAGGTGTTTCAGTTACTGCTTCAGGATAAAAGTATAACTGTAGATAAACATCTTCATTTATATTTTCTTCATGCATCCAGTAAAACCAATAAAAATCACCATCACTAGCAAACTCAGTTTCAACTGCCATTGATTCTGGAATATAAGTAACAAAATTATTATTTCCTTCAAATAGCTCTAGGGTTATGGTTTCCTCCATGCCTTCGATTACTATATTTTCTTCAATAGTTGCTTTCCATTCCTGTCCATTTTTATCAGCCGGCACATCTTGTGGATTATCATTAGTATCATTACAACCTATAATTCCTATGCTAAAAATGAATGCTACTATAAGTAAATATGAAAGTTTTTTCATTACAATTCACCTCCTTATAAATAATTTTAAAAATTTGACATTTTTCTACCTTTTCTTATAATATCACAAAACCCCTACAAAGCAAGCTATAAAGTTCCCTCTAATAAGCTTGAAAGAGAAACTTCTATTTAAACGAGTTTAAATCTAAAAAATAATATATAAAAAAAGCATATGGTAATTTATTGAAAAAATTATTTTTTATACGTAGTATATCAACTGTGGAAAGACCACTTTTTTTAATATAGTATAGAGTATAGATTTAACATAGAAAGGATAAGGTTACTAAACTTTATGCAAAGGTAATTATGAGTAGTAAATTATGGACTAAAGATTTTGTATTAATAACTTTATCTAACTTTTTTTTATTCGTAAGCTTTCAGATGCTACTACCAACACTTCCAATTTACGCGCAATCACTTGGTGGAGGAGAAATAGTAGCTGGCCTTATTATCGGAATTTTTACTATTTCAGCACTAGTATCCAGGGTCTATTCAGGCTCTATTATAGACCTAAAAGGTAGAAAAGGCGTATTGTTTATAGGTATTGGTATTTTTATTGTATCAGCGTTTCTTTATAATTTTGCTGTAAGTATAGTGTTATTACTTATTTTAAGGATAGTTCACGGTCTTGGCTGGGGAGCAGCTACAACGGCTTCAGGGACAGTAGCGGCTGATCTTATTCCACCTGCTAGAAGGGGAGAAGGATTAGGATATTTTGGAATGGCAAATACATTAGCGATGGCTTTTGCACCGGCTCTTGGACTTTTAATTATTCAACAGCATAATTTTTCTTATTTATTTATTGCCTCTACTCTTTTAGCAATTATGGCACTAATTATGGTACAAGGTTTAAAATTTAAACCTATTCCTAAAAAGTTGCAAAATTCTCGATCTGCAATATTTGAAAAAAGTTCCTTTAGGACAAGTGGAGTACTATTCTTTTTAACATTTATTTATGGGGGAATTGTATCATTTGTTGCTCTTTATGCTGCAATTCTAGGAATTGAAAATGTAGGACTATTTTTTACTATATTTGCAGCATTTGTGCTGATTGCTCGACCTGTAGGTGGCAGAATAGTAGATAGAAAAGGAACAGATGTAGTAGTCATACCTGGTTTAGCAATTACTACCTTGGGTGTAGTTGTTCTTGGTTTGGCTCAAAACTTTAACATACTTATACTTAGTGCTGCATTAATTGGTTTAGGAGTAGGAGCTACACAACCAAGTCTTCAAGCACTAACAATTACTTTAGCTCCAGTAGATCGAAGAGGTGCAGCAACAGCAACCTATTTTTCATCATTTGACTTGGGAATTGGTTTAGGTGCTATATGTTTAGGAATTTTATCCACTTTTGTAGGTTATGCGAATATGTATTTAATTTCTAGTATAGCAGGTGTTACTGGGTTGTTATTATATTGCTTGTTACTATATGGTGATAAAGGTGGCGGTATAGTTTATAAACAGCATTAGAATAAAAAAGTATTCCTTTAGTTATATAAGAATACAGAAGATACAAAGATAGATCAGGACCTTAGTACTATGTAATAGGCTGAACTGCATATACTTAAGTAGAAACACCCGATAGATAAGCATAATCTATCGGGTGTTTCTTATCCTTCACTGACATATATGACTTCGGAACCATTATAAAAAGGAATTTTTTCCTATAATTTAGCAGGAATTTTATAATTTATAGAGTATATATTAAAAATAATTTTCCAAAAACCACAATAGTTGACAAAGTGGGAAAAGAGTATTGCAAATAGTTGTAACATTTTAATGTTAATATGTGAACTAGTCTTTGATAAGTACAAAATAACAGAACATACTGATGAAGAACTATATGTATTTGTATTATCTGAAGCTAATCCACCTCATGGGCCTGACACATTTAAATTTTTCTGGTATGCAATAAATTATTCATTAGAGTATTTAGGTTCTGTATCACCAGGTATTGATTTAGTAGAAGCTGATATTAAAGGTGTATCATACCCCGGCAAAGTTCACATTGGCAATAAGACATATGAATTTGAATAATTTGAAATTATTGTTATAACTTATAAGTCTAACTGATATGAATACAATAAATTTAGATAAAGAACCCCTTTGATTCAAAGGGGTTTTTTGTATTAGAAATATTATTCTTAATTAGTATTTGACTTTACAAACAACTATGTGATATATTTATAACACAATGATAGGCGTGCGCAACAAAAAGATAGGGGGCAATAACATGAATGTTAAATATTTGAGGTACTTAGGGTTTTTAGGTTTGTTAGGACTTTTAGGATTAGTTTTCGATAACTACGGTTTATTTGGTTTCTTCGGGTTTTTTGGGTTATTAGGGTTATCACATATTAAGAGTGATGAACTGTTTGAGAAAAATCTAGCTATAGCTGGTTTGTATGCGTTTATAGTTTCTTTAATATGTCTTTCAATCCTAATGGTTCTCGTTGTGACAATAGGAAGCTTGGAAGTTGCAGCTATAGGTGTAGCAATAACATTTGTTCTTCAAGTTTTAACTTTTACATTTAGTTTTAATATAATTGAAAAAAGAGGCGAACAATAATGGGTAAAATAAAGACTAGAATAAAAGAACTAAGGGCAAGACATGACTTAACACAAGAGGATTTAGCTAATATGGTTGATGTACGTCGAGAGACAATAGGACATATTGAAAAAGGAAGATATAATTTATCTTTAATATTAGCGTATAAAATAGCAAAGGCTTTAGATAGCTCTATAGAAGAAGTTTTTGAATTTGAAGAAGATTAGGTTCTATTGTATTAAAACAATAAAAAAGTAAGCAAATAAATAATGTTCTTAAAAACTGCCACCAAAAAAATAGGTGGTAGTTTTTTATTAAACTATAGTTTATTAGCAAACGTCCTTAGGGGATAATTCATAGTATAAAGTAGATTTATAAAGGAAAAATAAGTTAGTATTAGATTAGTCAGGATTAACTGAAGACAAATTATTAGGGGGGTCTAAAAGTGGAAAAGACAGTAATTAGACAGCTTGTACGTGATATTAAAAGATATGCAGATAAAGAAGTAGAAATAAGTGGTTGGATAAGAAACAATAGAGATCAAAAGTCTTTTGGTTTTATAAATTTAAATGACGGAACTCACTTTAATACTATACAAATAGTATATGAAAGAGATTTATTGTCTAACTATGATGAAGTTGCAAGGTTTCGGGTGGGGGCGGCAGTAACAGTAAGGGGTATAGTGGTTGAAACACCAGAAGCTAAACAACCATTTGAGATAAAAGCGAAAGAGGTAAATTTAGAGGGAGATTCACCAGAAAATTATCCTATTCAACCAAAAAGACATACACGAGAATTTTTACGAGAGGTAGCACACTTACGTCCTAGAACGAATCTTTTTTCGGCAGTTTTTAGGGTACGTTCCTTGGCTTCTTATGCAACCCATAAATTCTTCAATGAGAAAGGTTTTGTATATGTTCACTCACCTATAATAACAGCTAGTGATGCTGAAGGTGCTGGAGAAATGTTTCGTATAACAACTTTAGATCCTAAAAATCCGCCTGTAACCGAGGAGAAGGAAGTAGATTTTAAAGAAGATTTCTTTGGGAAAAAGACTAATCTAACTGTAAGTGGTCAGCTAGAAGCAGAATCCTTTGCCTTAGCATTTAGGGATGTATATACATTTGGTCCTACATTTAGAGCAGAAAATTCTAATACAGCTAGACACGCAGCAGAATTTTGGATGATTGAGCCGGAAATAGCTTTTGCTGACTTAGAGGATGACATGAGATTAGCAGAAGAAATGGTTAAGTACCTTATAAACTACCTACTAGAGAATGCTAAAGAAGAAATGGATTTCTTTAACCAATTTGTAGATAAAGGGCTAAAGGAACGATTAGAAAATATAGTTAAGTCAGAATTTGTAAAAATCACTTATACAGAAGCAATTGAAAAATTAAAACAATCAGGTGAGAAATTTGAATATCCAGTAGATTGGGGAAGTGATTTACAAACTGAGCATGAACGTTACTTAACTGAAAAGATCTACAAAAAACCAGTTTTTGTTACCGATTATCCCAAAGACATAAAGGCATTCTATATGCGACTTAATGATGATGGCAAGACAGTAGCTGCAATGGATTTATTAGTACCAGGAGTAGGCGAATTAATAGGTGGAAGCCAAAGAGAAGATAGAGTAGAGCTACTAGAAAAAAGAATGGAAGAAATGGACATTGATAAAGAAGAACTATGGTGGTATTTGGACTTACGAAAATATGGTGGAGTAAAACATGCTGGCTTCGGTCTTGGTTTTGAACGATTTATAATGTATGTAACCGGTGTAAGTAACATAAGAGATGTAATACCTTTCCCAAGGACTGTGAATTATTGTGAATTCTAAAAATGTCTAGTATAAAATTTAGTTTTTTAACTAAACCCTACAGTAAAACACCACACCTGTGTATTTAGTTATATTTTAAATGTAGCTAAATACACAGGTGTTTTTTTATTAAAAGGAGTGTGAAAAAATGATAAAAACAAAGCAAATTAAATCTGATTTAGAAAAACTATGTATAGGTGTAGGGGAAAGACCTGTTGGTAGTCAAAACAACCGAAGGGCAACTAAATATGTAGCTGAAAGGTTAATGGAATCAAATTTTGATGTTACACTACCAGAATTTAAATGTATAGACTGGGAATATGGAAACTTAAATTTTATAGTAGGGGAAGAGAAAGTTAATGCTAAGATTGGGCCTTACTCTGTTTCCTGCAACATTGAGAGCTATTTTGAAGTAGCATCTAGTTTTGAAGAACTAAAAAGTAAAGATTTTAAAGGAAAAATAGCGGTATTATATGGAGATTTGTGTAAAGAGCAATTAATGCCTAAAAACTTTACATTTTATAATCCAGAACATCACAAACAAATTATTTCCTTACTTGAACAAAAAGACCCTTTAGCAATAGTAGCAATTACAAGTAAAAATGCAGAGTTGGCAGGGGCGTTATACCCATTCCCATTAATAGAAGATGGTGATTTCGATATCCCATCTGTTTACCTAACTGCAAAAGAAGGCGAAAAGATTCTTAGTCAGCTAGGAAAAAAAGTAAAATTACAGTTTAATTCAAACAGAATCGTGTCACAGGGCTGTAATGTAGTGGGAGTAAAAAAAGGAAAAACTTCAGAAAAGATTGTTTTATGTGCTCATATTGACACTAAAAAGGAGACTCCTGGTGCTTTAGACAATGCAACTGGTATTACCTTATTATTAACAATAGCTGATTTATTAAAGGATTATAACGGAAAATATGGCATAGAAATTGTTGCTCTTAATGGTGAGGATTATTATGCAAATTCAGGACAGATGTTGTATTTAGAATTAAATAAAAATAAATACGAGGAAATAGCATTAGCAATAAATGCAGATGGAATTGGCAGTAAAGGGAATAGAACTACATTTTGCACATTTAACTGTAATGATTTAACTAATAATTTAATTAGCAAAGTTTTTAATAATAAAGATCACTTTATAAAAACAGCTCCATGGTATCAAAGTGACCATATGCTTTTTGTAATAAATGATAGGCCAGCTGTGGCACTTTGTTCTGAAAACATGGAAGAAATATGTTCTCAAATTGCCCATACATCAATAGATACAATTGATCAAGTAGATAGTGGTATAATTTATGAAATATCTCAAACTTTAGTAAAGCTTATAAACCAAATGAACTTAGCTAAATAGAAATATAAACAGAGGAGTATAATAATGGTAGGCAACCAAAAAAGCTATACAACCAAAGAAATAGCAGACTTAGCTAATGTACACCCTAATACAGTGCGATTATATGAAAAATGGGGTTTTATTGCTCCTGCAAAAAGAAAGAATAATAACTATAGGGTTTTTAATGAAAAGCACTTATATCAAATGAAATTAGCCCGGGTTGCCTTACCAGGACCCTACCCTATAAAAGGTGAACTAGTTAAGCAAATAGTAATAGAATTTGCTAAAGATAACAAAGACCTATCTCTCTATTTAGCAAATGAATATTTACAAGGGGTAGTTTTAGAAAAAAATAGAGCTAATCAAGCTATAATAATTTTAGATAATTGGTTTGAAAGAAAAACAGGCGATAAAACTAAAGTAGTAGTTAAAGGAAGAAAATTAGCAGCAAAAGAAATAGGTGTTACAATTGATTCTTTAAGGACATGGGAAAGAAATGGCTTATTTGTTATAGAAAAAGATAATCAAGGGTTACTGCTGTTTACAGAGTGGGATATAGAAAAAATAAAAGTTATTAGGTTACTAAGAAACTGTGGATGTAGCATTGCTGCATTAACTAAAGTTTTTTCCAATGAAGAAAATTTTAAAGAAAAACCCTCGGTACTTCTAAAATTGCCAGATTATACACAAGACTTTTTTTATGTAACCGATATGTTCTTAGATTTTTTAGATGAGCATCAACAAAGGGCTGAGCGAATAATTGATATGATTAGAAATTATCATAAATAACAGTTTTACTATTAATTGTATTTAATTCGTGTTATTCTTGAATATGTTGCTTTCATAAAGTGGAAAATAAAAAGAAAAGATAAAAAGGTAAAAGGAGAAATATTAATTGACAACATTTAGAGACTTAAACTTGGCTTCTGAAATAATAGAAGCTACAACAGACATGGGATTTGAAGAACCAACTCCTATTCAAACTAAAACAATACCACTAGCACTAGAGGGTAAAGATTTAATCGGAAGAGCGCAGACAGGAACAGGTAAAACAGCAGCGTTTGGCATACCTATTGTAGATAAATGTGATCCCACAGTTAACCATATACAAGCAATAGTAATAACACCAACACGTGAATTAGCTATACAGGTTGCTGAGGAACTTAATAAAATTGGACATAATAAAGGAATCAAGTCTTTACCGATTTATGGTGGACAAGATATAGAAAGACAGATTAGAGCACTTAAAAAAGGTGTTCAAGTAGTTATAGGAACACCTGGCCGGCTAATGGATCATATGAGAAGAAGAACCATACGTTTACAGCAGCTAAAAATGGTTGTACTTGATGAGGCTGATGAAATGCTTAATATGGGCTTTAGAGAAGACATTGAGGAAATACTTGAGCAAGTACCTGAGCAAAGACAGACATTACTTTTTTCCGCAACAATTCCTCCACATATAAAAAACCTTGCACGTAAGTTTATGCACAATCCAGAAACTATTAACATAAATCCAAGTGAAGTGACAGTGCGAAATATAACACAACAATATATTGAAATACCAGAATCAAAAAAATTAGATGTTTTATGCAGATTTTTAGATATATATAATTCTGAAATGACAATGATTTTTAGTAGAACAAAAAAGCGAGTAGATGAAATATCTGAAGCTCTAACTAAAAGAGGTTATTCTGCAGAAGGCATACATGGCGATTTAACTCAGGGACAAAGAGATCACGTAATGCGCAAATTTAAATCAGGTAGTGTTGAAATATTAGTGGCAACAGATGTTGCTGGTAGAGGTTTAGATATATCAGGTGTTACCCATGTTTATAATTTTGATATTCCACAAGACCCCGAAAGCTATGTTCATCGAATAGGAAGAACCGGAAGGGCTGGAGAAACAGGCGTTTCCACCACCTTTGTTACACCACGAGAAATTGGGCATTTAAGGGTTATAGAAGAATTAACTAAGCAAAAAATTACTCGTAAACCTGTTCCAACAGTAAGCGAAGCTTTTGAAGGATTACAGCGTATGGTTGTGGAAAGTTTATTAGTGGCTGTAGAAAAGGGAGACAATCAAGAGTATGAAGCTTTAGCAAAGAGCTTACTAGAAGAACATGATTCTGTTACCCTTCTATCAACAGCACTTAAAATGTTAACTAAAGAACCAGTAGATGCTCCAGCAGTTGAATTATCTAGTGCTCCACCAATAAAAGTTAGGGAAGAAAATAAAAACCGCAGCAAAAAGAGAAATTATAGTGATAAGAAAACCAACCATCACAAGAAATATAATAAAAAAGGTAGGGCAAAAACAAGGTAAATAAAAGTTCTGAGGGGAGGAGTACCATGTATTTTGCAACATACAGTAATGATATAGAAAAAGTAGGAGTAATTACAGAAGATGGACAAAGGATAATAGAATTAGGGAACTTCAATGAATTAGCTTCTTTTGACTCAATGATAGACTTTATCATTAATTGCAGTGATGAGGAATTAAATATTATTGGGAGTAGCCTAAAAGATCAAGAGTTTATTAATAGTAACTCAACTGAAATTTCTAAGATAAAGTTATGTGCTCCAATTAAAAATCCAAGAAGAAATATAATTTGCTTAGGATTAAACTATAGAGACCATATTCAAGAGTCTCAATCAGTAACTAAAGAAGATAAAACGAAAGAGCTTAAACAGCCAGTTTATTTTAGTAAAATGGCTTCAGTTCTAACCGGGCCTGATGAAAATGTTAATAGTCACAAGGGAGTTACTGAGGAAATAGACTATGAGGTTGAACTAGCTGTGATAATTGGGAAAGATGGAACTAACATACCTGCTGAAGAAGCTGAGGACTATATATTTGGATATTCAATATTTAATGATGTATCAGCAAGGGATCTACAAAGACAACATAAACAATGGATTAAAGGTAAGAGTTTAGATACGTTTTCTGTACTAGGTCCTTATATAGTTCATAAAAGTGAAATACCTTTTCCAGTTCATTTAAATGTTAGTAGTAAAGTAAATGGTGAGTTGCGTCAAAGCTCAAACACTAAAAATTTAATATTTGATTTACCTTACATAATTAGTGATTTATCAAAAGGACTTACTTTAAAAGCTGGAGATATTATTGCAACCGGAACACCAGCAGGAGTAGGAATGGGCTTTAAACCACCAAAATATTTAAAATCAGGTGATGTTGTAGAGTTGGAAATAGAAAAAATAGGCGTTTTACGGAATAAAATCATATAAATTTTTAATTTTTAATTTTGAATTCTTAATTAAAAATTCCCCTTTAGGGGACAATTTGTTCTTTGTGATATGTTGAGCCTGCGTGCCAGAGAAGCCAAGAATCTATGCCTTGGTTTTCTGTAGCTTCTATTTGGGCCCTTATTTCGTCTCTGCCATAGCGAGGTTGGCCCATAGTAAATGCTTGAAGCCATGGTCGCAGTTCACAACCTGTGAGTTCGAGCAATTCTTGAAATTCTATCATAGATTTTTCTATAACTTCATATGGATGAGCATTAGGATTATTAAACCCATAATTACCAGGCCCATAATGAGATGGGTACACCATAGGTGACATATAATCTAAATACGGCCCCATTTTTTCAGCTCTTTGACCAATTTTTAAATCATCTTCCGCAAAGCTTATAAAACCAAACACAGCTGCGGATAACCTTTTATCCCAACCCAATTCTGCTCTGGCATAGGCTAAGAAATCTGTAATAACCTCTACACGAGTACCGGTTATTTCTGAACCGTACTCAGCTTCCCAAGCAGCGTTTCCTTCGGGAAAGCGTATGTAATCAAACTGAACTTCATCAAAGCCCATTTCATAAGCTTCTTTAGCTAGTTCAATATTATAATCCCATACATCCTTAGATCTAGGAGTAACCCATACTCCATTATCTAAAGGTGCTCCATCTTTTCTAGTTACCATATACTCAGGTCTTTGACTAGCTAAGACCGGATCGCGAAAAACTACTATACGAGCAATAGAATATATGCCACGCTCTTGTAAATCAGCTACTAACTCCTCAACAGGCAAAAAATTTTTGCTGGCTCTTATCTCTTGAGCCAGCTCTACAGTGGATGTATGTCCCATATAACCCGATTCGTCTTTTAAGTCAAGTTGAACTGTATTCATTGAAGTTTCTTCAACTAAGTTTAAATAATTATTCCACCTATCCTGAGACGAAGCAGCATAATAGGTTACATGCATTCCTTTTGCCTCTAGTGCCTGTTCTTCTTTCTCAGGGGTCCTTGGCAAGTCTGCCTTTTCATAGATATAAATATCTTTATCAAAATCATTACCTAAATAATCAGCCCATTCTTCTGGGAAAGAGATCATTTCATTATTACCATCACTTATATATCGGCGGTATTCTATTCTATCTAACCAAGTAGTTAAACTACTAGTACCATCATCATCAAAAACTTGTATGCGCTCAATAGCATATGGATCAAAATCTTTGTGGAAAGGTGAGAAGGCATCTCTCCAAGCCCACTTTACAACACCAGCATGCTCATAACTAACTCCATTGTGTTCACCTTTAATTATAGTTTCATAAGGATCGGGTACTCCATCCTGTACAATAGCAAAACTATTTATTTCATAATCGGGAATAGCTTCCCTAACATGCCCTTTTAAAGTAGCTATCTCTGCCTGTACTTCCTCGGGAGATAAGCTACCTAGGTTACTATGAGTAAACGTATGATTACCTATTTCAAAGCCCCATTCATCTAGCATTTGTAGCTTTTTCTTCCAATATTGCCTTTGATCCGGTTCAGAACTAAATGGGTAACCATTAATATAAAAGGTTGCTACATGTCCAAAATCAGGGTGTTTTTTACCAAATTCTTTTAGGATACCTACAGCACTATCGGGATCAACAACCAATTCACCATCTTCTTCTAAAAGGCGAAAATGACCTGTTGTACTATCATCAAAAGTAATAATTGCGGGTGATTTTCCTTGTGGAATATCTATTTCACCATTTAAATAATCATTCATAGGGACTAAAACATAATCGCGATCATATAATTCTTGCAAGTCATTTCTAAAACTTTCAGGAGTCCTAGTCCAGCGTCCCTCCTGTTCACCAATTAAATGATAAACTAATATGGGAACAGTACCTAATTCATTTGCACCTACTTCAGCTGCAATTTCTTCCCAATCTATATCTTCTTTATCGATATCCTTAAAAACGGGTGTCCCGTCTTTATTTGGTTCTTTTGACATCAAACTATTAAATATTCCTTGTGAATAAAGTATAGTTACTATTAGTAAAACACCTAATATAACAGATCCCCATATAAGCTTTGACTTTTGCATATTTTAATTCCTTTCTAGATGTTTTTTATTTCAATACAGTTTTCTTCTAATAAACATAAAAATCCTGTCTGTTCGACACAAAATTTAATGGAAATTACACCATAAAAAGTAACGTTAAATCTAAAACAGGGATAGCTCTTTTTTAAAACAAAGAGCGTGTTATACATAAATTTTATATTATAAGTGAATATTAAATTTACTTATTCATCTGACTATTATAAAAATCTAAAGTTATCTTTTATATTTTAGGAGTGTTTTTTTGGAAGAGATACTTAAAACAAATAATTTATCTAAACACTATGGATCATATAAGGCAGTAAACCAATTAAATATGACAGTCTATAAAGGTGAAATATATGGATTTTTAGGTCGTAATGGTGCAGGGAAAACAACATCTATTAGAATGCTACTAGGGTTAATTAAACCTACTGATGGTTATATTGAAATGTTTGGAAAAGACTTAAAGAATAACCAAAAAGAAATACTATCAAGAATTGGATCTATAGTAGAGAATTCTGGTTTTTATCCCAATTTAACAGCAGAAGAAAATTTAAGAATTAATGCAAAATTAATGGGCATAGCTCAAACAAATGCAGTACATGAAGCTTTAGAATTAGTTAACTTAAATGGGGAACATAATAAATTAGTAAGAAAATATTCTCTAGGAATGAAACAACGATTAGGAATTGCAAGAGCAATTCAACATAATCCTGAATTTTTGATCTTAGATGAGCCTACTAATGGATTGGATCCCATTGGAATAAAAGAGATGCGAAAAATGATTAAAAACTTATCCCAAGAAAGAGATATTACCATTTTTATGTCTAGTCACATTCTTAGTGAGATAGAACAAATAGCTAATCGTGTAGGAATAATTCATGAAGGGATATTGTTAAAACAAATTGATCTACAACAGTTACATGATAATAGTGATAAATATTTACAAATTAAAACTTCAGAATTATCTCAAGCAATATTGATATTGGAAAAAGAACTTAGTATTTTAGATTATAAGGTAATGGAGAATAGTGAATTAAGAATATATAATTTAGACTACTCTCCAGCAACGATTAATAAAGTGCTTGTTAAGAATAACATAGAGGTAACAAAGTTAGTAATGAAAGAAGATAACTTAGAAGAATATTTTATTCGCTTAACAGGTGGTGGTCCAATTGGTTAATTTATTATATACAGAAATTTTGAAGCTAAAGCGTTCTTATATGATAATTATTACAGTAGCTGGTGCCAGTGTTGTTCCAGTTATTAACTTTTTAATTTTTAACGCAATTCGAAAAACAAATATGGATGTTGGAGTTGAAGTTAATTTTATAATATATGCAGAACAGACAATCTTTTTTATTACTTTGCTTGTTGGAGTTTTACTATATGGATTGCTTGCAACTTATACTTTTAGCAGAGAATATGAAGATGATACGTTGAAAAACTTACTGACTGTTCCTGTAGGCAGAACAAAGCTACTTTTAAGTAAGTATTTATTAATACTATTTTGGATAATGCTGTTGACTATACTTGCCTTGGTATTATGTTTGTTACTTAGTTTAATTGGAGGTTTTGGAGCTCTTAGTTTAGAAAACATTTTATATGCATTTAATATATACATTCTTTCAGGATTTTTTATGTTTTTACTAGTAATGCCTATAGTTTTTATAACTAAAGTTTTTAAAAGTTATGTGGCATCCATAGCTTTTGCTATAGTTATAGTGATAGTTAGCTTGGTTTTATCTAACTCAGAATACTTAGGATTATATCCTTGGTCTGCCCCTATAAGAATACTAAATCCATTAGTAGAGGTTTCCGCTTATCCTCTTTGGTATTCCTGGGCAAGTATATTATTAACTGGTTTTATAAGTGTTTTTATTACTATTATCTACTTTAATAAGCAGGATATACAATAAAAAAAGCGAGGTTTAATATCCTCGCTTTTAAAAAGGTTTCTATCTTTTTTCTATTTCATAAACTCTATTATCAAACATGTAAAAATCAATTATATCATTGCTTTCTAAATGTCTAAGACGTATAATTTCATTATTTGAATGAACATAACAGTTATTAACTAGGTTATAGAATGAGTAACTACCATCTTTATATACAAATATTCTAGTATTATTTTCATTTGTAGTTTCAAATCTGGCAGTATGTTTATGCATAATATAATAATTTTGAGATCCATCGATGTTTTCTTCAACTTTTACTCTATCTCCGTAAACTAAATAGCTTAATCTATCAGATTCGCTGTTACCATCAATGATTTTACTATCAGAACTAAAGTCAAATGTTCTATTATCTCCATCATATGTTCTTATGGTTAATGTTTGATTATTACTATTTATGTTAGTTACTTTACCGTGAACAATTGGCATTACTTCTATCTTGGTTAAACGATTTCCTAAGTAGGTAGCTCTAATCATATCTTCTACTCTAAAATCTTCTATTTGTGGTGAGGAAACTCCAGGTATATATACATCAAATCTATCACTTAAATAAAAGTTTCTTGTATTACCATCATCGTCTTCAACTCGTAAACGTTCACTACTTTCATATATCCTGTTTACCTCATATATAAGCTCAGTTTCAACATTTATTTCTTTAACAGTTTCATCACTATCGAGCCTTAGTTCAACGTAATCATTTCTATCTATATCTCTAACCCTTGGTCTTGAGATGTCACGTATATTAACATCTACATCACGTGAAATAATATAGGTAGAAGAGTCACCGTTATCGCTAATAGATATTAACCTGCGATCAGGGTTAACAGAAGCTACAGTACCTTCAATAGTATTTCTAGTTTCTATAAATATTACTTTATCATCTAATAGTTCTAGTTCAACTTTCATATCTCTTTCTATATAAGATAAGTCGTAACGTGTACGATCATCTATTGAAAACTCAGCTAATTCACTTACCTCATATGTTTTAGTATTATCATCTTCTGTTCTAATAACTATCACATAGTTACTAGTGTCTATAGCCATTACACTTCCCTTAACATTTTCTTCAACACCTCTGTTAGTAACATTTAACTCTACTACATTACCATCTTCAATTCTTAAATCTACTTCATCATTAACAGATATGCTACTTAAAGATGAAGAACTAGTTCCAGGAATATTTACTTCTACATCATTTGATACTGTTAAGGTATGGATATCTTCATTATCTTCAACTACAATTAAGTTATTTTCACTTGATACTACAATAATCTTGCCTGAAATAGTCATTTCTTGTTGTGCTTTTAATAGTTCAATTTCTAATAAATCTGTTCCCTCAGTAGCTACTCTAACCTCATCACCAGTTTGCAAATCTTCTATACTAGGAAATCTCACATTTTCAATATTTATTTCTGTTTTATCTGAAAAAACATAAGTTACAAAGTTATTGTTGGCATCTCTTAGAATTAATAAGTTTTGACTTGGCTCTATATCATAGATTACACCATGGTTAGAAAAACTTACATTGTCATCACTAACAGTAACTGAAATAACCCTATTATCTGAACTTAGCTCCAGCTCTACTATGCTACCAGGAACAACTTGGGAAAACTCAAATTGTTGACCACTTTGATTAACAAATACTGCTGAAGAGTCTAATGTTTTGGTATATATTTTCTCATTTGAATCCTTTATTACAATTACATTTTCATCATGTATTACATGTATAACTGTACCTTTAACTGAGGTTGAGGACACATCTTTATCAATTAAATCTATTAACTTAACTGTATTTCCATCAGTAAGCACATTAATAGTGTTATTTGTTCTTAAATTATCTATTGTACATACTTTATCATCTTGATCGAAAACCCAAGGGTCAGAATCTATACTAAAAGTATGTATTCTTCCATCAGCAGAAATGCTGACTCTAGAGTTATTAATACTTAAAATCCTACCTTCGGCAATAGAATTACTTAAGTCTAAATATTGTTCACTTCTACTTAGCAAAGCTACACTTTGAGCTCTTGTAACGAGTTGATTAGGCTTGAAGGTATTATCAGGGTAGCCAGAAATAAGTGAATACTCTACACCAGCATTTATATAACCCCTAGCCCAACTAGGTATTGCTCCAGCATCTGAAAAGTCTGGTGTTTTGTCCATTAATAACCGCGCTTCATCATCTTTATCAATCATACGTACCATTAGTTGTGTCATCCAGGCTCTTGTTGCAATAGCTGTAGAGCTAAATCTATTTTCTGTAGGTATAATTATTTCTTGATCAATAGCAAATAATATTTCTCTTTTAAAGTTTTCTTCTGCCCACTCTGGTACATCAAAAGGAATAGACTTATTTGTATCTATCAAAGCAAGTTGGTCTTCAACTTCCATATTTCTTACAGCCATTAAAAGGGCTTCAAGTTGTGTTACCGCTTTATCTGGATTAAAACTTCCATCATCATATCCGGTTACAACACCTCGTAAATCCATTTTTACAACATCACTAAAAGCCCAATGAGTATCGTTTACATCTGTATACGGACTATTAGTAGAGGCCAAGCTTTTTTCTAGGGGAAAAGAAAAAAAGATAGTAAAACAAAAGAAAAAAATTAAAATTACTGAAGAAAATTTTTTATATCGCATATTCACTTTCATATCTCTCCTTATTTGATATATCCACAGTGGTGGTTGTATTCAATAGATTCTCTATTTCGACAATCTAGCAAAATATTCCTGCTAAGTCCGCTAAATATTTAAAAATAATAGTAAAAACCTAGGCATTCTTTATACTAATTTAAATTAACAGAAAGAAATACTTTATTATTGCACAAACTAGAGAAAGTCTTTTTTTAAATTTAAAACTAGGAGTAATAACAGTTATGAAAAAAGATAAGCTTGGTGTAGTTTTTTATTTTTCAGTAGCAGTTATATCACTATTTGTGCTTTGGGGAATACTTTTACCAGAAAGTTTAGCTGATAGAACAGAGCAAATATTAAATTATATAATTGATACATTTGGTTGGTTTTATCTTTTTGCTACATTTATTTTTGTTTTATTTGTTATTTTTTTAGGTTTTGGGCCATATGGACAAATAAAGCTAGGCAAAGACGAAGATGAACCAGAATATAATTTCTATACATGGCTGGGTATGTTATTCTCTGCAGGAATGGGAATAGGGTTGGTTTTCTGGGGTGTAGCTGAACCTGTTATGCACTACCTTACACCACCTGAAGGTATAACACCTGAAACCACAGAGGCTGCTGAAATAGCACTGCGCTACTCGTTTTTCCACTGGGGACTTCACCCTTGGGCTATTTATGCTATCGTTGCATTAACTCTTGCATATTATCGGTTTCGCAAGGAAGAAGCAGGACTAATAAGTACGGCATTTAGGCCATTACTAGGTGATAAAGTAAATGGTCCCATAGGTAAAGCTATAGATAGCCTTGCAGTTATAGCAACAGTTTTTGGTGTAGCAACCTCATTAGGATTAGGGGCACTACAAATAAGCGGTGGCTTCTCATACCTTTTAGGCACACCCAATATAATTACAGTACAGATAATAATTATATTTATAGTTACTATTTTATATATGATATCTGCATCAACAGGTTTAAATAGAGGAATTAGATATTTAAGCAATGTCAACCTAACTGTAGCAGGTGTATTACTTTTATTCGTGTTACTAGCAGGACCTACATTATTTATCATTGAAAACTTTACTGCAACAATAGGGCGATACCTAGGAAACTTTATACCTATGAGCTTTCGCTTAACTCCTTTTGCGGATGGTGAATGGATAGGTTCTTGGACTTTGTTCTACTGGGCTTGGTGGATAGCATGGGCACCATTCGTAGGCACTTTTATTGCTAGAGTTTCCAAGGGAAGAACAATTAGGGAATTTGTTCTAGGTGTTCTTTTCGTTCCCTCTACCTTAGGAGCTTTATGGTTTGCTACTTTTGGTGGAGCTGCATTTTACTTAGAAAAGTTTCAGGGTGTAGCTATCTCTACAGCTGTAGATAATGATATAACCTCAGCTTTATTTATAACTTTAGAACAATTTCCGTTTGGGCTTGTCCTTATGGTATTAGCAATTCTTTTAATAATAACTTTTTTTGTAACTTCTGCAGACTCAGCTACTTTTGTATTAGGAATTTTGTCTACTCAGGGAGTGCTAAATCCTAGTAAAAGAATTAAGTATGTGTGGGGGATTCTTCAATCAGGTATAGCAATTGCACTTCTTTGGAGTGGAGGTTTAGAAGGATTACAAACAGCATCAATAATTGCGGCCCTACCCTTTGCTATTATCATGCTGGGGATGATTGTGTCTATAAACAAGGAATTAAAGGAAGAGTTACACAGACAAAAAGAAAAAGAAAAACGAAAGATAAAAAAATTAGAAAGAATGATGGAACAACACCTAAAAGATAAGGATGATGGGAGGTAGAAAATAAAATATCTTTACAAAGTATTATTTTTAGATTATAAATATAGTAATAAAAAAAATAGCTAGGGGTGCCACACTGGCTGAGAAGGTTTTTCCTAACCCTTGAACCTGATGTAGTTAATACTACCGTAGGGAAGCATATAAGATTTTAATGAATTTTAACAGCTACCTATCGGTAAGCTGTTTTTTTAATTTTGTTAAGTAGTATTTGGTAATTAAACGCTGATTAACGCTGATAATTATTTAATTATTTGGTTTTATATAACTGTAACATGGAAAAATAAATATACATCAAGGGGAGCTTATAGGGATAGGCTGAGAAAGAGATGTTATCTCTGACCCTTATACCTGATTTGGATAATGCCAACGTAGGGATTGATATTTTTTAAATACAAATCTCTATAGATTTGTATTTTTATTTTAAGGCAAAGGAGGACTTAATGTTGATAGTTAATGGTAAGGAAATGAAGTTTGAAAAAGATATTACTGTAAATGAGCTTTTGCAAAAGCTAGACCTTAATCCAGATAAGGTGGTTGTAGAAGTTAATTTAGATATTGTTTCAAAAGATAGATATGATGAACATATTTTATCTGATAGTGATTCTGTAGAGATAGTTGCCTTTGTAGGGGGCGGTTAAATGAAAATAATGTTGAATGAAAAGAGCCACTTCGTTTCATCGGGAACAACAGCATTTCAACTAAGAGATGAAGTAAAGCCTGATGCAGATATAGTTGTTTTTAATGGTTTTATAGTAAAGGAAGATTATCCTTTAAAAGATGGAGATAAAATAACCCTTATAAAAAGAGGAGAAATTCCTTCACAAGAAGAGATGGAATCCTTACTAGTAGCCCGTCATACTCCGGGAGTACACGAAAGTGTGAAAAAAGCATTTGTAGGTATAGCTGGTTTAGGGGGGTTAGGTTCAAATGTAGCTGTTTCATTAGCCAGACTTGGTATAGGGAGGTTACTACTAATTGATTTTGACATAGTAGAACCTAGCAATCTTAATAGGCAACAATATTTTATTAACCATATTGGAATGCCTAAAACTGAAGCATTAAAGGAATTGATAGCACAGATTAATCCTTTTGTAGAGGTGGAAACTAAAGATGCTTACTTAGATAGTACAAACATTAAAGAGGTATTTAGTGATGTAGATATTATTGTAGAAGCCTTTGATAATCCACAAAGCAAAGCAGAGCTAGTTAATATAGTTTTGCAAAGTTTGCCTAACAAACCAATTGTAGCAGCATCGGGTATGGCAGGCTATTTTTCCAATAATTTAATTACTACCAAAAAAATTAGGGAAAATTTTTATTTAGTAGGAGATGATACTTCTGAAGCTAAACCCGGTAGTGGTCTAATGGCACCACGTGTAGGGATAGCTGCTAATCATCAGGCTAATATGGTTTTGCGACTAATATTGGGTGAAAAAGATATTTAACATAGGAGTGATTATATGGATCCATTAATGATAGGTGGTACTGCTCTAAATAGCAGGTTGTTAATAGGTACAGGTAAATATGCTAATGATGCAGTCATGCCTGAGGTTATAAAGAAAAGTGGAACAGAGGTAGTAACAGTTGCTCTAAGAAGAGTAGACATGGAGTCAAAACAGGACAATATTATTGAACATATACCAGAGGAATGCATATTACTCCCTAATACCTCAGGAGCAAGAAATGCAGAAGAAGCTGTGCGCATAGCACGTTTAGCACGAGCTATGGGCTGTGGTGATTGGGTGAAGATTGAGGTTATTTCTGATAATAAGTACTTGCTTCCAGATAACTACGAAACCACAAAAGCTACAGAAATACTAGCTAAAGAAGGGTTTGTGGTACTACCTTATATGAGCCCAGATTTGAAGGCAGCTCAAAGAATGGCAGATGCAGGAGCAGCCGCAGTTATGCCGTTAGGAGCACCGATTGGCAGTAATCGAGGAATTAGGACTAAGGAATTAGTGCAAATAATGATAGATGAAATAGATTTACCTATTATTGTAGATGCAGGTATTGGTAAGCCATCTGAAGCGGCTGAGGCCATGGAAATGGGAGCCGCTGCAGTTTTAGTTAATACAGCTATTGCTACAGCACAAGACCCAGTAAATATGGGAGAGGCGTTTGCACTAGCAGTAAAGGCTGGTAGAATGGCGTATTTAGCTAAAACAGGACCAGAAAAAGTTTATGCAAGTGCATCATCACCATTAACAGGTTTTTTACATGAAGGGGATTTATAATGAGTTTTTACGAGTATTATTCGAACTATAAAAACATAGAGCATGAGGCTTTTTTTAAAAACCTTACAGAAGCAGATATTTTAAGAACTATTAGTAAGAGTAAGATAAGTGAACTAGAGTTTTTAGCACTATTGTCACCTTTAGCAGCTAACTACTTAGAAGATATGGCTAGAAGAGCCCATCAGGCATCATTACAACACTTTGGGAAAACTGTTTTGCTATATACGCCAATGTATTTAGCTAATCATTGTACAAACCATTGCTCTTATTGCACTTTTAGTGTTGCTAATAACATAAGTAGACATAAACTTTCGTTGGAAGAAATAGATAAAGAAGCTAAAACTATATCTGCTACTGGGCTAAAACACATTCTTGTTTTAACAGGTGAATCTAGAAAGGATACTCCTGTTTCATATATTACTGAAGCTGTAAAAATATTAAAAAAATACTTTGACTCTATTTCTATAGAAATTTATCCACTAACAGAAGAAGAATACAAACAGCTAATAGATGCCGGGGTAGACGGGTTAACTATATACCAAGAAGTATATAATGAAAAAATCTATGACCAGGTACATATTTCCGGTCCTAAAAAAGACTATCACTTCCGACTAGATGCTCCTGAAAGGGCTTGTAAAGCAAAGATACGAAGTGTAAACATTGGAGCATTATTAGGCTTAAATGATTGGAGAAAAGAAGCCTTTACTACAGGTTTACATGCAAATTATTTACAAAGTACATATATGGATGTAGAAACTAGTGTATCACTACCACGCTTAAGACCACATAAGGGTAGCTTTGAGCAGGTAGTACATGTTAGTGATAAGGATTTGGTACAGATAATGTTAGCTCTTAAGATATTTATGCCGTATTTAGGGATTACTATATCTACAAGGGAAAAACAAGAGCTACGAAACCATCTAATTCCTTTAGGAGTAACCAAAATGTCTGCAGGCGTATCAACCGAAGTAGGTGGTCACAGTAGCTGTATTGATGGAGATGGACAATTTGAAATAAGTGATACACGTAGTGTTGATGAGATAAGAGATGCTATAAGAGAAAGAGGTTTTCAACCAGTATTCAAAAATTGGATGCAAATTACGTAGGGAAGCAGTTTTTTATTTATAGAAAAAAACTTTTAAAAAAGCCAATAAGTTTTGGATAAAGCAAGATGTTTTAATTTTGAATTTTAAATTTTGATTCCACTGCAAAAAGCTAAACTTAGACTATGGAATCGGCTGAGCAAACATGTTTATCACGCCACTCATCGGTCTTTACCTCCATTTTAGCTTAGCACTTATTATCTAAAATGATTTTTTATTTATACTTAGCCGTGATCTATGCACCACGCCTTGCTATTCGGGACTTAGATAAACATGTTTGCTCAGCCTTAAGCTTGTTGTAGTTACTTTTTGTAGCAGAATCAATTTTAAATTCTTAATTATTGTTAGGAAACTAACGTTTCCTTTTTTATTATAAAAATTGGGAAACTTTGTTTCCCTACCATAATTAAAAATTGAGAATTAAAAATTAATAATTATCATTCAAATATAAGTAATGTAGAAAGTGATAAATAGTGTTTTTAGAATAAATAACCTAGAAATATTAAACAAAAAAAGGAGAATGAGTAAAAATGTATACGACACAGATGGATGCGGCTCGAAAAGGTATAGTTACTAAAGAGATGGAGATAGTGGCGAAAAAGGAGCAAATGAATGTTTTAGATTTGCTTGAGTTAGTGGCTAAAGGAACAGTTATTGTACCAGCTAATAAAAACCATAAAAACCTTGACCCAGAAGGGATAGGGAAAGGTATGAAAACCAAAATAAATGTAAATTTAGGAATTTCTAAAGACTGTCCTAACATTGAAGCTGAATTAGAAAAAGTACAAGTGGCTTTAGATATGAAGGTTGAAGCAATAATGGATTTAAGCTCATATGGTAAAACCGAAGAATTTAGGCAAAGAGTAATTGCAATGTCACCAGCTATGATTGGCACTGTTCCTGTATATGATGCGATAGGGTTTTATGATAAAGAACTAAGTGAAATAAAATCAGAAGAATTTTTAGATGTAGTTGAAAAACATGCTCAGGATGGAGTTGATTTTGTTACTATACATGCGGGCATAAACAAAGAAACAGCAGAAGTGTTTAAAAGAAACTCACGTTTAACAAACATAGTTTCTAGGGGTGGAGCACTAATGTATGCATGGATGGAGCTAAATAATAAAGAAAATCCATTCTTTGAACACTACGACAAACTATTAGATATATGTGAAAAATACGATTTAACCTTAAGCCTTGGAGATGCCTGTAGACCCGGAAGTATAAATGATTCTACTGATGCTAGCCAAATAAAAGAACTAATGATTCTAGGTGAGTTAACTAAAAGGGCGTGGGAGAGAAATGTACAGGTAATGATTGAAGGGCCGGGGCATATGGCTATAAATGAAATAGAAGCCAATATGGTTATCGAGAAAAAATTATGTCATGGAGCTCCTTTTTATGTATTAGGGCCATTAGTAACTGATGTAGCACCTGGTTATGATCACATTACAAGTGCAATTGGTGGAGCTATTGCGGCTAGTCATGGTGCGGACTTTTTATGCTATGTAACTCCTGCCGAACACTTAAGACTTCCCAACCTAGAAGATATGAAAGAAGGAATTATAGCATCGAAAATAGCAGCTCATGCGGGTGATATTGCTAAAAATGTTAAAGGGGCTAAAGAATGGGATTATGAAATGAGTAAGGCTAGGCAGCAACTAGACTGGGAAAGAATGTTTGAATTAGCCATAGACCCTGCAAAAGCTAGGAGGTATAGAGAAGAATCAATGCCTGAACATAGTGATAGCTGTACGATGTGTGGAAAAATGTGCTCTATGCGTAATATGAACAAAGTTATGGAAGGTAAAAGTGTTAACATTTTAAGAGAGGATTAAAGAATGATGCTTTACCTAGTAACTAATAGACATCTAATAAAAGAGGATAATTTATTAAATGTGGTAAAAAAATCAGTTGAAGCAGGAGCGAATGCAGTAATACTAAGGGAAAAGGATTTAAACTTTGAGGAGCTTTACCCAATTACCATGGAAATCAAGAAGGTAACCGAAAAAAATAACGCATTATTAATTGTTAATAACAACCTTGATGTAGCTATAAAATCTAAAGCTGACGGTTATCATTCTAGTTTTAAAGACTTTATAAATGCCTCTAAACATTTCCCGAGAACTAAAGGGGTTTCTATACATAGTGTAGAAGAAGCAATTATAGCGGAAAATAATGGTGCAGATTACCTATTAGCAGGGCATGTTTATAAAACAGATAGTAAAAAAGATTTAGAACCAAAAGGCCTTGAATTCATACGTAATATTAAAGCAAAAGTAAATATACCGGTAATAGCAATAGGTGGAATTACACCTCAAAATGCAAAAGAGGTAATAAATGCTGGTGCTGATGGCATAGCAGTAATGTCATCAATTATGTCATCTAAAGATACCAATAGAATAATTAAAGAATATCAAGGTCTGTGTTAATCACTTTAGTCAGTGAAGTCTGTGTCTATTAATTAATAAGGTTTTATATTAAATTTATCATTCAAAGTAAAAATTAAATGGTAAAATATTTTATTAAAGTAACTTATGCCTTATAGTTAATAATTAAGGTTTTTAATGTTAATAATTATATTGGATAATTTTTTATAAAGGAGAACTTTTATATGAGTGAATTAGGATTACCAACAAACTTTATTCAAAACATTATTACCGAAGATATAAAAAATAATAAAAATGAGGGTAGAGTTCATACAAGGTTTCCTCCCGAACCAAATGGATATTTACATATTGGCCATGCCAAATCCATCTGCCTAAACTTTGGCCTAGCATTGAGGAATGAAGGGCTGTGTAACCTCAGGTTTGATGACACTAATCCCAGCAAAGAAGATATTGAATATGTAGATTCTATAAAGCGTGATGTTAAATGGTTGGGCTTTGATTGGGAAGACAGGCTGTATTATGCCTCTGATTACTTTGAGCACTTTTATCAATTTGCAGTTCAACTTATTAAAGATGGAAAAGCCTATGTTTGTGACCTAGATCCTGATGAAATACGAGAATATCGGGGAACATTAACTGAGCCCGGAAAAAACAGTCCATATCGTGACCGTTCTGTTGAAGAAAACCTAGATTTATTTGAACGTATGAAAAATGGGGAATTTCCTGATGGATCTAAAGTGTTACGAGCCAAGATAGATATGGCTTCTGGCAACTTAAATATGAGAGATCCAGTTCTTTATAGAGTACTAAGGGCAACTCATCATAAAACTGGGGATGAGTGGTGTATTTATCCTATGTATGATTATGCCCATCCACTATCGGATGCTTTAGAAAATATTACTCACTCTATATGTACTCTTGAATTTGCAGACCATAGACCACTTTATGATTGGTTTTTAGATAACATAGATTATAGCAAAGTTGAGGGAGTAAAAGGAAGACCTCAACAAATAGAGTTTGCAAGGCTAAACTTAACATATACTGTCATGAGCAAGCGCAAGCTGCGCCAGCTAGTAGAAGAAGGGTATGTAGCTGGTTGGGACGACCCGCGTATGCCAACTATATCTGGTCTTAGAAGGCGAGGTTATACCCCGGAGTCTATTAGAGATTTCTGTGATAGAATTGGTGTGGCTAAAAGTGATAATATGGTAGACATTGCACTGCTTGAGCATTGTATAAGAGAAGATTTAAATGCAAATGCTGCAAGAGTTATGGCGGTACTTAGGCCTATTAAACTGGTAATTGAAAACTATCCAGAAGGTAAGGTAGAGTGGGTTGAAATTACTAACAATCCAGAGAACCCGGAAATGGGCTCTAGAACTTTACCTTTTTCTAGAGAAATATATATTGAACAAGAAGACTTTATGGAAGATCCACCAAAAAAATTCTTTCGTTTAGCACCAGATAAAGAGGTAAGACTTAAAGGGGCATATATAATTAAATGTGAAGAGGTTATTAAAGATAGTTCAGGTGAAATTGTTGAGATTCGCTGTACCTATGACCCAGACTCCAAAAGTGGTGGGCCTACTGCAGGTCGAAAAGTGAAAGGAACCCTTCATTGGGTATGTGCTAGTCATGCAGTAGATGCAAAAGTGTGCTTATATGACCACTTATTTACACAAGAAAACCCAGATAATGATGAAGAAGGTTTAGATTTTAAATCAAAAATAAATCCTAATTCATTAGAGATATTAGCTACTGCAAAAGTAGAGCCGTCTTTACAAGAGGTAGAACCTGAAACTCGTTTTCAATTTCTTAGACAAGGATATTTTACAGTAGACCAAGAATCAACCAATGAAAACCTTGTTTTCAATAGGATTGTCTCTTTAAGAGATACATGGGCAAAGATAAAAAAGAAATAGCAAAGGACGGGAAAATCCCGTCCTAAATTGACTATTCTCTATCATAGGTTGACCAACCTAATAGATCATATATTACTCAATATCCTATAACAGCTTCAACTATATTAATAATGGCTAAAACATATAAGATTGTAGTTAAAGTTGGTCCTACAACTGCAATGGTAGGGATAACAAATAGAATTGCAGCTAAGATTAACCTTAACCCTCTATCCCAGGTTGCTAAATTGCGTTCAAATTCTAATTTCAACTTTAATCACCTCAGGTATATTTTATCTTTCGATATTGTTTTTTATGTATAGTAGAACAGAGAATAATAATATTACTTTTTTTATTATTCAAATATATTAGGATAAACTTTTATCGATAGAGTTGAATTAGCTTATGAAATAAAGTAAAGTTTTATTTGGTTTACCAAAAATATAATTATATTAGATGACATAGCAGTGGAGGTGTTTGAAATTTCTAGGTGTTTGTATTGTAGGAAAAAAGACAGTTCAAATGAGGTGAATACATCAATACTTGTTAATGGTGAGTTAAAACAAATGCAAACAGTATCTTGCTCAGATGAATGTGCAGACAAAATTCAAGAATTTGCAGAGTTTAATAATATAAGCTCAAAAAATTTTGTTAAAATTGGAATAGCAGGTATAATTTTTTTCCTGTTTTTAATTGCGCTTAATACGGTCGGGTTTCAAGTAGATATATTTCCTTTTATTATAATTTTTTTTGGGGCTGTTTTCTTACTTTATCCCCTAGCAACATGGGGGTTTTATAAAAGAATAGGTATAAAATATATGACTATAATTGTTAGGGTTCTAGCAATTCTCTTAATTGTACTAGGTGTTTTAAGACTTATCTAACATAAATATAAACTAACCCAAGGGTGGTATTATATTTAATTCATCCTTGGGTTAGTTAGATTCTGCAAAATTTTTGAAATTATCAATTGTTTTTCTGTGAAACCCCTTTTTCTTCCTGTAGCGAAATTATAACAGCTTTTAATTCAGCAATTTCATTTGATAGTCTTTCTAATTCTGTTTGGGCATCTTCTTCTTCATCCTCTTCTTTGTTTACTTTAGTTTCTACCACAATTTCTTGGAAGTTAGTAACAATTACTCCGATAAATAGGTTTATGACAATAAATGTACCTATTAAAATAAAAGCTACAAAATATATCCATGCCCATGGCAATTCAACTAAAATAGGCCTCATAACTGCACTAGCCCAAGATTCAAGTGTAACAACTTGAAATAAAGCAAGTAGAGATGTCCCTAAAGTTCCAAAGTATTCTGGTGCAACTTCAGCAAACAGTATTGTACCCATAACTGCAAACACATAAAAAATTAATCCCATTAAAAGCAAAATATTGCCTAAAGCTGGTATTGTTTTAATTAAAGCAGTTACTAACCTTTGTAAAGAGGGTATCACAGATATAGCTCTTAAAATTCTGAAGACACGAATAATACGTAATATTGATACAAAATGTCCACTAACAAGAATATGGGCACTAGCAACAATTATAAAATCAAATACGTTCCATCCGTCTTTAAAAAAGTTATACCATTTATCTGTTGCTAATAAACGCAAAATTATTTCTATAGTAAAAACCCATAAAAATATACTTTCAGCAATAATAAAGTACCCTTTATATGCTGTGAATATATCTGGGTATGTTTCCAAACCAATTACTACTGCATTTATAAGGATTAATGTGATGATAAACTTTGTGAATAGTGGATGTTGAACAATTCGTGCGCTCCAAGCAGAATAGGGCTTTTTTTCAACATTAGCATTATTAAAAACAGGTTGCATATATAAACCCTCCCAGATAACAACCAGTCTTGGTATACTAGAGCTTTTCTACTTCCGAATAATCTACTCCAAAAGTCTCAACTGTAACCTTTTTCATAATCTGATCAGTTTCAGGTTTATCGCGGAAATCTCTTTTAACTGATATGATTCTATCTACTTCTTCCATTCCTTCTACTACTTTACCAAAAGCCGCATAATTCCCATCTAAATGCGGTGCTTTTTGATGTATGATAAAAAATTGCGAACCAGCTGAGTCAGGTGCTTGAGCTCTAGCCATTGATATAACACCTCGATCATGAGCTAAATTGTTTGGGAATCCATTGCTTGCAAATTCTCCTTTAATTCTATAACCAGGTCCGCCTGTACCTTGACCTTCAGGGCAACCTCCTTGGATTACAAAACTAGGAATAACTCGATGGAAAATTAGCCCATCATAAAAACCTTTGTTAATTAAGGAAATAAAGTTATTTACGGTATTAGGAGCTATCTCCGGAAATAGTTCAATTTTAATGTTACCATTAGCAGTTTCAATATTTACTATAGGGTTTTTGTTCAAATTAATCGTTCCTTTCTAAATTATAATAGGTTATATTATACCAGAATTATGGACATATTATGAGGGTTTGATAATTAACGTTAGGTGTAAAATTAAGGACAAAAAAAACCAAGAACCCAAATATAATAACACGAGTTCTTGGCTATATAAAGTATAAAGTTTATCTAGATGCTTCCATCATAGACTCAGACTGTTTATATGTTTCAAAAAGCTGTTGCTCCGGCATGTCATAAGGCTTGTACCATCCTTTGGTAACAGCTAAATCAACTAATGCAGTATGTCCTGCAATAATTTGATTTAACCTAGCAGCAAACATAGCTTTTAACTCCGGTGTTGAAGACTCTAAAGTAACAGCCAAATATGCAGATGCCATACCTTTTGAGCCAAAAATTAAATTATTAGCTATAGCTTGGTCATTCATTCCTTTGCTATCACCCATCATTGAACCTATTAATGACATTTAATGCACCCCCTCTGTTTCTATGACCCTATTTTCACTAATAAATTGCTGTAGTCCCTTAATTCTTCCTTCAGCAGCTAAAACACCTGCTTCCATGACTCTTTGAAGTTGTTCATCAGAAGCTGCTTCTTGCATAGCTTTCATAGAAGCAAGAGTATTGGTTTCAACTTGAAGCATTTCTCTTAAAGAAATCATCTCACTCTGAGATAACTTTTTCATTATATGTTTCCTCCTTATTTACAAATATCTAAAACATAGTATTCTAAAAATAAGGAGAATTTATGTATATGTAAATAAACGAACACCAATAAGAGTGTCCGTTTATTCGCCCTATATTTACATTAAATTATAAAATTTATTAATATCAAATCCCTTGGTTCTAAACCTAGGTATATATGAGCCTAATTTTTTAGAGAAAACGTAGTCTCTATTATACTGAGTTCTGTTGTTGGCAATTTGTTTAACTAGTTTTAATAGATAGTCTATTTCAGATTTTGAATTATATGCAGCAAGACTTATTCTTACCATCCCAGGCAGTAATGCAGAAGGGGTGTTTTCCTTACCTTCGTATTTACTCATATCAACATTAAGCAAATTTCGTACATAAGGCTGAGCACAGAAACATCCTGTTCTAACACCCATACCTCCTTCATAACATAACACAGCACCGACTAAGCTATGTGGTAATCCTTTTATATTAAAAGTTATTACTCCAACTCTAGGAAAGGAACCGTAAACGGTTACATTTTTTATCTTAGATAGTTCTTTAATAGCATATTTACATAGTTCGTTTTCATATTGCTCTATTTCTTTCATATTCATTTTTTGTAAATATTTAATAGTCTCAGCTAAAGCTATAGTACCAAATACATTAGGAGAGCCAGCTTCCTCCTTATCAGGTAGATTAGCCCAGGTTACATTATTTTCCGTAACAAAGCTTACCGTACCTCCTCCGGAAAATTCGGGGGAACCTTTTAAGAAAGTTTCTTTTTTTCCTATTAAAACACCAATACCATAAGGAACATACATTTTATGACTTGAAAAAGCTATATAATCTATATGTTCTGGATGAGAATTTGGTTTAATATCTACTGGCTTATGGGGTACTAACTGAGCACCATCAACAAGAATTTCAGCCTTGTACTGGTGTGCTATTTTAGCTATTTTATGGATATCATTAATATGCCCTGTAACATTTGAAGCCCCGCATATAGCTAATAGTTTGACTCGTGGATAATAGGACTTAAGTTTTTTTTCCAAATCCTCTAAGTTTAACCTACCTAAATTATCTAAACCTACATATACAACATTAGCTTTATCTCGCCAAGGTAAATCATTGGAATGATGTTCCATTAAGGTAGTAATAACTACATCTGTAGGTTTTAAGTCCAGTCTATAAGATAACTTATTAATAGCTTCGGTAGTATTTTTGACTATAATGACTGTATTTTTATCTAAATCTGCCTTTACAAAATTTCCTATTATTTCGTGAGCATCATCATAGGCTTTAGAGGCTATTAATGATTTAATACCTGTTCCACGATGAACACCTGAGTACCAAGCTAGAAAATCCTTTAGCTGTTCGTAAACTGAATTTAAACCCGGAGTACTAGCAGCATTATCAAAATTAATATAGCGTACATTACGACCATTAAGAGTAGGAACCTTTTCTTTAATTCCTATTATGTTTTTACGAAAAGCTTTGTAATTAAACTTATTACCTATGATAAACACACCCTTATTAAGCGTTTTATATATACTATGAATATAAAAAAATTTTGACACAAAAAAGCCTATCAGCTTTAAACTAATAGGCTTTTTGACATTTTTTATTTTGTTAAACTTTTGTGTTACTTGATTACTTACATCTCAACGTACTAAATGAACAACTGCATATCTGCATTCATAGCATCTTCTAAGTATTCTTTAACATCTACAATTTTCACTTCAGGTAGTAGTTCCTCCTTTTTAAAACCCATTATCTCCATAGATAACTGACAAACATAGAATTTTACTCCTTTTTTTCTTGCTCCATCTAAAAAATCAGTAAGGTGAGGAGTTTTTTTATCATCCATCATATCAAGAAGCATATGTTTACCTAATCCTGCCATATTCATTTTTGAAAGTGGTAAAGCCTCAGCTCCTTTAGGGGTCATTGTTGAAAACATTTTTTCAAAAGCCGTTTTTTCTTCATCAGAAAGCTGTTCTGGATCTCTAACTAATAAAAGACCCCAAAAAGCAAAAAATACTGTGACAGAAGCATTTAATTCACGCGCTCCATTAGCAATAATTAAAGCTGCAAGAGCTTTATCGTAATCGCCACTAAACATTAATAGGTTTACATTTTTTTCATCCATGACCTTTCCTCCTAGAATTTTATAGAGGATTTATACTATTTTTAGTTTTAACTATAGAAATGAATTTATTTAAGAAATATAGATGAAAATAATCCCATAATAATAAAGTTTTAATAGGAAAATGAGTTATAACGAAGAATATTAGAAAAATATAGTTTCCTAAAAAAGAAAGCGAGGAATATCAATGAAATTAAAATCACCGGTACTTATTGGAGCAACTATAACTACAGTACTTATAGTTATAATTATTGGAACCACTTTACAGATACCAGATTGGGTTTATGCAATATTATTCTTTATTGCAGGATTAGTTATAACATCATTATTTTCTCTTAATGAAAAAAGGCTTGAACAGCTTCATGATTTATACCGTTTGTCTAAAATAAGTAAAGAGCTTAACCTAAGTAACACCAAACCTTATGATATGAATGAAGTTACTCTTATGGTCAAGTCATTGATAAAAACAGATTTAGCATTTTATATATCAAATGAAAATGAGAAAGTATGTATATCATCAGATGTAAAAATAGCTCCTGAATTACTAAGAAAATCACTATCACCTTTATTAAATGATTCTAAGGCGATTTTAATTGTTGATATAAATAAGGAAGAGAGACTAGAAAAAAACTTACTAAATGAAGAAGGTATGAAATCATTGGTTTTAGTACCGATAAAATTAGCAGGTGAAACTATTGGTTTTTGTGGTGGTTTAAACAAAAAAGAAGTATTTAAATGGAGAAGTGTAGAGATTCTTGATAAATTTTGCAAACAGTTAGCTGTTTTAATAAATGCTAACAAAGAAAAAAAATCAGATGCAGAGTTTAATGCTAATATTATAAGATCATTAATCACTGCAGTAGAAAGTAAAAATAAAATATTTGCAGGTCACTCAGAAAGAGTTGCTTTAGTTTCCTATGAAATTGGGGAAAAACTAGCTATGACAGATGAAGAACTAAAAAACCTATACTATGCAGCTCTACTCCATGATATAGGCAGAATAAACTTACCGGATATAAGGTTAATAAAAGATGAAGATGAATACAAATTAGATCCTATTGAGCAGCACACAGTTAATGGTGCTGCCTGTTTACCGGAAGGTTGGCAGTGGGAAGAAATAAGGCATGGCATACTATACCACCATGAAAGATATAATGGCACTGGCTATCCAGAAGGACTTAAAATGACAGACATACCATTCATAGCTAGGATTATAGCGGTAGCAGATATATTTGATGCCATGACTTTCCTATGTCCTGAAGAAGAAAGAGTAGAGTTAGATGAAGCTTTAAAACAAGTAAAACGCACTACAGGTACACTTCTTGACCCCTTGGCAGTAGTAGCATTTGAAGATGCATTTGAGGAAATTAGAGCTATTTATGCGGATTACAAAATAGATAATGATGAAGAGGAAAATGAGTAAGACAAGGTTTTGGGCTAAACAAAAATGATTAAGTCCAAACCCTTTGTTTTTAAAGCTTTCTATATCAAACTTAACCACAATAGAGAGTTCACTTGTCAGTAAAGTCTAGTTACAAAAACGATGTAGAAAAAAGAAACTCATTGTATAAAATTATAAAACAAAGAAATTCAATCTAGAAAGACTTTCTTACTAAGGAAATAAATATAAAGTTTTAGACAATTATTGTCGATATAAAAAGAGTAAAGCTATATCTTTTTTTGTGGGAGATGTGAGGATGAGGAAGTTGAAAAACGGTGTTTTTAAATATATAGCGATAATATTAATAACTGGTTTAATCCACAGCAGTTTTGGTGTGGCATTTGTTGGTGCAGGGGAGAATAGTGAACCTGATGGGTATACATATGATGAAGGTATCGCAACTGTAGAAAACATAGAGGCTCTTGAATATGCCTTGCATGAAGATGATGTAGATGAAGTTATCCTAGACGAAGACTTCCCTATAGAAGAGGTTTTAGAAATAGATATAATCAAAGCTGAACAAATAGAAAAAGAAGAATTAAATGAGGAAGAAAAGCTTTACTTTGCAATAGAGGTTGCAACTACTTATAAAGTAGATTTTGAAGGTGCCAGTAATGATTGGTATTTAGATGTGCTGATTGATCCCGGTGTAGAAGTACATGGGATGAAGTTAATTGAGCTTTATTTTAATGAGGGTGAAGATAACCTCATAGATGCAAGGATGGGACTAGAGGACCCGATTTGGTTAAGTGACTTAAATGATAATATATTGGCTCTATTAAAAGGAGTAGCAAATGAAGAAAACAAAACTGAATCCTTTAAAGCAATTATAGAATTAGACGAAAGTGCTGAAAATGTACCAGTTATAACTAGTGATGATGAAATAAAAACTACATTATTTGTAGGACAAAAAGATAATAATGAAAAACTAGATTTAGATAAAAGCTTTATACTAGGTAAAGCTCAAGCTACCTATGAGCTTTTTGAAGACTATGACTATACCAGAATATCTGCTTATGCAGAAGACAACGTTGTTTCCATGCTAGGGCCTCAAAATAAAATAGTGGATGAGGATAATAATAGCTGGAAAATAAGGCTTACTAATTCAACTTTAAAAAAAGCTGAAGACGAGGATGAAGAAGAAAACGGTGAAAATAACTACTTGAAAAATTATGATATAAAAATTTACTACTATAATAATGATGAAGCAAAAATCGAAGGCTTACCTGAGGGGTTAGAATATGAAGTGGAAAGACTAAATGATGGGGAACTAGAAATAATAATCAATGGAACAGCTGATCCCTCTATATCCGAGGACTTAGACCTTTACGTGATTGTTAAAAATACCGCTATAAAAGATGCTATTAGACCGGTTGATTCATATCCCATTGAAGTAATAATAGAAGTCGGATACCCAAGAATTACTGACAAAACACCATATGGTGAAGACAAATGGTTTAGTAGTGATGACTTATTTCCTGTAGAAATAGATGAACTAGGTGATGCAACTCGCTACTTCCTGAGACTAACCTTTGATGACCCCGATGAACAACTACAACTAAATAATAACTTTATAAACCGTATCGGTACATCAACAGTTTACTCAGAAGGTGGCTCTCAAGCTAATATGATAGATGCTGATATTATAAACCATATGCGCATCTTGCAAAATGAAGATGAAGAAGAGCTCGATGAGTTTGTAGAAAACTATATATTTAATCGAGAAGACGATAAAACATATCTGTTTATACCAGTTAGACCACTTAGACCACAAACCACCTATGAAGCAACCATTCGAAGCAACATAGTAGAATACGCTGACAGCAAAGGTAATGAAGAAACCAGATGGCCATTTACCATGATGGCTGTGCCTATGGTTACAGGTGTTTCTGTGGGCAGTGTAGGCGAGGACTATTCATCTGATTTTTATATAGAAATAAGAGGCGACTATTTCTATGAAGATACAGTACAAGTTTACTTCGGTGATACAAGGGCTGATAAAGTAAGAGTAAAAGATGATTTCCTAAAAGTATATCTTCCAACTGGTAGAGATAGGCTAGAACCAGGCACCTATGACATACTAGTAACTAACCACGATGATTACGAGCAAACCCTCTACGGTCAATTCAGTGTGGTAAAATCATCTGAACTACCCCCACCTAGAGATGGTGAAAGAGTAAAATACTCAGACCGCAATATGGAAGTAATTGAAACAGTAAAAAGAAGTGAAGACACTATAGAACTATCTTCTAGGTACAGCAATAGAAACTATATCGAACTAGACCTAGATGACCTAATGGGACCAAATGTAAGAAGCAGGAAAATAACCTATGAAGGATATAGGGGAGATAGAACAAGAGAACTAGAAACCCTATCCCAGTGGGCAGATGTTACCCTCCATGGAGTAACTTTAAGCACAACTGAAAGAAGAGATGACATAGAAATAAGACTGGGCCGAGCCCCAGCATCAGTAACCCAAAACTTAAGAAGCCACCTAAGAAACCAAGATTTAAAATCCGACTTCATAGAAGTAGGTGGAGAAAACTTCAGAACAGACAGAATAGACCTAAGAATCCCCTACCAAAACAGTGACGGAGAAAAAATAAAAGTCCTAAGATACGACGAAATGCTAAGAAGCTGGTACGAAGTACCATTTACCATAAACAGACTAGACCAAAACGTAACAATACAAAACACTAAGCCTGGAATATTTGTAGTTGTGGAATAGGGGGGAGAGTTGGATGAGGAGAAGGAGATATTACAAATTTCTATCAATAATGACATTAATGGTATTTTCTTTAACAATTATGCCATTAAATATTGTGAATGCAGATGAACAAACTACTCCTGAAGTAACTAAAATTGAAATCAGAGAAAACTATGATAATTCTGTACCTCCTGAGTCAATAGATGCTGTACTTACTATAACAGGTTCTAATCTACAAAATGTTGATGTTATTATACAAGATCAAAGTGGCTTAGATAATGCGTTAGGCAGAGATATTGGAACACGGAGAACTAATACTGAGAATAGACTTCAGTTTTGGTTAGATGGAAATGATTTAGATGAAGCAGACCTTTCAAAAGGATTTATCATAAATGGAGAAACTATTAAATTTGAGGAAATCCCAGGTCGTATTACAGGGGTTGATAATAGAATTATTAAATATGAAGAAGATGAAGCACGAGTGGTTCTTAAGGGGAGTGGTTTAGATAGAGGAGATATTAGAATAAGAGACATGAGTGACTTTGAAGTAGAAGAAGGTAGAAAAGATGAAAAAGCTAGCATAAAAATAAGTGAAGATAAATTTGGCTTTAGTGATATTATTTTATCAGTAGAATCAGATGGTGAGGAAGAACCTTCACTAGTATATGAACGTAGATATGCTAATCAATTTCGCCTAATACAAGATTGGCAGGTAGATGATCTTATTATGACTCCAAGTAGTGGAGTAAGGGACAGAACAATTGTTACATTTACGGGCGAAGGTCTTGAGAGAAGTAGTGTGTTTTTTCTTCGTGATATCGAAGGTAGATATGAATTAGAACACATGGCAACACCTCATGACTGGAATGATGAAAGAAAAAGATTACAAGTGGTTGTTCCGGATTTAAGCTCAGGACAATATAATGTGGTTTTAACCAATTATATGAAAGATGTAGACCCAAATGAAGATTTAAGAGACAGAATAACAAGGCAGCTAGAAGTTCAGCAACCTTTTGTTGTTATTGAGGCTGAGGATGCAGCTGAAATAATAAACATTAGTCCGGATAATGGACCTAATGAAATACAAAATAGAATTACTATAGAAGGTAGAAACTTTGAGGAATATCATAACATAGACAGTTTAACAATTGAGAAAGATTTATATTTAGATGAAGAATGCCCTGTAGGAAGAGGGGATAAGTTTGATCGTGAGAACATAAAGGTTACTGATGATGAAGAATTATTAAAAATAAATTATGGTGAAGGTTCTTATAGAATATCAGAAGAAGATACAATTAAGGGAGAAGTTTATAGAGAAATAACAGCATATGTTGGTCCAAAAGCTATGTTTATAGATAAAGATAACTTATTCTTTTCAAGTAATCGTGATGTTTTAAACTTAACATTACCAACAGTTTCATCTGATTACATAGGATACCAAGATGTAAGATTACATATAGAAACAATAATTGTTGATAAAGATAATGATAGAGAAGTTAGCTTTACTGAAGAAGTTGTTGTAGAGGATGGATTTTACTTTACTGAAAGTTCAATAATTCCAACAATAAATGAGGTAGTTCCAGATAGGATACAAGTAGTTAGTGAAATTGTTGATGGTTATGAAACAAAAAATGATATAGTACTAGCTATCGAAGGCGAAGATTTTATGGTTACTCGATATAGGGATGATGATGCAGAAAAAGTTTTATATCCCGAAGTAAAACTAGGTGATTCAATAACTATTAAACGCGAAAATAATGTTGTAATGGTTAATGATGAGATAATTGAAGAAGCAAACTTAGAAGTATTTAATGGAGATTTTTTAGTTAATGGTCACCCAGGTAACGAAATGGGAGATAGAATTTTCATTACTTTACCCGAGGGAATAAGTATTAAGCCTGAAGAAGTTGATGAAGATGTTGATATAGAAGTTTCTAATTATAAAAGAAGGTCGAATCAATTAGCTTCTAATGGTACTGGCTATAATTTTCTTAGATTTTATCAGTTAGAAAATGATTGGGATCCTACTATTGACCTTGTAGATCCAAACGTTGTTTCTGCAAGTGAAGGTAGAGAAGGAATACGTATAGAAGGTTCTAGGTTTTGGGATGATGTAGCAGTATTCATAGGGGGAGAGCTAATAGAAGCGGAGCGAGTAAATGAAAGTTTAATAACTTTTGATGCTCCTCCTAGTAGGGTGGGAGAAACAGTATTGACTGTACACAATCTTCATCCAGAAGAGGGAGGACAAGTTTCCTATCCATTTTACTATATAGCGACTAAGGATAACCCTGTGATTACATCTATTGCTCCAGATGAAGGGACGATAGGCTCTAAAATTGTTATTAGTGGAGAAAACTTTTTTGCACCTGATCCAAGTGTTTCCAACCTAGAAGATATGCTAAACATAAATCGCATAATTGGATCCAAGGTATTGTTTAATAACAAGGATGTTAATGAATATAATGACGGCTATCAATTAGAAAGTTATTCAAACAGTGAAGATGCAATTATTAGCATAGATGAAAGTGGAAACATTAATTTATCTGATTACTATCCAAGTGTTTTTTTAAGAGAGGATAATGAAGATGAAAGCAATATTTACAAAATAGTTCCACATGATGAAATATCAGTTAGAGTTACTAATTATACTAGTGATTATATTATTAGAGCTTATGAAAATGAAGACGGTTATGAGTTAAGGACAGAACAAGAAGACTATTTTGTTGAGGTATCAGAAGAAGGTATTAAAATTAAAGACAATGATGATGATTTTGAATTATTTTTTAATATGGTAACACCATATAAGGCTGAAGGAAGCGAAATAATTGGTCATAGAGCTAAAGTATTCGATAATGATAACAAATTACTAGTTACTATTCCTGACTTAGGCACACCAGGATTATATGATGTTACGGTTAGAAATCCGGATATGCTTGAGGATACATGGGAAGATGGTTTCAGGTTTAATAAAGGAATGACTGCGGTGCCTAGAATAGAAAAAGTAGCACCCAAAGAAGGTTCAGTTGCAGGTGGTTATACGGTAGTAATTCATGGTGAAAATTTTGAAGATGGTGGTTCCCCTGATACTACTACAAAAGTTTGGATTGATTCTCAACCAGCAGAAGTTATTAATGTGAATACATCCAGAACTGAAATAGAAGTAACAGTTCCTGAATATAGTGGAAATCTAAAAGATGAGCTAGAAGAACAAGGTATAGCTATTCCTAAAAAAGATGTTCCTGTAGCTGTATCTAACCCAAGCACAGGAGCGAGTGATTTAGTAGAAGATGCTTTTAGCTATGTTATACCTAGTAGTGAACCTAATATAGAAAGATTAAATAAATATGAAGGTAATGCTGCTGGTGGAGAATATATTCAAATTACGGGGACTGATTTTCGTTACCATGAACCCTTTTATACTCAAAACATACCAACAGATGGATCTGTTCCAGGTAGAGATTATATTGATATAAACCATAATAATACATGGGATGATTATTCAGGTAAAACAATAGAAGAATTAAAAGAAGATGAAACTATTAACTTTGAAGAAGAAGTCTTACCAGTATTGCCTAAAGTGTATTTTGGAACTCAGCAAGCTGAAATAGTTGACTTTGGGGAAAACTTTTTAGGTGTAAAGACGCCTTTAGCAACTCCAGGTGATGTAGATGTGTATGTTGTAAATAATGATAGTGGTATATCGAATAAAGTCAGGTTTACTTATGATTCTTTAGACCCACAAATAAATGAAATAATACCTAATGTGGGAAATCGTATTGGAAAGCAAAATGTAGATATACATGGACAAGAGTTTGCTGAAAGCGAATTTAACAAATTAACTCCAGATGGTGAAAAAACAGAGCAACGTATGCCCTTGGTTAAATTTGGAGATATAACTAATCGCTATGACGAAGATAGTGGAATTATAGTCGGTGGTCAAGTATCAAACCTTGTATTAGAAGGTAATTTAACCTTAAATTATAACAGTAACAGAGATGAACTAAGAGTTTCTCTAGAGCATGGTCAAGGTGAATATTATAATGAGTTTTTATATGATGATACCAAAGTTTTTATTAATTTGAGTTTACTAGAAGACTCTGCTGGTCAAAATTGGCCTGGAAATGAAATGATAAGTGTTGAAATAGATAGAGGGGCTACTAACCGATTGATAGTAGAAAGAGGATTTTCTCCACAGGCTAATTTTGAAAATTCTTCCCAACTAACGGTATCTACGTCCTCTTACTACACCGTCGGCACAGTCCCAGTAACGGTAGTAAACCCTGATGGTGGAGAGGCAACTGATGAATTTACTTATATGCACCCAGATAGTAATCCGGAAATAATTAATATAACTAGGGATAGTAGAGAGCCTATTAGAACTGAGCATGAAGATGAAGATATTATGTTACTAAATATGAACTATGAAGGTAGTAGTGTAGTATCGATTTTTGGACAAGATTTTAGAGAAAATGCGATTATTCAGGTTGGTGACTTATTTACAATAGAGCCGGATGATATAAGTTATAGGTTGCCTGAACAATTAACATTTACAATGCCTGATGTACCCGAAGCCAGGGTAGGTGAATTGTTTAGGGTTATTGTACAAAATGATGATGGGGGTATCGCTAGTTCTGATGAAACCCAACCTCCAATATATTTACAGTTTACCAAGGGGGAAACTAATCCAGAGATTACGTCAGTGACTCCCCAGTTAGGGCCTGCTTCTGGTGGTACAGTAATAAAAATAGAAGGTGAAGATTTTAGAGGTAGTATGGAAGGGTATGAAGGAGAGGGGCCTAGAGTTTACTTTGATGAACAGCCTGCTAATCAGGTAAATGTTATTGATTATAAAAATATTGAGGTAGTATCACCTTTAAATAGTCCGGGTACACGTACTATACGGGTAGAAAATCCAGATGGTGAGATTTCTTCAGAGAGTGAGTTTGAATATATTAGTAGCCCAAGAATTAATGCAGTAGTTGATCCTAGAGATCCAACGGAAACTACCAGAATAAGAAACATTTCCATTGAAGGTGGAGATGAGATTAAGCTTAAAGGAACGGGCTTTATGGAAGGTGCACGAGTGATATTTGCTCCTGAAACATCATTAGCAGAAGGAAATCCGGGTGGTAATGTAATATACCGAGTTACACAAGAAGAAGATGAGTTTGATGGTAGAACTTTCAGTAGTAATGTTATTGATTATCATCAGTTAGACGAAGGTGAAGAAGGAACAAATGTTACATTTATAGATGAGGAAACTTTAACAGTTGAAGTTCCTCCCGGACGTTTAGACACCTCAGGTATTATTGTTATTAATCCTGATGATGGGGCAAGTGAAACATATGAGGATATTACTTATGATTTGCCGGAAATGGAAATACCTCAAGATGTAACTGCGGAAATTGTTCACGATAGTTATAATAACACCGATAGGTTTATTCGCATAAATTGGACAAAGGTAGATGAAGCTGCTGAGTATGAAATCTACGTAATAGTAGATGATGATGGTCAGCAGAGATATATAGGTACTACAGAATTAAGTAGTTATTTGTATGAAGACTTAAAACCTCGAACTGAATATCAGTTTGTGGTTAAAGCTATAGGTGATCATGGTTCATCTAAGGCATCTATGGAAAGCAACATAGTTGAAACGGGTAGAAATGTTGGACCTCCTGATGAAGATGGAGATATAACCGAACATACAGAAATGCAGAGGGTCGGAAATACTGCTAATGTAACTATTGGTACTAGGGATTATGATAGAGCTGAAACCGTAATTGACCTTACTCGTGGTGACTTAGCTGGAGCTAGTGAGGTAGTTGTTAGTATGCCAGCTAGAGTAGCATCTGACAGAAGGGCAGAAGATATTAAGATAATAGGAAATGACTTTAGTATGAGTTTTAATCCGGTAGCGTTTAGGGTTGCAAGAGTTGATGAAAATCGAAATAGAGATGATGCTGGGGTAAGATTTACAGTTGCTCCGTTTAATGGTAATGCAAATATTCCTGGAGGAAATGATTTATCAACTGTTTATGATTTAGGAGCAGATTTTTATCTGGGACAAAATTCTTCTAGTATAGATTATTTAGCAAGGCCTATTAACTTTGTGGTTGACTATGACCAAGATAAGGCAAGTATGCGCAGGCTTCAAAATGTAGGAATGCATAGGCTAGAATCTGATGGTTGGGAGCCTATTGATTGGCAGTCTTATTTAGGAAATAGTGTTGCTGAATCACTTAATAGATTAGGTAGTTATACTGTTATAGGAAGCAGGAGGTAGGAGTATGTTGAAAAAAATTATGGCATTAACTATTGCATTATTATTGGTATTTCCTTCAATGACGTTAGCGATTGCAAACAATTTTAATAATCAAGGTTATGTAGAAGGGTATTTTTTAAACAGTGAAACCGATGTAACTGACGAAGGTGAGATGTATTACACAGTAGATATTGAATCATATGAAGGAGAGGTTTATACAATTGATGTTATGCCTAATGCTAATTATACAATAGATACTATTCCTGCTGTAATGAGTGATTTTAAACCAGGTTTAGAGGTTTATGCTTCTTTAAGGGGGAGGCAAATCCATAGCTTAGAAGGATATTCGACTGCAAATTTAGGCTACATTGCACCAGGCAGTAAAGTGCGAAATGGTGTAGTAACTGATATTGACCGTGACCAAATAAAAATACGTATGGCCAATGGTGAAGAAAAGACCTATTACTTATCACCTGCAACTATAGCACAAAGGCAAGGACAATCAGTTAATATTGACACTTTGTATAGAGGGGATAGGGTTAGACTTTATTTTGACACCGATGACTCGGAAATTATCAGTAGGATAAATATAGAAGGTGATTCAGTATTAATACAAGATATGTATAAGGGAACATTAAATGTGGCTAATGCTATTCAAGATGAAGTAGTGTTAGAAGATGTAGAAGTATTTAGAAATGGCAGGTGGCAAGACCACAGGTCAACTATGCGAGTGCCTTATAACGGTAATAACCCAATTTATATTGGAGGGGAACAAATACCACAGCACAATCTACAGTATTATAGAGGCAAAACCGTATATATGGTTACAAACAGTGTTTTTGGAAGAGAGTCTATTGAAAGAATGATAGTACAGAATCAATATGAATCAACCTTTTCTGACAAGATTAAGGATATAAATTGGTATACCCAAGCCTTTGAATTAAACAGTAATAGAAACTTTACTTTTAATGATGGAAGTATTGTTATAAGAAATGGCCGCTTGCAAGATACCTATGCTCTGAATGCTAATTCTGATGTATTAGTAGTAGCAGATGGTCGAGGTTTAGATAGAATGGCAGGTATTGTGTACGTTTACAATGAAGATATTAATAATTCAAATATCGGTCAACGCTATCTATACTCAGGTAGACTAGATCAAATAATAGAGGATAGAGTTTGGTTAGAAGATTACTTTATTTTAAATCAAAACGAGTGGGAATCCTTCTCTGATACTAAAGAGCTATTTTATGATAATGATACTAGTATCTACGATTTAGAAGATGGAAGGTTTATTACTCCGAAGGAATTTGTAAGTGGAGACTATTCAATGTCTTCCACGAAAGACCATCATGAAGATTGTGATAGAGGTGAACTAAAAGACTGGTACGGCTATGTATATACTGATGGTGATCGCATAGCTGCTATAAGTGTACAAAAGGATATGGATTCATTATTAAGACAGAGGGTAACAAATGGAATAGTATCTAGCATCGAAGATGACCCAACAGTGGGTTGGAATATAGTTCTTAGAAACAGTAATGATTGGAGTAATTACAGATCGCAGTGGATGCCTAAAAACTCTGATTTAAGAATAAATATTGATTCAGCAGCAATTATTAAAAATGGTAGTTTAATAAAGCCACAAGAGATTAATTCATCAGACCGCTTATATGTAGTAAGGGATGATTTTAGGGCTAAAGTTGTTATTGTTAAGTAGAGTTGTTGAAAGGGAGAGTGCAGTGAGAAAATTTCTAGCTTTGATTTTAATAATTGGATTAATAATTATCCCAATGCCATTAGTAGCAGCTCCGTTAGGATTTTCCGGAGGGGTTAATGATGAGTATGAGTATTCAGAGGTTATATTCATATCTGGCGAACCTATTAAAATGACAGGTACTTACACTAAAAATGAAAGAATGCGCGGTGAAGAAAAATCTATTAATTATCGTTTTAATCTAAGTGCAGAGGATAGATCTATAGATGCAAGTTTAGACAGAAGGGCAACTTATACCATTACATATAAAGAGCATAGTGATAAAGGACAAACTATAGCGGATACTGAAGCTACTACAATGCGTGAAACCATTAATATTGGCTCAGACCGTTATGTTTTAGATGATTATCAGTTTTCCAAGTCAGAAGTTATAGATAATCGTCCCGCAGCTGATTTTTATTCGGGTACTTTGAATGCTAGAAAAACTTATGATATTAATCGAGGAGAAGGTAGGGCTGTAATAGAAACTAGTGGTGGAACTGTAGGTTATGAAAATTTTTGGGGTTCAACGGAAACTCAGATAATAGACTACATTGTTAATGTAGAAAGGGAAATAGAAGGCGAAGATGATGAAGATGAAGGGCAAACAGTAAAATGGGATGGTACATATAATGTAAGTGTATCAGATAGTATGAGTAAAAGTATCCGTTATTCAGATAATCAAGCAACTCACTCAACTTTTGACGGTGGACACATGAGAGTAACTAACAGTGAAATGGTTTCACGTTATGAGTACAATCTACCACGAATGAACGACAATATACCTAATAATAATTCTAGAATTCGGGGAGAAATAGAACTAGATAAGCAAAAACTGCCTAAAATTGAGCGGTTAATATTACCTAAATTCAGGGATATAGGAGGGCATTGGGCAGAAGAAGATATAAAAAAATTATATTCATTAGATGTATTTAAGGATGATTCACAGTTTTTCTTACCCGATGTTCCCATGAGTAGGATGGATTTTACTAGAGCAATAATAAGGTCATGTGATATTGAAATAGAGGATCCTGAAGAGAATACTAGGTTTAGGCGTCAAGAAGAGCCTGAAGAGTCACCATTTGTAGATATACAAACTGAAGATAGTAATTATTTATATGTAAGAGAAGCTCTGAATAGAGGAATTATAAATGGAGTTTCTGAAGAAAGGTTTGATCCAGATGGTGAGCTAACTAGAGCGCAAGCAATAGTTATATTGATAAGAGTATTAGGCTTTGAGCATAATGCACCTACACCGGGATACTATACTAATTTTAATGATGATGCTCATATACCTGATTGGGCTAAAGATAGTATTTATGTTGCCAGTGAAATAGGATTGGTTCAAGGGGATAGTAATAATAGAATTAATCCTAATCAAACCATGACTAGAGCAGAAGCATCAACAATGATAATAAGGTTTTTAAACTTCCTCGAAAGTGATTTACAGCAAGACTATAGAGAGCAAATTATATTATATAATTAAATATTTATAAAAAACATTAGCAGAGATAACATTCATTGTATGACAATAGCAGAATGAAATCTCTGCTATAGTACATAGTTATAACTTTTTCAGTAGAGTCAATACTGAAGGTGTTTAAATGACTTGTATTACTTGGCAAGTATATGGGGAAACTAGAAGAAGAAAGTGGGAGCAAATAAAAATTTTTGAATTATTTTGTTTATTTGCTTTTCGAGTTATAATATTAAAGATAAAATCTAAATAGATAATCCTTTTACCTTAATAAAAGGATTGCTATAATGTGTATTTGAGGTAACTATACGGAGGCATTATTTCTTTTTAAAATTTTAAAAGCATCTAAAGCTTTATTTTTGTCAGTTATAACTGTAAGAAGATAAGAATAACTGCCACCGCTATTATTTCCAGCCATACTACTTGACAAATGGCTTCCCATCAAAGATTTATTCTGGTAAGTGCTATAACTTGTAGCTGAAGAAAGATTTTCTAAATTATAATAAGTGTTTACATCAGGGTGATTAGATATATTGTTTATTTGTATATCAGTATAGCCCTGTTGTTTTAGTTCATCTATAGCTTTTGAAGCATCAGAATATGTTGTGAAATAAGCTAATAGAGATCTTTCGCCTATATTTAGTTGCATTTTTATCACCATCCTTTAGTTATAGCTTTACCAAAAAATATTTAAATATAATTAAAAGTTAAGGAGGGTTAAATTGAATCCAATTCAAGAAATAAAAAGAGAAATCTCAAACAAAATTATAAATGCTTTAAAAACAGCTAAAAGCGAAGATCTATTAAACTTTGAAACAATCCCGGAATTTGTAATAGAAGTGCCAAGAGACAAAGAGCATGGAGATTTTGCGGTAAATGTTGCAATGCTTTTAGCGCGCCAGGCTAAAATGGCACCTCGAAAAATAGCTGAAATTTTAGTACAAAAAATTAATATTGAAAGCAATTCCCATATAGCAAAAGTAGAAATAGCAGGTGCAGGTTTTATTAACTTTTTCCTTAATAATAATTGGCTATATTCTGTGCCTAAAACGGTATTGAATATGGGGGAACAATATGGGAAAAATGAGAACAAAACAAAAAAAGTACAGGTAGAATTTGTTAGTGCTAATCCAACCGGTAATTTGCATATGGGAAATGCGCGTGGTGGTGCAATAGGAGATACTTTAGCTAATGTACTAGAAAGAGCTGGCTATGAGGTTGAGCGCGAATTTTATATCAATGATGCGGGAAACCAAATAGAAATATTTACAAATTCATTAGAGGCTCGTTACTATCAACTTTTAGGATATGATGTTAAGTTTCCTGAAGAAGGGTATGCTGGTCAAGACGTAGTAGATACAGTGCGAAATATTATAAAAATGTACGGAGACAAGCTTGTCGAATTAGATGCAGATACTAGACGTAAATCCATAACAGAATTTGCCCTGGAAGAGAAAATAAGCTATATAAAAGAAACATTAGAAAAGTTTGGCATTAAATATGATGTCTGGTTTAGTGAAAAAGAATTACATGAAAATAAAAAAATAGATGAAGTTATAAGCTACTTAAAAAGCAAAGAATATATTTACGACAATGAAGGTGCTTTATGGTTTAAGTCTACAAAATTTGGAGATGAAAAAGATGAAGTTGTTATTAGAGCAAATGGTGTACCCACATATTTTGCTGCTGATATTGCATACCATATAAATAAATTTGAAAGAGGCTTTAACTGGGTAATAAATATATGGGGTGCTGATCATCATGGACATGTTGCTCGAATGAAGGGAGCTGTTGAGGCCGTAGGCTATAATCCAGAGCAATTAGACATTGTGTTAATGCAATTGGTTAGACTTTATCGCAACGGTGAAATTGTTCGCATGTCAAAAAGAACAGGAACCTTAATAACACTAGATGAATTAATAGACGAAGTTGGTAAAGATGCAGCTAGATTTTTCTTTGTAATGAGAAGTCCAGATAGTCATCTAGATTTTGATCTTGAATTAGCTAGAAAACAAAGCCAGGAAAACCCCGTTTATTATGTACAGTATGCTCATGCTAGAATATGTAGCATTTTTAGACAGGCTGATAATATTGGGGTGAAGTTAAAACCTATAGAAAACATAAGCTTTGAACTATTAAAAGAGGAAGAAGAACTAAACTTACTTAGAAAAATATCTGATTTTCCTGAAGAAATAGAAGCTTCAGCACGTTCTTTAGCCCCTCATAAAATTGCTAGATATGTTTTAGATTTAGCAGCCTTATTTCATAGCTTTTATAACAATCACCGAGTTCTTAGTGAAAACGAAGAGCTTCAAGATGCTCGTTTGATGTTAATGAATATAACTAGAATAACAATAAAAAATTCGCTAGATATATTAGGGGTAAATGCTCCTGAACAAATGTAGGAGGGATTAGAATGATTATAAGCAAAAAAAGTGAAGCAGATTGGGCAGTTGAGATACTTAGAGAGAAAAAAGAAGCCATGTTTTATAGAGATTTGATTTTAGAAATAACTAAAAAAATGGAGCGTAAAGTCGATGACTTTACCTTAACATCAATTCATACAAGACTAAATCTTGATAATAGATTAGTTTATCAAGGTGAAGGTTATTGGTACTATGATAATAATAAAGTGAGATAGGAGTGTTAATATAAAAGAATGAAAATTGAATGGTTAGGACATGCATCTTTTTATATACAAACTAATGGAAAGAGAATAACTACTGATCCTTTTGATGAAAGATTAGGTTATCCAGTATATGGTTTAGAGTCTGACTTAGTTACTATAAGTCATGAGCATTGGGACCATAATGCAGATTATGCAGTTAAAGGTAGTCCTATAGTTGTTAGAAAAGATGGAATTTCTAAATTTGATGATATGAGTATTACAGTACAAGGTTTCCAATCATATCATGATAAAGTTAAAGGACAAGCTCGAGGATTCAATACTATATATAAAATTTCATCTGAAGATATTGAAGTTTTGCATTTAGGTGATCTAGGACATCTATTGACAAAAGAGGAAGTAATTCAGATTGGTAATGTGGATATACTTCTTATACCAGTAGGTGGTACATATACAATAGATGCTAATGAAGCATATGAATTAGTTAATTTTATTAATCCTAAAGTAGTTATCCCAATGCATTTTAAAACGCCACATTTAAAACTAGATATTGACTATGTAGAAAAATTTATTCAAAAATACAACAAAGTTATTAAAAAACCATATCTAGAAGTTAGCAAAAATGATATAAGTGATGAAATGCAAATTATAGTTTTAGATTATTTAATTTAATTTTTTTTGATTTTCAAGTGTTTGTAACAATTAGTTTTGGGAAAGAGAGGGGCTAGTTAGTGGCTAAGCATATATTTGTAACAGGGGGAGTGGTTTCTTCTTTGGGGAAAGGAATCACTGCTGCATCATTAGGTAGATTACTAAAAAGCAGAGGACTTAAAGTATATTTACAAAAATTTGATCCCTATATAAACGTAGACCCAGGAACTATGAGTCCATATCAGCATGGTGAAGTATATGTTACTGAAGATGGTGGTGAAACAGATTTAGATGTTGGACATTATGAACGGTTTGTTGATGTAAAACTTACTAGGTATTCTAATGTTACTACAGGCAAAATATATCAAGCAGTTCTTGACAAGGAACGTAGGGGCGATTATTTAGGGCAAACAGTCCAAGTGATACCTCATATAACTAATGAAACAAAAGAAAGAATGTTAATGGCCGAAAGAGAGTACAATCCAGATGTAATAATAACCGAAATTGGTGGAACGGTTGGAGATATTGAATCTTTACCTTTTATGGAAGCTATTCGTCAGCTTAGAGCAGATTTGGGTAGAGATAAAGTTATGTATATACACGTAACGTTAGTACCATACATTAAAACAGCTGCCGAGCTTAAGACTAAGCCAAGCCAACATAGTGTAAAAGAACTTAGAAGCATTGGTATTCAACCAGATATTTTGGTTTGTAGAACTGAACACTATATATCAGAAGATGTAAAAGCTAAATTGGCTTTATTTTGTGATGTTCACAAAGAAGCTGTAATTCAATTAAGGGATGCAGCTTCGATTTATGAAGTTCCTTTAATGCTTGCTGAAGAAGGCTTAGATCGTGAAGTTATAAAACGCTTAGAACTCCAATGTCATGAACCAGATATGGATGAATGGAGAGAGTTAGTAAATAAAATAAAACAAATTAACAAACAGGTGAATATAGCTCTTGTCGGCAAGTATGTTGAGCTCCCAGATGCTTACTTAAGTATAGCGGAATCATTAAACCATGCAGGTTTTTACTATAATAGTGATATTAATATAAAGTGGATAAATGCTGAGGATATAGAACGAGAAGGTCCAGACAAATTATTAGATGATATTGACGGGATATTAGTTCCCGGAGGCTTTGGAGAGCGAGGTATTGAGGGAAAAATAGAAACCGCAAGATATGCTAGAGAGAACAATATGCCATTTTTTGGCATATGCTTAGGTTTGCAATGTGCTATTATTGAATTTGCTAGAAATAAATGTAAACTTCAGGGTGCAAATAGTTGTGAATTTGATCCTGATACACCATATCCAGTTATATATCTTATGCCAGAGCAGGAGAAGGTAGAAAAAAAGGGAGGGACTATGAGATTAGGGGGATATACATGTAGATTAGTTCCTGATACCTATACTTATGACATTTACCAAGAACAGGAAGTAGTAGAGAGACATAGACATAGATATGAAATTAATAATGACTATAAAGATATTTTGACTGAAAAAGGCTTAAAAATTAGTGGAATTAATCCAAAAAGAGATTTGGTCGAAATAGTGGAATTGCCGGAACATCCATGGTTTGTTGGCTGTCAATTTCATCCTGAGTATAAATCAAGACCTAATAGACCACATCCATTGTTCTTAGGCTTTATAAAAGCAGCAGTTGAAAAAAGAGGTTAGCATAAAATTAAATAGGCTATATTGTAAGAGGATATATGCTTAATTTGTAAGCAGTATCCTCTTTGTATTTTTCTAAGCTGTGTAAATAGGTCTTGTATATAATCACTTCTAATATAACCACTCTAATTAACTTAGAGCTCCATATAAAAATATATCAAAATTTTAACATCCAATTACCAAAAACAACCAATACTGGTAATTGGATATTTTTTTATAAACTGGTGAGACTATATAAGAAAAATATAAGGGAGAAATCTATGTTTAATACACGAATTATAGATGAAAAAGAAAGAGTAAGGTTTAATGAATTTATACATAGCCATCCTAAAGGACACTTTCTACAAACTTATGAATGGGGACAAGTAAAAAAAGCTATGGGCTGGACTCCATTACCATTAGTTTTAGAGGAAGATGAGCAAATTAGAGGTGCATTACTTATTTTAAAAAGAGATTTACCTATTCCTGGTATTGCCAGGTCAATTTTTTATTCCCCTAGAGGGCCAGTTGTTGATATAGATAATGAAGAATTATGTAAAATTTTATTTGATGGCGCTAAAAGGGTGGCAGATGATCATGGTGCAATTTTTTTAAAGATAGATCCAGATGTAGAAAGTTCAAATGGTCGTTTTCAACAGATATTAATGAATAGAGCGTTTAAAAAAAATGAGACGGGATTAGATTTTGAAGGGGTGCAACCCAATTATGTTTTTAGGCTTGATATTACTCCGTCAGAAGAAAATTTACTTAAAAATATGCATTCTAAGACACGCTATAATATTAGACTAGCTAAAAAAAGAGGGGTAAAGATAAAAGAAGCTGAGAGTAAAGAAGACCTTCTGGTTTTTTATTCTATTTTAGAAGAAACTGCAAAAAGAGATAAGTTTCTTATAAGAGGCTATGAATATTTTGAAATAATTTGGGATCAAATGATAGAAAATAACTATGCGAAAATATTTTTTGCTGAATATGAAGGTACGACAATCTCAGCCTCATTAGCTTTAATATTGGGAAATAAAGTTTGGTATTTATATGGTGCATCTAGTAATGAATATCGTAATGTTATGCCAAACTATTTGATTCAGTGGGAAATGATAAGGTGGGCAAAAGAACAAGGCTGTTCAATTTATGATTTTCGAGGGGTGTCAGGAGATTTAGATGAGAGTAATCCTCTTTATGGTTTATATAGGTTTAAAAAGGGCTTTAATGGCGACCTAGTTGAGTTTGTTGGTGAATGGGACAGGGTTTATTCTCCGTTTTTTTATTTTCTTTGGAGAAATGTACTACCTCTATACTTAAAAATAACTAGGAGGAATTAGATAGCCATATGTTATCTAACAAATGGATAGAAATAGATTCTGATGCTATAAAAAACAATTTAGAGCAAATTAGATTTCGTCTTGCAAATAAAGCAAAATTAATAGCTGTAGTAAAAGCTAATGCCTATGGACATGGACTAGTTGAAACAGCCCAAATTTTAAGTGAAAACGGAGTAGATTTTTTTGCTGTAACTTACTTAGATGAAGCTTTGGAGCTTAGAAAAGCAAATATAAAAGGAGACATTCTAATTTTTAGTCCACTTATTGATAAACAAAATATAAAGGAAGCTATTAAACACAAGTTAACATTAAGTATAACATCATTATGGGATGCTCAAATGATATCTAAATTAGTAATGTATGATAATTTAGTGAAAGTGCACATAAAATTAGATACAGGACTAGGACGTTTTGGATTTTCATTAAAAGAAACTAAAGAAATTTGCGATACATTAAAGGAAAATAGCAATATACATATAGAAGGAATATATACCCATATGGCAGAAGGTGGGTTGAAAAAATCCTCATATACCAAAAAGCAGTATAGACAATTTACAGAAGCTATAAGAAAATTAGAAGTAGAGGAAAACCTTACCTTTAATCTTAAGCATTGTGCTAATAGTGCTGTTTTTTTAAATTATGAAGAGATGTGGCTTGATGCTGTAAGGATAGGTACATTAATTTCAGGGCAATTACCAGTCGGGGTGAAAGATAACAGCATAGAATTAGTTGATCCTTATGTATTTAAAACAAAAGTTATAGCAATTAAACAGCTTGAGCGTGGAAAAACGATTGGTTACTTTAGGTCATATAAATTAACTAAAAATGCCAAAATTGCAGTTATTCCAGTAGGATTTAATGACGGACTTGCAGTGGATGTAGTTAATAAGCCTATGAGTATTTTCGATATTTTAAAAGGTACTATTAAACAAATTCTACGGTATTTTCATTTTTGGCCTGTTTGTCTTTATGCAAAAATTAATGGATGTACATACCCTATACGTGGGAAAGTTTTTATGCAAATGGCATTAATTGAAATACCGATTAACCACGAAGTTAAATTAGGGAACATAGTGGAGGTTCCAATAAGAAAAACTATAGCATCGTCTCAGATTCAACGAATAATAATTAATGATAGAAAAAGCCGTTTTAAGAAAGGAGCGATATCTTGAAAAAGAACTTAGTTGTGGGTGTTGTAATAGTATTTTTAGTATTGATGGGGGCTTTAGCTGTTTTTGGGGATAGAACTCAAACAGCTCAAACTGGTACGGGAGATACTATTGCAGTTATAGAAATTGAGGGCATGATAACTGGTAGCAACGTGGGTAGTCTAATTGGTACTCAACCTAGTACAGTAAGAAGTATATCATCTGCTATTAGGCAAGCTAAGACTCGAGATGATGTTAAGGCTGTTGTATTACGCATAAATAGTCCAGGTGGTACAGCAGGAGCTTCTCAAGAAATAGGGATTGAGCTTGATAAACTAAGAGATAGCGGAAAGCCAGTTATAACATCAATGGGTGATGTTTGTGCTTCTGGAGGGTATTGGTTAGCATCAAGTACGGACCATATAGTAGCTAATGGTACTACTATTACAGGAAGTATAGGTGTAATTATGGAAGTTACAAATATGGAAGGATTATTTGAGATGCTAGGCATTGAAAGCGAAGTATTTAAAAGCGGAGAGTTTAAGGATATGGGTTCACCAACAAGAGAAATGACAAGTCCAGAAAGAGAACTTATACAAGGAATGATTGATGATACTTATGATCAATTCTTAGAACACGTAAAACAAGGTAGAGAAGGTCACATTGAAGAAGATGAGCTTTTAGCAATTGCTGATGGTAGGATATTTACAGGAAGGCAAGCTCATGAGTATGGGTTGGTTGATAGTTTGGGTAATTATTATGATGCTATAGAGGTTGCACGCGAATTAGCCGAAATTGAACCTGACCCAATGGTTGAAGTTTTAACAGAACAAGATTTTTGGGGTAGGTTTTTTACAATGTCTAAACTATTAGACATATTTGATGACAACAATTTTCCCGAACTAAGAATTTAAAATTAGGAGGTTGAGCATTGTCTTTAACTGATAGATTGTATGGAATAATTTTTGAACCAGCAAAAACGCTTAAAATAATTAGTGAGGAAAAACCTGTTTCACAAGCATTAATTGTATTTTTAGTGGTAATTATTTTTAATGCTGTGGTAAATCAGAGTATTGATAGTGTGGTTGGGAATAATAATGTTCATCAACTAGCAGCTATTCAAGATTTTGTTTGGATTTTTAGTTTATTTGCAATTATAATTGCGGTGGTATTATTGTTTGTTCAAGCCGGATTATATTCATTATTAGGAGATGTTATATATTCTCAACAAAATGGAAGAGGATTATTAGCTTCATTAAGTTTTGCTCATGTACCTGGTGTTTTGGGTCCAGCTTTATATTATGCAGGTGTTTTAGCCGGAATAAACTGGTTGGGTGCTATACTTTCACTAGCGGTATCTATTTGGGTACTTATATTGCAGGTATTAGCTGTTAGGGAATCACTAGGATTATATACCTATCAAGCTGTATTTATCTTCTTACTACCAGTGTTAGTGATGATTTTACTATTAGTTGTTATATTAGTAGTGTTATTTTCAGTGTTACCATTAACAGGAATTAATCCATTTTAAGAAGGATAAATTATAGTACCTGTAGAAATAATTGTAAAAAGCTCCTGAGGAGGTACATATGAGCAAGAGTATTTTGATTGTAGATGACCAAAAAGGGGTAAGAAGGCTTTTAGAAGAACTTTTTAGAAAAGAAGGATTTTCTGTTATAGCTGCCGTTGATGGTTTAGAAGCAATTAAAAAAAATATTGAAAGTAATCCAGATTTAATTTTAATGGATATGAAAATGCCTAATATGAATGGTTTAGAAGCTTCTGAACAGATTTTAACAAATGATAAAGAAAAACTGATAGTTATGATGACTGCATACGGGGAAATGGAAATAGTAAAAGAAGCATTAGAAATAGGTGTTAAAAAATGTATAACAAAACCATTTGATATTATGGAATTAAAAGATATGGTAGAAAATTTATTAGTTTCATAATACTTAAAAACTAACTTAGGAAGTGATGAACAAAGTAATGATTCTGCTGCAAAAAGTAACTACAAACAAAAGGCTGAGCAAACATGTTTTTCTAAGTCCCGAATAGCAAGGCGTGGTGCATAGATCACGGCTAAGTATAAATAAATTTTACTTTAGATAATAAGTGCTAAGCAAAAATGAAGATAAAGACCGATGAGCGGCGTGATAAACATGTTTGCTCAGCCGATTCCATACTCTAAGTTTAGCTTTTTGCAGTGGAATCAGTAATTAATTTTTAAAAAAATGAGATATTTGCTTTATATTTTATATATAAATTATATGGAAAAAAAGATAAGAGGTGATGGATATGGCACTAGTACCTGTAAACGATCTTTTATTTAAAGCTGACAAAGAAGGATACGCTGTAGGAGCATTTAATGCAAATAATATGGAAATTGTACAGGCGATAGTAGAGGCTGCAGAACAAGAGAATTCCCCAGTTATAATGCAAGCAAGTCAAGGTGCAATAAAATATGCTGGTTTAGAATATATTACTGGTATGGTTACTATAGCAGCTAAAGCAGCTAATATTCCTGTAGCATTACACTTAGACCATGGCACTGATTTTGAACAAGTTATAAAATGCATTAGAAGTGGATTTAGTTCAGTAATGTATGATGGTTCAAAATTACCATTGGAGGAAAACATAGCTATGACCAACAAGGTTCTTGAAATAGCAAGACCAATCAATGTATCAGTTGAAGCAGAATTGGGGAAGATAGGTGGAACAGAGGATGATGTACATGTAGCCGATAAAGATGCAACATTTACTGACCCAAATGAAGCAAAATACTTTGTAGAAAAGACAGGTATAGAAAGTCTTGCAATTGCTATAGGAACTGCACACGGACAATATAAAGGTGAGCCAAAGCTTGATTTTGAGAGACTAGAAAAAATTAAAAACTTAATAAAAATACCCATAGTATTGCACGGTTCTTCAGGGGTTCCAGATGAAGCAATCCAAAAATCTATAAAATTAGGGATATGTAAGGTTAATATAGATACTAATATTAGAGAAGTATTTGTTAATGAAATGAAAAAAGTTGTTAGTGAAAAAACTTCGGAAATTGATCCCCGCAAAATTTTAGGTCCCGCAAAGGAAGCGACTGTTGAACTTATACGAGAAAAAATGAGGGTTTTTGGTAGCTCAAATAAAGCATAAATGGAGGTTTGATTTTTTGAGAATTTTTATTGATTCTGCTAATATAGAAGAGATAAATGAAATTAATCAAATGGGATTTCTAGAAGGTGTAACAACTAATCCTAGCTTAGTAGCAAAGGAAAAAAGAGATTATTCTCAAGTTATAAAAGAGATATGTGAAATTGTTGATGGACCTATTAGTGCAGAGGTAATAAGCTTAAATTATAATGAAATGGTTGAAGAAGCTAAAAAGTTAGCAGCTATTCACTCTAATGTTGTAATAAAAATTCCCATGACACAAGAGGGATTAAAAGCTATTAAAACCTTAAACGAATTGGAAATACAAACTAATGCAACTTTAGTTTTTTCAGCTAACCAAGCTTTGTTAGCTGCTAGAGCAGGAGCAAGTTTTGTTAGTCCTTTTTTGGGGAGAATAGATGACCATGGAAATAGTGGTTTAAACGTATTAGATGATATAATGATAGTATTTGATCAATATATGATTGAAACAGAAGTTATTTCGGCTAGTATAAGGCATCCTATGCATGTCGTAGAATCTGCTAAACTAGGCTCGCATATTGCTACCATACCTTATAAAATTATCAAACAAATGATATCGCATCCTCTTACGGATTTAGGAATAGAGAAATTTTTAAGTGACTGGAAACAGGCATTTTAGTTAAAATACGGAGGGTTTTGTATGGAAAGAGAATTAGCTTTAGAGTTTGCAAGGGTAACTGAAGCTGCTGCCCTTGCTGCTGCTCGTTGGGTCGGTAAAGGAAACAAAGATTCAGCCGATGAAGCTGCTGTTACAGCTATGAGGGTTATGTTTGATACAGTATCGGTAGATGGTACAGTAGTAATAGGGGAAGGAGAAATGGATGAAGCTCCTATGCTTTTTATAGGAGAAAAAGTTGGGTTAGGTGTACCTCCTGCTGTAGATATTGCAGTTGATCCATTAGAAGGTACAACAATTGTTGCTAAAGGAATGCCCAATGCTATAGCTGTATTAGCAGTTGCTCCACAAGGATCTTTGCTTCATGCTCCTGATATGTATATGAATAAAATAGCTGTAGGTCCCGAAGCGAAGGGACGTATATCTCTTGAAGCACCTGTTAAGGAAAATATTCAAGAAGTAGCTAAAGCCTTAGACAAATCAGTGAGTGAAGTTACCGTAGTTATTTTAGATCGTCCTCGTCATGAAACAATAATTGAAGAGATTAGAAGTGCAGGAGCAAGAATAAGGTTAATAAGTGATGGGGATATATCACCAGCAGTTGCTGCTGGTTATGGCAATACAGAGGTTGATATACTAATGGGTATAGGTGGAGCACCTGAAGGTGTAATTACTGCAGCTGCATTAAAGTGTATGGGTGGAGATTTTCAAGCAAAGCTAAGACCCGAAAATGATGAAGAAAAACAAAGATGTAAAGAGATGGGGATTAGTGATATTAATAAAATCTTTACCATAGACGAACTAGTAAAATCAGATGATGCTATTTTTGTAGCAACTGGAATTACAGATTCTTTTTTATTGAAAGGGGTAAGATACTCAAAAAGAAGGGCAATAACTGAAACTATTGTTATGAGAAGCACATCAGGTACAATTAGACACATACAGGCTAATCATGATCTTAATAGAAAACCATTGTTTAAGGATAACCGTATTAAGTTAAAAATGGATTAAAGTATAATTTTATTTTGTTAATCCTGTTAAGGAGCCTACCTTAGCCATCAAAATACAAGGTCAAATCTAAAAAAATTTAAGATTAGGTTTAGTTTTGCTGCTAAAAGCAATACTTCCTCATAGAAGGATAAATAAACTTTCGCTAACTCATTTCACTTACCAGGTTTTGCTTATGATGTTTTTAGATTATAGATTTTTTGCAGTCAAAACTGGCCGATAAAATAGCTAATTTAGAGTGTAAACTTAAAGCTTTGCAAAAATAGTGGGTAAGTCTATAATGCCTGTAAGCTACATAAAAACTTACAGGTGTACATTTGACTTATATTATGTAATCATACATGGGTTCGCTTTTTGCAACAAATTAAAGGTGTAAAAAAGAGAGGAGGAAAAAATGAATATCTCTGAACTAGATAATAAAACAATGTTAGAACTTTATCAAATCGCTAGGGAGTTAAACCTATCAGGATACTCACGTTTACGCAAAAAGGAACTGGTTTTCGAAATTACCAAAGCGGTAACCCATTCTGATCAATTACTTACTGCCCAAGGGGTATTAGAAATAATGCCTGATGGCTATGGGTTTTTAAGGCCTTTTGCATATTTGCCTAGCAAGGATGATATTTATGTATCTCCGTCACAGATTAGGAAATTTGACTTACGAACTGGTGACAGGGTAAGTGGACAGGTTAGATCACCAAAAGATAATGAGCGTTTTTTTGCTATGTTAAAGGTACAATCTGTAAACAACTTTCCCCCTGAAGATTCAGTAAAAAGGATTTATTTTGATAGTCTCACTCCTTTGTATCCAACTGAGAAGCTTAAATTAGAAACAGAATCTAAAGAATTGTCTACTCGAATGATTGATTTAGTTTCTCCTATAGGTAGGGGACAGCGTGGTTTAATAGTTGCTCCCCCTAAAGCTGGTAAAACTATGCTATTACAAAAAATAGCCCAAGGCATAACAAAAAACCATCCCGATGTTGAAGTTATAATTTTACTAGTTGATGAAAGGCCTGAAGAAGTTACAGATATGCAGCGGTCAACACAATGTGAAGTAGTTTCTTCTGCATTCGATGAACCACCAGAAAATCATGTTAAAGTAACTGATATGGTACTAGAAAGAGCCAAAAGGCTAGTTGAACATAAAAAAGATGTGGTCATTTTAATGGATAGTATAACACGTCTAGGTAGAGCGCATAATTTAGTTATCCCTCCAAGTGGAAGAACCTTATCAGGTGGTCTAGATCCAGCCTCGTTGAATAAACCTAAAAGATTTTTTGGAGCAGCTAGAAATATAGAAGAAGGTGGAAGTCTAACCATAATTGCTACAGCTTTAGTGGAAACGGGTTCAAGAATGGATGAGGTTATTTTTGAAGAATTTAAAGGAACAGGAAATATGGAGCTAGTGTTAGATAGAAAGTTATCTGAACGTCGTATTTTCCCAGCTATAGATCTCAAGAGATCTGGAACTCGCAAAGAGGAACTTCTTTTTACAGATGAAGAAATGGACCTTATGTTGAACTTAAGGAATGCATTTAGTGAGTATAATAGTGTAGAAACTATGCAAATTATGATGGATACAATGAAAAAAACTAAATCAAATGATGATTTACTGAGGGCTGCTCCGATAGTATTTGGCAAAAAAGAATATGCAAAAAATGCATATCAATAGAATAATTGAATAAAAACCTCAAATAATGTTAATAATATAGGGCAATAAGCCCTATATTTTTTTTAATAAAGAAACGAGGTGAAAATAAGGTGATGAAAAGGTGGTTAACTGCCATTATAATATGCACCTTTATTTTTAGTTTAATTGTAAATCCAGCAGGTGCTAGACTTATAGAAGGTGGGTTTACTCCTTATTCTGATACAAAAGCTACTTCTACAGATAGTGGCATTAAAATGTACAAAGTAGAAAGTGGAGATACTTTATGGAGCATAGCATCTACTTATAATGTTAGTTTAGATGAAATAATGCTGATAAATAATATGGATGAAAGTACCGTACTTACTATTGGTCAGAGAATAGAAATACCTTACAGTAGGTCTCGGGTTCATGTTGTAGGAAAAGGAGAAACTATGTGGGAGATAGCAGATAGATATGGTGTAAGAGTAGATAAAATTTTACAGGCTAATACTGATAAATCTCCTACAAGACTAAGAGTGGGAGATAGACTGATAATTCCTGATAGCTCTTATAAGCTTGCAAGTACTAATAACAATTCTGTTGCTACTGCTTCAACATCAAGAGGTGTAACTACGGCTTCTAGTGGAATGGGATGGCCACTCGTGGGAACTATAACTTCCCCGTATGGTTGGAGAAATTCAGGGTTTCATCATGGGCTAGATATTGCCGGAAACATAGGAGACCCTATTAGAGCTGCTACTAGTGGGACAGTATCGTTTGTAGGCTATAAATCTCTTTATGGGAATACAGTAATTATAGATCATCCAAATGGTAGAAGTACTTTATATGCTCATGCGAGTACTTTTCATGTGCAAAATGGCCAACAAGTAGGTCAGGGTGATATTATTGCTGAGGTTGGAGTAACAGGAAGAACAACAGGTCCGCATGTGCACTTTGAAGTAAGAAAGAACGGGAATACTTATGACCCATTAAACTATTTGCGATACTAAAAGAAAAAAAGTCCCTTCTAAGGGACTTTTTTTATGGACAAAAATCCGTTAATCTATACTTATCTAAAAAAGGAAGGTATTGATGATGTACTGTAGTTTATTTGCTAATATGCGAGGAGAACTTTATGAAAATAAAAAATTTAAAATGCTAGGTCAAACAGGAACAAGTTGGGTTGAACCCGAAAAAGAAGAAATGATACCTCTTCCTAAAGGGGCTTCGATAGTTGCTATACCTAGCTTTATTCCAATTGGGCTTGTTAATGATGAAATTAGTTACTATGATATAAACCCAGAAAATCCTCAAGAAAAAATAACAGCGGTAGCAGCGCTCTTACCACAGGGGTTTACTAGGACTTTATTGCCGGCCTGTGTAAGTCCTAATAAAAATAATCGTTTACCCTTATTTGGATATTCTGCAGTAGGATTTAAAAACGATAATATTTATGTGGCAGCAGTAAAAACTGATGAGCATCGCAAGTGGCATCCTGTATATTACAATACAGATGGGTTACCTGCAAAGATTTCAAAAAAACTAAAAAAGTTTCCAAATAACCGTATTTTAAGACAATTAGCTAGGTGTTCCTTAGAATATAGTTGTTTTACAGCACAAAATATTTTCTATCAAAGGTGGGAAGGTGGAATTCCTACAATGACCTCTTGTAATGCAAATTGTATAGGCTGTATTTCTGAAAGTCATACTAGCTCGACCTCTCCACAAAACAGGATTGATTTTATACCTGAAGTTGAGGAAGTAGTTGATATAGGCTTAGAACATCTAGAAAATGCTCAAGAAGCAATAATAAGCTTTGGACAAGGTTGTGAAGGAGAACCTTCATTAAATGCAAAAAAATTATCTGAAACAATTAAGATAATACGCCAAAATACTAATAAAGGCACAATAAATATGAATACTAATGCAGGTTATACCGAAGGTATTAAAATGTTAAGTGATGCTGGATTAGATTCAATACGAGTAACTGTATTCTCCCTTAATGAAAAGCATTATAATATATATCATCAACCTATAAACTATAGCTTCTATGATGTAGAAGAATCTATTAAATATGCTCTTGATAGTGGCTTAAAAGTTTCGATTAATCTCCTAACATTTCCGGGTTTTACAGACAGAGATGAAGAAATAGAGTTTCTTTTAGAGTTTTTAAATAGATACCAAATAGATATGATACAGCTAAGAAATTTAAATATTGACGCTAATGAGTTATTGCAAAGATTTACGGCTGATTCTGATATATTAGGAATAGATAATTTTATTAATATATTAAAAAAAGAAATGCCTGATGTTAAAATAGGGTCATATTCACATCCAGTCAGGTAACTAAGGTGATTTTTGTAAAAGGAGTTGTAGGTTTGGACAAGAAAGGACCATATATAATACAAGAACTACGTGAAAAGTCTCAGGGTACACAAATATGGGGAAAGTATTTGATATTGGAGAAAGTTCAGAGAAAAACTAAAGATGGCAAAAACATGTTTAATCTAAAAATAGGTGATTCAAGTGGAGAAATAAATGTTGTAGTATGGGAAAATTGTGCGATTTCAGGGGCTTTAGAAGTAGGTGCTGTTATTGGGTTATTAGGAGATGTGGGGGTATATGCTAATAGAGTGCAAGTTACTGCTAGGAAAATGAAAGTATTAACTGATGAAGATCCCCTTGAATACCTAAAAGCGCCTAATATTTCTATTGATGACTTAGTATATAAATTAAACACTATGATAGACTCTATAAAAGATGACCATATAACAAATCTTATTAAGAGAATATTTACTACTGAATTAACCGAGGAATTTATTAAAGCTCCTGCGGCAAAAAAGATACATCACAACTATTCAGGAGGCTTGCTTGAACATACTGTTACAGTATGTGAGCTATGCTTAAAAACTTGTGAAACATATCCGATGTTAAACCGAGATCTACTAATTGCTGGAGCTATTTTACATGATATAGGAAAAATTGACGAGTACAATATTAAAGTAGTACCAGAATATACTGTAGAGGGTAGATTAATAGGTCATATAGTACTAGGGAATGAACTTATAACAAAAACAATTAATGAAATGAGAGCAGAAGGCATAGAATTTCCTCAAAAACTAGAATGGATGATAAAACATATGATTTTAAGCCATCATGGAGTATTAGAATATGGCTCCCCTGTAGTGCCACTATTTCCCGAAGCTTTCTTGCTTCACATGATGGATAACTTAGATGCTAAAATGTTTGTTTTTGATGAAAAAATTACAACCTCAGAAGGTGAGGACGAGTTTTTCACACCATATGACAGCTTTTTTGAACAGCTTTTCTTTAAATATCGTTATTAACTAAAGGTTGAGAAACTTTGTTTCCCTTATTTTAAAAAAAAGAAAGCCTATTTTGGCAGTGATATCAAATTGAAAAATTATAATTATAAAGAATAAGCCACTAGGCTTATTCTTTAGTTATGTGTACTGCAGTTCCATAAACTAGTACTTCTGCTGCTCCGCTCATTACTTGTGAACTGACAAAACGTACTGCTATTATGGCATTTGCTCCTTTTCTATCTGCTTGCTCAATCATACGGTTTTTAGCTTCCTCTCTAGCTTCATCAAGCATTTCACTATAACCTTTTAATTCTCCACCTACGAATCCTTTTAAAGTTGCAGCTATATCTCTTCCTAAATGCTTTGCCCTAATAGAGCTTCCTTTGACAATTCCATATACTTCAGTTACCTTATACCCTTTTAATTCATCAGTAGTGGTTACTAACATTTAAATTCCCCCTCTTAAAAATTTTTTTTAGAATAAATATACAAGTTTAAATAAAATAGCATCACAGTAAGAATTGCTATTACTATCATAGGTGCTATTGCAATTGTATTTAAGAAAAATATATTAGTGCCTACCATATAGCTATAAACATGTAGTTGTTGTAAGGCTTCAATCCTACCAGGTACAGAAAGCAGTATAAAAAATATAATTGAGCCAATTATTGGCCAAATCACATCTTTTGAAATAATTGATAACAATATAACTAACCCATATAGGAATATAGATACAATAGTCATTTGTAAAGAATACTTTAAAACTAATGCCCAGCTAAAACTATATTCATAATATGGAGCCAATATAGCAGGAAGACTACACCCGATTAAAATTAAAACTATGAGCATGCTTATACCAACAGAGATTTTGGTAAGAAAGACATTACCACGAGTCAAATTAGACAGTAAAAAACTATTTGTATCATTTTCATTTTCACGTGCAAATGTTGAAAATCCTAATAATATTATTCCTAGAAGAATTATTTGATAGAAATTTTTGCCGAACCATTGTGACCATACATATAAATCAATACTCTTCATAAGCTGTTGAATTTGCTCAATTAATAATTCGGGTGGCAAGTATCTAACTAAAATAGAATGTCTTAAAGCTGCCTCTATCTGGGTTATATCTACAAATCGTAAAAAGTAATCATAGTGAGCTAAAATAAAATAACCTAATCCAATTAATAAAGCTATCAAAAAAAGAAAACGATATTTTAAATCCCAAGCTTCTTTAAAAAAGAGGTTCACTAGTTTACCCTCCTTCCTTCAACAGAGTTTAGAAAGATGTCTTTTAGGTTTGGTTTTACTAACTCTGATCTAGGTAAAACATTCTGGAGCGTTGTTAGTTCTTTTTTGCTCCCTTTTAATAAAATATAATTATTATGTTCTTGAGTACGAATAGATGCAATTTTTATTGAGGTGCTTTTGAGTAAATCTAAATCGTCATTATTTAATACTATTAGTGATAGCTGTTCTTTAAGGTCATCTACATTGCCATTTAATATAATACTTCCGTTTTTTATAATAGCAGTAGAATCAGAAATCTCTTCTACTTCAGATATTTGATGTGAAGAAAAAACAATAGTTTTACCCTCTGTACTTTCATCTCTTACAACACTAAGCAACCGCTCTTGCATAACTGGATCAAGTCCTCTAGTAGGTTCATCAAGTATAAAAAGCTTAGCTGGCTTAGCAAAGGTAATTATTGTGTATAGCTGTGTTTTCTCTCCATAGGAAAGAGTAGATATTTTTTGTGTTGTTTTTAATGGAAAAAGAGTAAATAACTCATGTGCTTTTTTTATATCGAAATTTGGAACTACATTTTTAGCAAAATGAATCATCTGAGCAATAGACATGTTTTCATAAAGGTTCTTATTTTCTGGCATATAACTAATTAAACTATTTAAATTATTTCTGTCATTTGCATCATAGTTATAAACATTAACATTACCTTTGTAATCTTTTATTAGGTTTAATAAAATCTTTAAAAAAGTAGTTTTACCAGCTCCATTTGGCCCTAATAAACTAAAGATACTTCCTTCATTAATAACTAAATTGTTGATTGAGAGGTCAAATTTAGATTTATTGTAGGCTTTAGTTAAGTTAGTAACTTTAATTGCAGTCACTGTTATTCACCTCCATATATAGTATTAAGGGTTTCATCAATTAGTATTATTATTTCATTTTTGCTTAAATTATAATTTTTTGCTTTTGTCATTGTTTCTTCTAAATCAAACTTAACTTCTTCTTTAACTCTTTGCTTGAGTTCATCTTTGTCAGGCATTTTTATAAAATTTCCAACACCAGGGCGTGAGTATATGAACCCTTCTACCTCTAACTCTCGATAAGCTCTGGCAACTGTATTTGGATTTACCTTTAATTCCTTTGCAAGTTCCCGAATAGAAGGAACCATTTCATCTTTTTTTAGTAATCCAGCAAGAATACGGCTTTTATAACCACTTACAATTTGCTGATATACTGGTTCCCCTGAATGAAAATCGAGCTTTAGCCATATCAAAATACACACCCCTCCTACTGCACTAACTGTAATATCTATATTAATACAGTAAAACAAAAAAAGCAATACTGCTTTTTAATTTTAAATTCTTGATTATTGTTAATGAAAGCCAACGGCTTTCATTTTATAAAAAGGGAAACGAAATTTCCCAATTCAATTAAGAATTAAAAATTCATAATTGAAAATTAATAATCGCAGATTATTTATGACTCCTTGTATTTTAATGGGATTATTGATATAATTTTTTTGCGGTTTATTTATCTAGTTATTATTTATATATAAATAAACAATTACCTGAAAAGAGGTGAGATAAGTGAAAGCCAAAACACATCCAAAGTATATTAAAACTACTGCTAGATGTGCATGTGGCAATGAGTTTGAAACAGGTTCAACTAAAGAAAACATCAGAGTTGAAATTTGCTCACAATGCCATCCTTTTTATACCGGAAATAAGCAAAGATTAGTTGATACTACTGGAAGAGTTGATAAATTCAAGAAAAAGTACGGTTTAAAATAGTTTATAGCAGAGCAAAAGTCTCTGCTATTTTACTTATTATTTAATTTTGATTCTGCTGCAAAAAGTAACTACAAACAAGCTTAAGGCTGAGCAAACATGTTTATCTAAGTCCTTAAGTAGCAAGGCGTGGTGCATAGATCACAGCTAAGTATAAATAAAAAATCATTATAGATAATAAGCGCTAAGCTAAAATGAAGGTAAAGACCGATGAGTGGCGTGATAAACATGTTTGCTCAACCGATTCCATAGTCTAAGTTTAGCTTTTTGCAGTGGAATCAATTTTAAATTCTTAATAAATGAAATAGATAAAGAGCATGTAAAAAACCTAACTAAAGTATCCATTAAAAAATGGATTATAATTTCGTGGTAAATTATATGTTATTACTTAAATATTAAAAAATCTCGGTCTTACAGGAGCTGATTAATTAGTGTTTCAAGGAGGAATTTTTTAATGCTTCAAAAACTAGAAAGTCTTGAAGAACGGTATGAAGAATTGACCGAGCTTTTAAGTCAACCAGAAGTGATATCAGACCAATCCAAATTTCAAAAATATGCCAAAGCTCATGCGGACCTTAGTCCAATTGTGACTAGATATAGAGAGTATAGAACAGCTTTAGAACAACTAGAAGAAGCAAAACAAATGCTTAAAGAAGAGTCTGATGCTGAGTTTAAGGAAATGTTAACTGAGGAGATTACTGATCTTGAAAAGTCGATTCCTGAACTAGAAAATGAACTTAAAATTTTATTATTACCCAAAGATCCTAATGACGATAAAAATGTTATCATGGAAATTCGAGCAGGGACAGGTGGAGACGAAGCTGCGTTATTCGGTGCCGATTTATTTAGAATGTATTCCAAATACGCAGAGTTACAGGGATGGAAAACAGAGATACTTGAGTCACACTACACTGATATTGGGGGAATAAAGGAACTTGTTTTTGTTGTAGAAGGTAATGGTGCTTATAGCAAACTTAAATATGAATCAGGAGTACATCGTGTACAAAGGGTTCCATCAACTGAATCTGGTGGAAGAATACATACTTCTGCAGCAACTGTAGCAGTATTACCAGAAGCTGAAGATGTCGAAGTTGATATTGAACAAAATGATTTGAAGATAGATGTATATTGCTCTAGTGGACCAGGTGGACAGTCGGTTAACACGACTCAATCTGCGGTGAGAATAACACATTTACCCACTAATTTAGTAGTTACATGTCAGGACGAAAAATCACAGCATAAAAATAAAGCAAAAGCCTTAAGGGTTTTACGTGCTAGATTAAAGGAAGTAATTGAACAAGAAAAAAATGCGGAAGTAGCTGGAGAGCGTAAAAGTCAGGTAGGATCGGGAGACAGAAGTGAAAGAATACGTACTTACAACTTCCCACAGGGTAGGGTAAGTGATCATAGAATTAACCTTACCTTGCATAAACTAGATCATGTTTTAGAAGGAAACTTAGACGAAATCATCGATGCATTAATATCCTATGACCAATCAGAGAGAATGAAACAGGTAGATTAGGTGTGAATTAGATGAGTAGTAGTTGGAACATTAGACAACTTATAGATTGGACAACCCGGTATTTTAATGATATGGGTATTGAGGAACCACGCTTAGAAGCTGAGATTCTTTTATCCCATGTGTTACAAAGAAACCGGGTTTATTTGTATACAAATCATGAAGAACCTGTTAACCAACATGAAAGAACTTGCTATAGGGAATATATAAAAAGAAGGGCTAAAGGTGAGCCTGTAGCTTATATTACAGGTGTAAAAGAGTTTATGTCATTAGATTTTAAAGTTACACCAGATGTATTAATTCCACGTCCAGATACGGAAATATTAGTTGAAAATGTAATAATGCTTGCACAAAACAATAGTTCCATAAAAAAAATATGTGATGTGGGCACAGGTTCTGGTGCAATAGCTGTGAGCCTGGCTTTTTATCTTGAAGACAAGACTATTTATGCTTGTGATATTTCTGAAAACGCTATTGAGGTAGCTAAGCAAAATGCTCTAAATAACAATGTTTCTATAGAAACATTTGTGGGTGATTTATTAGAACCGGTTAAAAATCAAGCTAAATTTCATGTAATTACTGCAAACTTACCCTATATTTCTAAAGAAGAATACTTTAAGTTAGACAAACAAGTTATACAATTTGAGCCTAAACTGGCTTTATTAGCTGAAAAAGATGGATTAGAAGCTTATAGGGAGATGCTACCACAAGCATTAAACTTATTAGATGATGGTGGTTATATTTTTATAGAAATTGCATCTAATCAGACTGAAAAAGCTTTAGAACTGTTTAAGGGATTTAGTAGTATAGAAATTTTAAAGGATCTACCAGGTAGAGACAGAGTAATAAAAGCAAGAAAGGAGTAATTGCTTTTAAAACACAACATATAAAAATAAACAATTTAAAACCTGAAGAAAAAATAATAGATATCGCTACAAACACTATTAATAACGGGGATATAATAGCTTTTCCTACAGAAACAGTTTATGGAGTGGGGGGGCACTGTTTAAATAAGGAAGCTGCCAAAAAGGTTTTTGCTGCGAAAATGCGTCCTTTAGATAGTCCCTTATTAGTTCATGTAAGTACCATTGAGCAGGTAAATGAACTGGTTAATACTATACCTGAGGCAGCTAAGAAGCTAATGAATGAATTTTGGCCTGGACCACTTTCGATTATATTGCCATCTAAAGAGACTGTACCACCAGAAGTAACTGGTGGCAAAAAAACAGTTGGCTTAAGGATGCCAGCTCATCCTGTTGCTATTGCCCTAATAAACAAAACAGGTCCACTTGCAGCTACAAGTGCAAATTTATCAGGGCGTCCAAGCCCAGTTACTGCAGAACATGTGAAAAATGATTTAGAAGGTAGAATTCCCATAATCTTAGATGCAGGACCTACTGGTGTTGGTGTTGAATCAACAATTGTGGATTTAAGCACTTCTGAAACAACTATTTTAAGACATGGAGGGATAGATGAAGAAAAGATTAGAGAATGTTTAGAAGCTGAATATATAAATGTGGAAACCCAGGATTCTAGCTATCAAACCTTAATAAAAATAATTTTAGCTAAAAACATGAATGATTTTTATAAACTGATTGAAAATAATATAAGAAACAAGAAAAAAATAGGTGTTGTGCATAATAATATCATTAATACGAATAGTATTAAAAATGTATATAACAATTATCTAATTAACCTTGAAAAAAATACTGGGGAGCTATTTAGTTTGTTACGGGATGCGGAAACAAAAAAAGTAGAGGTTTTAATATTTGCGCCACTACCTGAAGATAAATTTGGTCTATCCTCAGCTTTAATAGAGCGAATTCGCAAAGCTACATCTAAAGAATAGAAGGAGAACTTCAATATTATGCATGAACAGCTAGTTACTATAATTATAATAGCTGTAATTCTTGGAGCCGATGCCTTTTCTCTTTCCTTGGGCATGGGGCTAAAAGGTGTTACTAGATCTTATGAGTTTAAATTTGCTGCTATTGTAGCAGCTTTTCATGTTGCAATGCCTTTAATTGGCTTAAACTTAGGTATGGTTGCTGGGAACCTATTAGGTCAATGGGCTGCTTGGATTGGTGCACTAATTTTAGCTTATATAGGTTTTGACATGTTTCGTAAAGGTTTTAATGAAATTCGACCCCAGTCCTTTAAGTTTAGTGAAGCAAAATCAATATTAGACGTAGATGTCAAAGATACTAAGAATAATTGGGTTGGTATTTTTATACTAGCTGGCTCCGTTAGTGTTGATGCTTTAACAGTTGGATTTAGTCTTGGAACTGCACAAATGCCGATAGCTATAACTGTAATAATAATGGGTTTGGTAGCAGGTATTATGACTATTTTAGGCTTTCGGGGAGCTCGTATATTTAGTAGAATAATAGGGAGTTATGCTCAATTAATTGGTGGAATTATTTTATTAGCATTAGCTGTAATGATGGTTATCTAAAGGGGGGGAGTATTATGAAAACAGTATTATTTGTATGTACTGGGAATACTTGTAGAAGCCCTATGTCTCAAGCCCTCTTTTTAAAGTATCTTAGGCAGAGTTCGTTAAATTCTAATGACTTTAAGGTGTATTCGGCAGGAATATATGCTATGGATGGTATGCCTGCTTCTGAAGAAGCGATAAAAACACTAGAAAAAGAAGGAATAGATTTGTCTAATCACCAATCAAGGGTGATAGATGATAAATTAATAAAAAAAGCAGATCTTATTTTAACAATGACAAGAAATCACAAAGAACTGCTTATTGATCAATACCCTTATAAAGCCGACTATATATTTACTCTAAGTGATTATTCTCAGGATATTGAAGAAGATGTAGTAGACCCGTTTGGTCAAGATAGACAAGCATATTATGAATGTTACTTGCAACTAAAGGGTTTAATACAAAAAACAATAAAAAAACTTATAAATAATAGTTATTAATTTTTAATTCTTAATTTTTAGATTATGGTTAAGAAAGCAGGGCTTTCTTTTGGTATTAAAATAAAAAGGGAAACTGCGTTACCCTACAATAATTAAGAATTCAAAATTGATTCTGCTGCAAAAAGTAACTACAAAGAACTTAAGGCTGAGCAAACATGTTTATCTAAGTCCTTAAGTAGCAAGGCGTGGTGCATAGATCACGTCTAAGTATAAATAAATTTTACTTTAGATAATAAGTGCTAAGCAAAAATGAAGATAAAGACCGATGAGCGGCGTGATAAACATGTTTGCTCAGCCGATTCCATAGCCTAAGTTTAACTTTTCGCAGTGAAACCAAAATTTAAAATTCAAAATTAAATAATATTGAGGTGGAAACATGCTTTTGGTTTTAGGTAGTGATCATGCTGGAGTAGAATTAAAAGAGTACCTTATAGGTCTTTTAACAGAAGAGGGCTACGAAATAATTGACTGTGGTACAAACACTACTGATTCAGTTGATTATCCAGATATAGCAGAAAAAGTTGCACAAGAAGTTTTGGATAAAAACATATTAGGAATACTTATTTGTGGGACAGGCATAGGGATTTCTATAGCTGCTAACAAATTAAATGGCATTAGGGCAGCTGCTTGTCATGATATTTATACTGCGCGCTTAAGTAGAGAGCATAATAATGCAAATATTTTAACTGTTGGATCTAGGGTTATTGGTCCAGGTCTTGCTTGGGAGATAATAAAAACTTTTATAGATACAAAATTTCAAGCAGGGAGACATAAGCTTAGAGTCGAAAAAATACATGCAATAGAAAATAAAATGCTGAGAGGAGTAGAAAAAGTGGATTACATTGAGAACTATGTAAGGCAAGCTGATCCAGAAATAGCAAATGCTATTAAAAAAGAAGAGCAGCGCCAAAATACAAAATTGGAGTTAATTGCATCAGAAAATTTTGTTTCTAGAGCTGTCATGGCAGCTCAAGGTTCTGTGATGACTAATAAATATGCAGAAGGTTACCCAGGTAAAAGATATTATGGTGGCTGTGAGTATGTTGATGTAGCAGAGGAACTAGCAAGGCAAAGAGTTAAAGAACTGTTTGGAGCTGAACATGCAAATGTTCAACCACATTCAGGAGCTCAAGCAAATACCGCAGTTTATTTTGCTGCATTAGATCCTGGAGATACGATTTTAGGAATGAACTTAAGCCATGGTGGACATTTAACCCATGGAAGTAAGGTTAATTTATCTGGTAAGTATTTTAACGTATATGATTATGGAGTAAAACCAGATACAGAAATTATTGATTATGATGAATTAAGAGATATAGCCAAAAAAGTAAAGCCTAAAATGATAATAGCTGGGGCAAGTGCATATCCCAGAATCATTGATTTCAAGGTGTTTAAGGAGATTGCAGATGAAGTTGGAGCCTATCTTTTTGTGGACATGGCTCATATAGCAGGTTTAGTAGCTGCTGGTCTACATCCAAACCCTGTGCCTTATGCTGACTTTGTTACATCGACAACGCATAAAACATTACGTGGACCAAGGGGGGGCTTGATACTTTGTAAAGAAGAATGGGCTGCCAAAATAGACAAAGCAGTGTTTCCGGGAATACAGGGTGGTCCGCTAATGCATGTGATAGCTGCAAAAGCAGTTTGTTTTAAAGAAGCTTTAGACTCATCATTTAAAAACTATCAGCAAACAATAATTGATAATGCCAATCAGCTAGCAACAAGTCTTATCGAAAATAATCTTAGATTAGTATCTAATGGAACTGATAACCATCTAATGCTTGTTGATGTGCGACCTAAAAACTTAACTGGAACAGACGCAGAAGAAATCTTAGAAATGATAAACATTACTGCTAATAAAAATGCTATACCATTTGACCCGCAAAAACCAACAGTTACTAGTGGTATTAGGTTAGGAACACCAGCTGCTACTAGCAGAGGATTTAAGCCAGAGGATATGAAAAAAGTTGCAGAAGCTATTAGCATAGCCCTAAGCAACCCAGATAATCCTGCAAGAAAGGCTGAAGCACGTGAAATAATTAACATTTTATGTGATAAATATCCCCTTTACCACATATAGGTAGAAAGGGGGGTGTTTATGACGAGCATACCAAGGCCATCTTGGGATGAATACTTTTTACAACTGGCTGACTTGGTAAAAAGCCGCTCAACGTGTCAAAGAAGGCATGTAGGGGCGGTTCTAGTAAGGAATGAACGTATTATATCAACTGGCTATAATGGAGCACCAAGAGGCATTGACCACTGTCTCGAGGCTGGATGTTTAAGAAAAGAACTAAATATTCCTTCTGGACAAAGATATGAGTTGTGTAGAGGTGTACATGCTGAACAAAATGCAATTATAAATGCGGCTTACTATGGGGTTTCTACAGAAAATACTTATCTTTACTGTAATGAGCAACCATGTATTATATGTGCTAGAATGATAATCAATGCTGGAATAATAAGAGTGGTTTACAAAGGTGAATTTAAAGATGAATTAGCATTTAAGTTATTACAAGATGCTAATATTACTTTGGCTAAACTTGATTCCTTATAAGTAAGTAGGGGAGAAAAAATTATGGATTTAAAGACTTTATCATTGCCTAGGCTAAATCAGTTGAATCCTACTTTAGAATCTACAACATTAAAACTGATGGAAGAAACTGGTGAATTGGCGCAAGTTATAGGCAAATTTCGTGGGATGAGCGGAGAAAAAATAAACCTATCTGATGATGACGTAATAAATGAAATTGCAGTTGAACTTCTAGACGTAGCGCAAACAGCGGTAACTATGATGTTTGTTTTAGAAGAGCAATATAATATAGATATTGACTTATTATTAAACGAGCACTGGGAAAAACTAGAGAGGAAAGGTTATCTATCATTAAAATAGATTTACAGATGTTGCAAACAATTCATAATATAATTTTTAATAAAAAAAAGGATTTGTTGTTTTGATATAGAATAATAGTACCTTGTCGAGTAAATTTCTGATAAAAATAATTAATAATATTTAATTTATAATCACTATATTTAAAATATTAACTATTTAGTAGATATAATTTTTTAAATTTTTAGAGGATTTTAGAATTTTATGACGAATAACCAAAGAGTACATTGTTGTTAAATAATATAGCATAACGTAAAGGTGTGAATAGATGACGCAAAAGAAACAACACTGGGCTAAATCTTTAGGTGAGGCAGTTAATCTAGCAACCTCAGTAGCAGCTGCTGTAGGCATAGGCTATTTAGGTGGGAGATGGTTGGATGGTAGATTTGATACCGAACCATGGTTAGCTTTATTAGGGTTTGTTATAGGAGTTGCCACAGGACTAAAGATGATGTATCAAAAAGCAGTGTCTGGCTCTACTAATCCTGCCCTAAGCAAAGACAAGGTCGATAAGGAATAAACTATCATTAATATCAACCTAGGAAATAAATTTCTGGTTGTGAGGATTATAACCAGTTAAGTGAATGACTGGTAAATAAGACGACTATAGTAAATAAAGTTAGGAAGGGGGGAAAATAGATGTTTACATTTGGTTATTGGGATGCGGTGTGGTTTCATCTAGGGCCAATACCTGTTGATCATATTGTTGTTACACAGTGGGCTTGTGTTTTATTTATAGCGCTTATAGCATATTTCTCAACAAGAAATATGACCGTTGTGCCTAAAGGTTTACAAAACTTCTTTGAGGGATTAATTGTTTGGACATATGACTTTTTTACAGCAATGATGGACAAAGAGCACGTTGCTAGAAAATGGGCACCATTACTATCAACGTTCTTTATATTTATTCTAGTCTGTAATCTAAGTGGTATTATACCAGGAGCAGGTCATATCGAAGGTTTTCAACCTCCTACAAGTAACTGGAACGTTACAATGACGCTAGCGCTAATTACATTTTTCGCTGTCATCGTAGCGGGTGTATCTGAGCATAAAGCAGCTTATCTTGGCCATTTCATAAGTCCACATCCAATAATGTTACCATTAAACATAGTTGAAGAAGTAGTAAGACCGGTATCACTAACCATTCGTCTATTTGGAAACATTTTTGGTAAAGAAGTTGTTTTAGGATTCTTGCTATTTTTAGCACCATTTATTGTTCCGGCAACATTCTTGGCATTGGCAATCTTGCTATCAGTAATACAGGCGATAGTATTTACAATTCTCTCAGCAAGTTATATAGCTGGAGCAGCAGGAGAAGGTCATTAAAAATAAAATATATACAAATAACTGCTCAAAGATATATTATTTGAGCCCATGAAAGGAGGGGAAAGGAATGGAAGCTGCAATGGGAACAATAGCACTAGGCGCAGGTTTAGCTGTATCAATTGGTGGTGTTGGAGTTGGAATAGGAATGGGTATTGCTGGTGGTAGAGCTTTTGAGGCTATCGCAAGACAACCAGAAGTTGGAGGAGATGTAAGAACACTACTCTTCATAACCCTGGCATTTCTAGAAACAGTTATTATTTATGGTCTACTAATCGCATTTATGTTGGTTGGTAACATTGGGTAATTTTTTAAAATTTTTAGGGCGATGGGGTAGCAAACAGTGCTCTATCGCCCAAACACTATATTGCTCTTTAGATAGGGGGTAGCACATCCGTGAAAAGGAATAAATGGACTTACTCATCTGTGCTCCTTTTAACAATAGTCATGGTTTTAGGACTTACAACAGTTGCCGGTGCGGGAGAAGGTGCTTTAACGGCACCAGCAGGACAGCCGCCAGAATTCGGTAACTTTTATGTAATTGGATGGACTGTTGTTAACTTCTTCATATTACTTGCGATACTTCATAAATTTGCTTTTAATCCAATCAACAAAATGTTAGAGCAACGTACAAACACAATAGAGGGATCACTAAAGCATGCTGAAGAAGTTCGCGCAGAAGTTGACCAAATGAGAAAAGAAGCACAGAGTAATTTATCTGAGTCTCGTAAGGAAGCTCAAGACATTGTAGCTAGAGCTACAAAAGCTGCTGAAGAAGCAAAGAATGAAATAATCACAAAAGCTGAAGAAGATGCTAGTAACATGAAACAAAAAGCTTCTGAAGAAATAGCAGCTGCAACAGAGCAAGCTAAGAGTGAACTAAGAGATGCTGCAGCTTCTCTTGCAATAATAGCTGCAGAAAGAGTATTGGGCAGAGCTATTAAAGAAGAAGATCACAAAAAAATGGTAAAAGATTTTGTTGATGAGGCGGGCGATTTACTATGTTAAACAAAAGCGTTGCAAGACGCTATGCAGAAGCGTTTTTTAGCATTGCCCAAGACAACAACAAAATTGACCAATTTCAAACAGAGTTGGAAAAAGTAGTAGCAAAGATAAATGAGTTAGAAAACCTAAAAGAGTACTTTGCACATCTATTAATTCCGGCTAAAGAAAAAAAGGAAGTTGCTAAAAAGTTATTTCAAGAAGATTTATCGCCAACAACCCTTAGCTTTATCCTAATGGTTATAGATAAAAGACGTGAAACTTACTTTGAAGCTATATTAGATGAGTATAAGGAAATGGCTGATGAATCAAGAAATATCACAAAAGCTGACCTAATTGTTGCACGTGAGGTACCTGAAGATGAAGTAGAAGTTTTAGCACAAAAACTATCTGCTACATCAGGAAAAACAGTGCAATTAAAGGTAGCTGTAGATCCTTCCCTTATCGGGGGAATAAAAATACGAATGGGCGACCAAATAATAGATGGTACAGTAGCAAAAAGACTTGAAATGCTTAGAGAGAGCCTCAAAAAGGCAAAGATAAGTTAATTCGATAGGGGTGAGCACGTAAATGAGTATTAGACCTGAAGAGATTAGCGCAATTCTAAAAGAACAAATAGAGCGCTACCAATCCGAGGTCGAAGTCAGCAATGTGGGCTCTGTTATATATATCGGTGACGGTATTGCTCGTGTATATGGTTTGCAGGGTGCTATGGCTGGCGAATTGCTGGAATTTCCAGGAGAAACCTACGGAATGGTTCTAAATCTGGAAGAAGATAACGTTGGAGCAGTTTTATTAGGAAACTATGAGCATATAACAGAAGGCGATGTAGTTAAAGCGACCGGAAGAATCATGGAAGTGCCTGCTGGAAAACCTATGCTAGGACGCGTAGTTAACGGTATTGGACTCCCAGTTGATGGTAAAGGGCCAGTTAATACTGATCAATACAGACCAATTGAACGCGTAGCGCCTGGTGTTGTTTACCGTTCTCCTGTTGATACTCCTATGCAAACAGGATTAAAGGCTATTGACTCAATGGTTCCTATTGGAAGAGGACAGCGTGAGTTAATAATTGGAGACCGCCAAACTGGTAAAACAGCAATAGCAGTTGATGCCATAATTAACCAACGTGAAAAGAAAGATATGATTTGTGTTTATGTTGGTATAGGGCAAAAACAATCAACAATTGCAGGCATACAGGCTAAATTAGAAGAAATGGGAGCAATGGATTACACAGTAATCGTTGCAGCTACTGCTTCAGAACCAGCTCCATTGTTATATCTTTCACCTTATACTGGTGTAGCTATAGCAGAAGAGTTCATGGAAACTGAAGGTGAAGGCATTAAAGATGTTTTAATTATATATGATGATTTATCTAAACATGCTGTTGCGTATCGTGAAATGTCCTTGCTATTAAGACGTCCTCCAGGACGTGAAGCTTATCCAGGAGACGTTTTCTTCCTACACTCTCGTCTACTAGAGAGAGCATGTAAACTTAACGATGACCTTGGTGGGGGTTCGATTACAGCATTACCAATAATTGAAACACAAGCAGGTGACGTATCTGCTTATATTCCTACCAATGTTATTTCAATAACAGATGGACAGATTTATCTAGAAACCGACTTATTCTATGCTGGACAAAGACCAGCGATAAATGCTGGTTTATCAGTTAGCCGTGTTGGAGGAGCTGCACAAACTAAAGCTATGAAGGGTGTTGCTGGACAGCTTCGACTAGATCTAGCGCAATATCGTGAGCTAGCAGCTTTTGCTCAGTTTGGTTCAGACCTAGATAAAGCTACACTTGCAAGGCTAACACGTGGTGAAAGAGTTACTGAAATACTGAAACAGAATCAATATAAACCGATGTCCATGGAAGAACAAGTTGTATCAATCTTTTGTGGGGTAAGAGGTTATCTAGATGATATAGCACAAGAACAAGTGCTAGTTTTTGAAGAGGACTTTATGAAGTTTATTCGCAGTACACATTCAGATATACTAAAATCAATACGTGAAGCTGGAAAAATGGACGATGCGACAGAGGAAAAGCTAATCAAGGCTATTGAAGAGTTCAAATCCACTTTCGCAGTTTAGGTGGTGATTAAATGGCAGGATCAGGTGTAAGAGAGTATAAAAGAAGAATTCGAAGCGTTCAAAGCACTCAGAAAATAACTAAAGCCATGAAAATGGTAGCTGCAGCAAAGCTTCGCCGCGCACAGGAAAGTGCTGAAGCTTCAAGACCTTATACCGAAACCCTACGCGACGTTTTAGCCAGGCTTGCGGGAGTATCAGCAGATGTTGAGCACCCACTTCTTGAAAAAAGAGAAGAAGTAAAAAAAGTTGGCTACATTGTCGTAACTGCTGATAGAGGATTATGTGGTGCTTATAATACAAATATTATTCGTGCCGGAAACCTAGCAATGGCACAAGATGAAAGAGGTATTGAAAATCGCATCATAGCAGTTGGTAGAAAAGGTAGAGACTTTTTCCGCAAACGCGGTGGTCTTGATGCAGAGTTTATAAATTTAGGGGATAATGTAAGTTTTGTAGACGCTAGAGAAATTGGCCAGTATATTACAAATGCATATGAAAATGGCGAATTAGATGAAGTTTACGTTGTTTATGCAAAATTTGTTAATGCTTTAAGGCAGGTTCCTACGGTTAGCCAATTGCTACCGTTAGAGCCACCATCAGAGGATGAGCCTACAGAAGAGCATTTTGTAGACTATATATATGAACCTAGTGCTGAGGCCATTCTTGTATCATTATTACCAAGGTATATAGGCAGCCAAATATATCATGCTATGTTAGAAGCTAAGGCAAGTGAGCATGGTGCTAGAATGACAGCAATGGGCAATGCTACCCAAAACGCAGGGGAAATAATTGATAATTTAACCTTAGAAATGAATAAAGCAAGACAGGCATCAATTACAGCTGAAATTCTGGATATTGTTGGTGGTGCCGAAGCTCTCAATAAAGGAGGAAAGTAGAGGATGGCGAATTTAACGTACGGAGAGGTAACCCAGGTTATAGGTGCTGTTGTAGATATAAGATTTAAACCTGGTGAACTACCCGAAATAATGAACGCTATTACTATTAAATCGGCTGACCAGGATTCAAGTAAAAAAACGGCAGCTGAGATTGATGTTACATTAGAAGCTATGCAGCTTTTAGGTAACGATACAGTTAGATGTGTTGCTCTACAGCCAACTGATGGATTAATGAGAGGTATGAAAGCAACAAACACAGGAGCAACAATTAAAGTTCCAGTTGGAGATAACTGTCTAGGAAGAATTTTGAATGTTTTAGGTGAACCAGTTGATGAAGCAGGTGAAGTACAAGCAACTGATCACTGGGAAATTCACCGTGACCCACCTCCATTAGTTGACCAAATGCCAGCTACAACAATGCTTGAAACTGGTATTAAAGTTACAGACTTAGTTTGTCCATATGCTAAGGGTGGAAAAATAGGTCTATTTGGTGGAGCCGGTGTTGGAAAAACAGTTATTATAATGGAACTTATCAGAAACATTGCTTATGAGCATGGTGGATATTCAGTTTTCACCGGTGTTGGAGAGCGTACACGTGAAGGTAACGATTTATGGGAAGAAATGACCGAATCTGGAGTTATTGATAAATGTGCTCTAATTTACGGTCAGATGAATGAACCACCTGGAGCAAGACTGCGTGTTGGCTTAACTGGTCTAACAATAGCAGAATATTTCCGTGATATTGGTGGTCAAGATGTTCTAATATTTATTGACAATATATTCCGTTTTGCTCAAGCAGGTAACGAGGTGTCTGCGCTTCTAGGTCGTATGCCATCTGCGGTTGGTTATCAGCCAACACTAGCAACTGACATGGGATTACTACAAGAGCGTATTACGACTACAAGAAAAGGGTCAATTACATCAGCTCAGGCAGTATATGTACCAGCTGACGACTTAACTGACCCAGCACCTGCAACCACATTTGCTCACTTAGATGCTACCACTGTTTTGGCTAGATCTATAGCTGAGCTAGGAATTTATCCAGCAGTTGATCCATTAGATTCAACATCAAGAATATTAGACGCAGCAATTGTAGGAGAAAAGCATTATGAAACTGCACGTGGAGTTCAGCAAATACTGCAAAGATATAAAGAACTTCAAGATATTATCGCAATATTGGGAATGGATGAGTTAAGTGATGAAGATAAACTAATAGTTACTCGTGCTAGAAAGATTCAAAGATTCTTATCACAGCCATTCCACGTTGCGGAACAGTTTACTGGTAACCCAGGTCTTTACGTACCAGTTTCCGAAACTGTTGAATCCTTTAGTCAAGTATTAGAAGGTAAACATGATGAATTACCAGAAGCAGCATTTTATATGGTAGGTAATATTGATGCTGTTGTAGCTAAAGCAAAAGGACTGGAGGCGTAGTCTATGGCAGAAAACACCTTCATGCTAGAGATAGTGACCCCTGAGCAGATTCTATATAAAGATGAGATTCAGCTAGTGGTTGCTCCCGCTGTCGAAGGTGAACTGGGTGTAATGAAAAATCATGCGCCTCTCGTAGCAGCTTTAAATATTGGAGTTGTACGATTTAAAGATGGCAATGGAAATCAACAGCGTGTGGCTATAAGTGGTGGATTAATTGAAGTTATTGATAATTCAGCTAGAATATTAGCAGAAACTGCTGAAAAAGGCGAAGATATTGATGTAGTAAGAGCAAAGTCTGCTAAAGAGCGAGCTGAAAATCGATTAAGTCAGCGCGATGATAGTTTGAATTATACCCGAGCACAAACAGCCTTACAAAGAGCTATTACGCGGCTTAAGGCAGCGGAGGCTAAAATTGATTAGAATCCATTAAATAAAAGCCGAAAGATATAGGACTATATCTTTCGGCTTTATATTATTATAAAATAATAAGTTAATATTAACCCTATAAACAACTACAATAAAAAAGGTGTAATCAATTTTTATTTTATTATGGAGATTGTGAAATAAAGAGGTGTTCTCTAGTATGGAGAATATACTAAAAATCTTTGTTGTATTAACATTAATTTTTTTATTAATAAAAGGTTTGATATATTTATTAATATTTCTCACAACACACAAAATACAAGAACACTCATTTGAAAATAAGCGAAAAGCTAGAATAGCGCGTAATAAAAGATTGTTAAATAATGATGAAAAAAACAAATAAATTATCTAAATAAAACTTTATTGTATTGCAAAAAGATAAATTAAGATCACAGAATCGACTGAATAAATACAAGGAGTTATACTACAAATAAAACATAAAGTAAGTAAAAATGGAGTGAAAAATATGCAAACTCAGTTTTTAATTTTAATAGCATTGATTATACTTGCAACCATAATATTTGGAATTATGATATTTAGATTTACGATAAGGTTTGAAAAGAAAGCTTTAAAAGCCAAACAATTAAAGGAAGAGCATGAAAAAACATTGAGAAAAAAACAATAATAATTAAAATAACAGCTGAAAATAATATAAGCATAATTATGAATATTAAAACCTGATGAAATCAGGTTTAATTATTTTTCTGAGTAAACTTAAATTATATTGAGAATAAATAACGGTATTAATGGCAAAAATCTTGATAAATATACTTGGGGATGGAGGTATTATTTTGAAAAGATTTTTGCTTTATATAATAATTTTTGCGGCATTATGCCATATTGCAGACACAAGTATACATTCTGCCGTTAGTCGTGATTTTGAAAAAAGATCACCATATCAACTATCATTTGCATCTATAGGTGCAAATTTGCTCGAATTTAGAATGGACAGTTGGGCAAAAATAAAAATAAATACAACTGAAGAAATGAAACAACAACTTAAACAATCTTTAGATATATTAGAAATTGAGTATTGTGAAAATAATTTAGAATACAGAAAAAGTGGAACAAATGACATCATATATTACAACACTGTTAAAAATGGTGATGAAATAGACTTTACATTGGAATATGATCCAAATAATTGTGAAGCATTTTATTTAGTAACAATAACCTCAAATAAGAGTTTAGAACACATAAAGTCATACCATGATAGATTAACCAACAACTTTAATATTAGAAGTTATTATTTGCTTACTGGCAAGATAGATTACCCAATTGAATACACGGCAAAATACAATTTAATACAAGTTGCATTGAAAAATGTAGGAGCTGAAGAAATTAACGTATTTAAAGATGGACGAGTTGTTAGTGTAACTGGGTATAGTGAGCTATTAGAAAACACTATTTTAAGTGAGGTAATACAAAATAAAGAATATAATATTCAAATTGCAATGCGTAGTAGTCAAGTAGGAAAAACATATATATATATGGGTTTCCCACTTATTTTAGGTGAATATTAAATACTTAAAGGGAGGTGGTCCAAAAAGCTTGGAAATCATAGTTAATGGTGGAAACAGATTAGAAGGTGTTGTAGAAGTCAATTCCTCAAAAAATGCTATTTTACCAATATTAGCTGCTACCCTTTTAAGTAATGGTCATATTGAAATTAATAAAGTTCCGAAAATTAGAGACGTTAAAATAATAAGTGATCTAATAAATGATCTTGGCGTAGAGGTTAAGCATGAACAAAATAAGCTTGTGTATAATGTAAGTGATATAAAAAATTATCCTTCATATGAATTAGTAAGACAAATGAGGGCTTCATTTTTAGTAATGGGGCCTATATTAGCCAAAAAAGGTAAGGTTAAAATTTCATTGCCTGGTGGTTGTGCTATAGGTACACGACCAATTGATTTACATCTAAAGGGATTTCATGCATTAGGGGCAAAAATAGATTTGTCTCATGGGGACGTAACTGCTGAAGCATCAAATTTAATAGGTAGTCATATTTATTTAGATTTCCCTAGTGTTGGAGCAACTGAAAATATTATGATGGCAGCAGCATTAGCGAAAGGAAGTACGTATATCGAAAATGCTGCATTAGAACCAGAAGTTGTGGATTTAGCGAATTTTATTAATGCAATGGGAGGAAAAATAAGTGGTGCAGGTACAAATGTAGTAAAAATTGATGGAGTAAATGAACTAAAACCGGTTAATTATACTCCCATTCCTGATAGGATAGAAGCAGGTACCTATATGATTGCAGCAGCAGCAACAGGAGGAAACGTTTTAATAAACAATGTAATACCAGAGCATATGAAAGCAATAACAGCAAAATTGGTTGAAAGTGGAGCAATTGTCGAAGAAGAAAGCAATGCTATTAGAGTTGCTAGAACAGAAAGTATAAAACCTATTTATATAAAAACATTACCCTACCCGGGGTTCCCAACAGATATGCAAGCACAATTTATGGCATATTTAAGCTGTGCCTTAGGTAGTAGTGTAATAACAGAATCGGTTTTTGAAAATCGATTTATGCATTTGCAAGAATTATTAAGAATGGGTGCAGAAATAAAAGCTGAAGGTAGAACAGCTATAATTAAAGGAGTAAAGAAATTAACAGGAGCAAATGTTAAAGCCACAGATTTAAGGGCTGGTGCGGCACTAGTAGTAGCTGGATTAACTGCTGAAGGTGAAACAATAGTTGGTAATAGTATTCACGTAGATAGAGGATATGAAAATTTTGTTGAAAAATTAAATAAACTTGGAGCAGATATAATAAAAAAATAATGTGAAAAGGACATGGCATGATAGCCATGTTTTTTTCATATTTATTATCATGAGAAAAAAAAGAAATTATTTAATTATTATATCTGTTTTTTTATTGATTACTATTTTAACAATTGTTATTAAAAATAATAATCAAAACTTAGATTATTATATTGAGGGTGAACCAAAAATAACTTTATATTTACACCAAGAAAATGAAGTTATAGAACTAGGCTTAGAAGAATATTTAGTAGGTGTAATAGCTGCAGAAATGCCTGCTTCATTTGAATTAGAAGCTTTAAAAGCCCAAGCTATAGCGGCAAGAACTTATACTATAAGAAAAATAATAGAAGGAAGAGAATATCCCTTAAATGCAGATTTATCTGATAATATCAATGAATGCCAAGCATATATTTCTTTAGATGAATTTAAAAAAAGAAATCCAAAGAATTATTCTGAATTACAAGAAAAACTTATAAAAGCAGTATATGAAACTAAAGGTGAAATATTAATGTATCAAAATAATGAAGTAATTGATGCTCTTTACCATTCTACATGTGGTGGATATACTGAAAGTGCAGAGGATGCTTGGGGTAACCATGTTCCATATCTTAAATCAATTAAATGTGTATATTGTGAAAAATCACGTCATTATGAAACTGAACAAGTCTTTTCTAATTCTGAGTTTAATCAAATTTTTAATATAAACGATGCACAATTAAAAATTGATATTTTAGAAAAATCAAATAGTGGAAGAATTAAAAAAATGAAAATAAATAATCAAATAATATATGGTGATCGCTTAAGAAACCTACTTAGTCTACCATCAACTTGGCTTGGCATAGAAATTAATGAACACGAAGTAATAATAAATAATAGGGGATATGGACATGGAGTAGGAATGTGCCAGTATGGAACGAATGGAATGGCTAAAGAAGGATATAGTTATGAGGAGATTTTAAACAAATACTACCAAAATATTGATATCATCAAAATTAGTTACTAAGTTCTTGATTTCCTCTCTCATGAATATAATAGATTAACTTCAATGAGGGAGGCAGGTCATGCAGAACTATATAAGAAAAAGGGCTGTAAAAATAGCACATCATATATTACAATCTTCTGACACGGTTAGGAGAACGGCAGAGGTATTCAAAATTAGTAAAAGCACAGTACACAAAGATGTATCAGAAAGACTACCTAGAATTAATAAAGAACTTGCAGATCAGGTAAAGTCAGTATTAGATAAAAATAAAGCAGAGCGACATTTAAGAGGTGGAGAAGCTACTAAGAAAAAATATGCGGATGAAAATGGAAGCATAAAGTTGGACTAAAAATATAGCCACATTGAGTAAAAACAGGTAAAATAATGTTATGTAATGAAAGATATTGTAGGGAGGCCTCTAAAAATGTTTGCGGAAGATATTGGGATAGATTTAGGTACTGCTAGTGTGCTTGTTTTTAAAAGGGGTAAAGGTATAGTATTACATGAGCCTTCTGTTGTAGCAATAGACAAAAATACAGATAACATAATTGCAGTGGGTATGGAAGCGCGTCAAATGCTTGGAAGAACCCCAGGACATATTATTGCTACTAGACCACTTAGAGAAGGTGTAATAGCAGATTATGATACTACCGAAAAAATGTTAGCTTATTTTATAAAAAAAGTAGTAGGAAAAAGATTGTTTTTTAAACCACGGGTTATTGTTTGTATACCAACTGGAGCTACAGATGTAGAAGAAAGAGCTGTAAGACAAGCTACTTTATCATCTGGAGCAAGACAAGCCTATATTATAGAGGAGCCATTGGCGGCTGCATTAGGTGCAGGCATTAATATTTCTGAAGCAACCGGTAATATGGTTGTTGATATTGGTGGTGGGACTTCAGATGTAGCTGTATTATCACTAGGAGGTATTGTATGTAATACATCTCTTAGAGTTGGAGGGGACAAGTTTGATGATGCAATAATAAGATACATACGAAGAGAATATAACCTAATGATTGGTGACAGAACAGCTGAGGATATTAAAATACAAGTTGGTACAGCTTATGTAACAGATAACAATAAGGATAAATATATGGAGGTAAGAGGAAGAGATTTATTAACAGGCTTACCAAAAACTATAAAATTTACTGCTCAAGAAAGTTACGAAGCTTTACAAGAGCCTATTGAATCTGTGGTTGAAGCAGTTAAAAAAGTTCTAGAAATAACCCCACCTGAATTAGCTGCAGATATTGTGAACAATGGTATCGTAATGACAGGTGGAGGCGCATTACTTAATGGATTAGATATATTAATTTCAAAGGAAACAGAACTTCCGACTCACATTGCAGATGAAGCTATATCATGCGTTGCTATAGGAACTGGAAAAGCATTAAATGAGATAAATATTTTACAACAAACAAAATATAGAGGAGCAAAAAGAGTATTATAAACAACTAAAGTTTTCTTAAACTAAAACCGATAAATAAAGTAAGAAAATAAACCTGGGGGTAATAACTTGATAAAAGGGTTATATACATCAGCATCAGGCATGATGCTACAGATGAAAAAACAAGATGTAGTAGCAAACAATATAGCAAATTCTGATACTACAGCTTTTAAAAAAGATATTGCTACTAGTAGATCATTTCCTGAAATGTTGATAAGTCGTTTAGAGCAGACGGACCAATCATCTACTAAGACTCCTACTGTTATAGGTGCATTAGGAACGGGAGCAGTTATTGATGGAGTTATAACAGATAAAACGCAAGGCAACTTACAACAAACTGATAATCCTACAGACCTAGCTATCAAAGATGAAGGTTATTTTGCAATAGATACACCTGAAGGTGAACGCTTTACAAGAAATGGGGCATTTAAAATTGATGGTGAAGGCTTATTAACTACTAGTCAGGGGTATCCTGTTTTAGATGACTTTGATGATTATATATATATTGATGGGGAGTTTACAATTGATAGTAGTGGTATGATATATGTTGATGATATGGAATTAACAATGCTAAAAATTGTAGATTTTGAAGATGACCAATTACTAGAAAAACAAGGTGATGTTTTATATGCTACAGAAGACCCATTCATGTTTGTAGAAAACCCTAATATATTACAGGGGTACTTAGAAGGTTCTAATGTAAATGCAGTTAAAGAAATGGTTACTTTAATAAATGTAGTCAGGGCCTATGAAACCAATCAAAAAATGGTACAAGCAATGGATGAAACATTAGATACGGCAATTAATGAGGTAGGAAGAACAGGCTAGATTAAATAAATAATTAGATAATATAAAGAGGATTAGTCCCAAAAAGACAAATCCTCTTTATTGTTTTTACAACTATCATCCTTTATGCATTTATGGTTATAATTAGGATACACATTTAAAAAGAAACTACAAAAAACTTAAGGCTGAGCAAACATGTTTGCTCAGCCGATTCCATAGTCTTAGTTGAGTTTTTTGCATTGAAATCATAAATTAGAATATATTGATAAGTTGGTTGCAAGTTGTTTTCTTACTAACCTAATTTAATATTTAAATAAGATGGGTGAAATTATGCAAAATAAAGCAAACATTCTAGGATGTAATGTTGATATAGTTACATTGCAGGATACAATTCAAAAAATAAATGATTACATAGAAGAAGGTACGCCGAAACATATTATAACATTAAATGGTGAAATAGCATATCAAGCATCCAAAGAAAGAAAGCTTTGTGAGATCATAAACAATGTAGATTTAGTAACACCTGATGGTATAGGAATTGTGTGGGCTGCTAAACAACTAGGCTATCCAATTAAAGAAAGGGTTACAGGTATTGATTTAGTATATGCATTATGTGCTCAAGCAGAAAAAAAAGACTGGAAGTTATATCTACTAGGTGCAGCACCAGGGGTAGCGGAACAAGCTAGCCATAAGATGAAGGAGCTTTACCCCGAAATACAAATATGTGGTACCCAAGATGGATATTTTAATGAAAGCGACATTAGTAGAGTAATTAAAAATGTAAAGCATCATAGACCGGATATAATTTTTATTGCTTTGGGAGCTCCAAAACAAGAATACTTCATAAATAAATATAAAGATAAGATGGAGGTTCCCATATGTATTGGTGTAGGTGGTAGCTTTGATGTAATATCAGGTAACAAAAAACGTGCACCAGAACTAATGATTAAACTAAATATAGAGTGGTTATATAGATTACTGTCAGAGCCCAGCCGTTTAACAAGGCAACTAGATTTACCCAAATTTGCTCTTGCAGTATTAAAGGATAAATATATAAGTAAAGGTAATCATTAGGGAGGGGATTATTTGGATAGTAATAGCATATTTGCACTCGATATAGGAACAAGAAAAGTTGCAGGATTAGTTATGAGAAAAGTTGAAGAAGACACCTTTGAAATATTAGATGCAAAAATGATAGAACATAGCTCTCGAGCAATGATTGATGGACAGATACACGATGTCAAAGCAGTTGCAGAAACAATTAGCAAAATAAAAAAAGCATTAGAAGATAGTTTAAATATCAAACTTGAATCAGCTGCAGTTGCAGCTGCAGGTCGAGCATTAAAGACTGCTACTGGAAATGCAACTATTAATCGAGATGTTACAGGGGAAATTATATCTGAAGAGGTTAGAGCATTAGAATTAGAGGCTGTCCAAAAGGCACAATATAATCTTGCCCAAGAAAAAGGGGGTTATGACGAAAGTTCTGTGTATTTTTGCGTAGGATATAGTGTAATTCGTTACTTTCTCGAAGGTCAAGAAATTACAAACCTAGTAGGTCATATAGGTAATAGTGCTTCAGTAGAAGTTGTTGCAACATTTTTACCTCGAGTTGTTGTTGATAGTCTTATATCAGCCCTTAACAAAGCTAATTTAGATATATATAGCTTAACACTAGAGCCTATAGCAGCATTGTCAATAGCAATTCCAAAAAACATGAGACTTTTAAACTTAGCACTGGTTGATGTGGGTGCAGGAACATCAGATATTGCTATAGTTAAATCTGGAAATGTATATTCTTATGCTATGGTGCCTATAGGTGGAGATGAACTAACAGAGCATATAGCTACAGAGTACCTATTAGATTTTAATTCTGCTGAAATTCTTAAATGTGAGTTATCAGACAAAGAAGAAATTACCTTTACTGATATTATTGAAAATGAAATAACAATAACTTCATCTGAAATAATAAACAATCTCCAGTCTATAATTGCAGATTTAACTACTAACATAACTGGTCAGATACTAAGTTTAAACCAAAAAGCGCCCGATGCTATTTTATGTATTGGTGGAGGGAGTTTGATTCCTACGTTTACTGATTCTCTTGCAGAAACAACTGGATTACCTAAAAATCGTGTGGGGATTAGAGCTCGTCAAACATTCAAAAACATAATAGGGGAATTCGATTTTTTAAATGGACCTAAAGGGGTTACTCCTTTAGGTATTGCTTATAACTCTATAGAAAAGCCCCCTGTACAATTTGTTAAAGTTACTGTAAACAATAAAGAAGTGGTTTTGTGGAACACAGGTGAAATAGACGTAGCACTAGCATTGCTAAGTTCAGGAATTTCACTTAACAATATTTACGGCAAACCGGGTATGGGAAAAACAATTGAAATTAATGGAAATCTAAAAGTGATAAAAGGTGAAATAGGTACTCCTCCAGTTTTAAAGGTCAATAATAAAACTGCATCACTAGACACATTAGTGAAAAATGGTGATATCATTGAATTCACTAAAGGAACTGATGGGAAAGATGCAATTTTAAAAGTTCAGGATTTAACCCCTGGTGAAACAGGTTATGTTTATGTAAATGGTGAAAAAATTCAGTTAGAACCTAAAATAACAATTGATGGTAAGAATGTTACCTTAGAAGATGAAATATCAGATAGAGCAAAAGTAGAGTATCATCGTAGAAATACCTTAGATTATATCTTAAACAAAGCTAATGTGCCTTCAGAGTATTTACAAGAAACCATGTTTAAGTACTATATTAACGAGCAAGAAATGATATTAAGGTGGATTCCAATAAAAGTTAAGGTAGATGGAAAAGAAGTACAACTAAATGAAACAATATCCTTTGGTGCAGTTATTGAATATCAGCTAATTAATGAAAAACCAACTATTAAGGATGTTTTAAATATTGATAACGAGACTATCGAGATTTTAGTGACTGTGAATGGCGAAGAAGTAAATATAGAGGGAAGCTTGATCAGTGCTAGTGTTGAAGGCAACCCTGTGCCACTAGATAAGGAGCTGTTTAGCGGGATAAACATAAGCATAGAAAAAAACCAAACTCCAGCTATACTTAGCGATATATTTAAGGTAATAGATATAAAACCTAATAGCACTGGAAAGTTAGTTTTAAAAGTAGACGGAAATCTTGCAGGGTTTACTACTCCAATTTATGATGGAAGTAACATAGAAATACTTTGGGAATAAAAACTAACAGTTGTTAATTAAAGTATGGTTTCACTGCGAAAAGCTAAACTTAGACTATGGAATCGGCTGAGTAAACATGTTTACTCAGCCTTAAATTTTTTGTAGTTACTTTTTGCAGCAGAATCAATATTAGATCATTAGTTTATAAAAAAATTTTTTGGAAAAACTAGAAAGAGAGTGTTATGGTGAACAATAGTCAAATATTTTAAAAAAACAAACAATTTAACCCCTTGAAAAGAAAACACTCTATATATAAAATATAACTAAAGGTCAACAAAGGTCAAAGGAGAGGGAGCAATGAAAAGAAGCCTAGCTGACCGAATAGAACAATATATAAAAGTACTTATTGAACGAAGTGGCAATAATCAAATAGAGATTCAACGTTCTGAGCTTTCTGAAACATTTAACTGCGTACCATCACAAGTTTCTTATGTTTTGGGTACTCGTTTTACAGAAAAAGAAGGATATTATATTGAGAGCAGGCGTGGTGGAAAAGGTTTTGTAAGGATAACTCATTTTATTAAAGCAGAAGAGCAAGATATCGACATTAAAGAACTGATTCATAATATAGAAAAACTATTAGTAGAAGAGTTGTTAACTGAAAAAGAAGCTGAACTAATTAAGCACATAGCAGTTTATATACTAAAAGACCAAGACCAAGAAACAAAAAATAAATTAACTAGAAACCTTATTGAAGGAATTGAGGGATATTGTAAGCATAATTTTAAAAAACAGAAATAATGTAAACCCTTTGTTAAGACCAAATTTACTAGCAAAAGGAGGTTTTGCAATGTATTGTGAGGAGTGCAAAAAAAATGTAGCAACTGTACATCTTACCCAGATGATAAATGGTGAAAAAACTGAGAACCACTTATGTGAAAAATGTGCAGCTAAAAAAGGAGGATTTTTATTTAATCCTGACGATCATCAGCTATCAGTTCAGAATTTGCTTAGTGGTTTTTTTGGATCTACACATAATGTATCTGATTTAAAAGCTTTACCAAATCAAAAAAACAACTGCGATAATTGCAATGTTAGTTTAGTAGATATACAAAAACATGGAAGATTAGGATGTAGTGAATGCTATAGTGTTTTTGAACAACAATTAGCTCATACATTAAGAAGAATACATGGAAATAGCAAGCATGTTGGGAAAATTCCAGCTCGCGGTGGAGAAAAAGTTTTAATTCAAAAAAAAATTGACCGCTTGAAGTCAAATTTACAAAAAGCAATTACTAATGAGGAGTATGAAAAAGCTGCTGAAATTAGGGATTCCATTAAAGATTTAGAAAAAGAACTAGAGTAGGAGGGGTGCTGATGAGTATAAGTGATTTAATTAATAGTACGTTTGTTCGTTGGATGGATAGTAGTGATAATAAATCAGATATAGTAGTTAGCAGCAGAGTCCGCTTAGCGAGAAATTTACGTTTATTACCCTTTCCTCATGTAATAAATGAAGAAAAAGGAAAAAATTTAATTGACAGCTTAAAAAAAGCAGTAGAAGGTGAAAACAAAAGTTCATTTATAGATTTTGATTTGATAACTTTTGATCAACTCCCGTTATTAGATAGACAGGTACTTATGGAAAAACATTTAACTAGTCCTAATCATATTCAACATAACACTTCACATAGGGGCTTATTAGTAAATAATGATGGTTCAGTAGCGATAATGGTAAACGAAGAAGATCACATAAGAACACAGTGCTTATTGCCGGGACTGCAATTAGATGAAAGTTATAAAAGAGTTCAGACTATAGATGATCAGCTTGAAAAAAGCATTGATTATGCATTTGACGATCGAATAGGCTATTTGACTTCTTGTCCGACCAATGTGGGTACAGGTATGCGAGCATCAGTTATGCTTCATTTGCCCGCTTTAACCATTGGAGGACATATTAATCGAATTTTTCATAATATAGGTCAGTTTGGCATGATAGTTAGAGGAATATATGGTGAAGGGACTGAAGCATTAGGTAATTTTTATCAATTATCAAATCAAATAACTTTAGGGCAATCAGAAGAAGAAATTGCACATCATTTAACAACGGTATGTAAACAAATTGAAGAACAAGAAAAAGTGATGAGGGAGCAACTAAAGGGTCAAATGAAGCATCAATTAGAGGATAAAATAGGGCGCTCCTATGGGATTCTTACTAATGCAAAGGTAATTAGTTCAAGTGAGGCATTAATGTTATTGTCTGATGTCAGGTTGGGGGTTGATTTAGGAATTATTGGTGAAATAAATCGCTTTGCATTAAATGAATTAATAGTAGCAATTAGGCCAGCTCATTTGCAAAAAAAAGCTGGGATGGAAATGGCCGAATCAGATCGAGACCTAAAGCGGGCCGAAGTTATTAAGGAAAAACTTGAATATGAGAATACAAAGTAAATAAAGGAGGCGATGATATTATGTTTAGGAAATTTACTCAGCGTGCTAGGAATGCTGTTATACATGCTCAAGAAGAAGCAAAAGAATTAAATCATCCTGCAATTGGAACGGAGCATATTCTTCTAGGCCTCTTACGTGAGGGAGAAGGTGTAGGAGCAAAAGCGTTACTTAGTTTAGGTATTGATTTAGAAAAAGTTAGACAGGAAGTAAAAAAATTAATAGGTCAAAATGGAGAAAATTTAGAGGAGGCAGCTGGAGACTTACCAATTACTCCAAGGGCAAAAAAGGTTTTTAATCTTGCATTTGATGAAGCTAGAATTCAAGGAGTTAATTACGTAGGAACTGAACATTTGCTACTTGCATTAATAAGAGAGGAAGAAGGTGTAGCTGGTCAGGCTTTGATAACTATGGGTGTTAAGCTTGATGAAGTGAGAGAGCAAGTTATGCTTTTATTAGGTAATGACAACCAAAGCTCTATGGGGAATGAGCCTACTGGAGAACCAAAACCGATTCAACAAACACAACAGACTGGTAGTAAAAGAAAAGGCAAAAGCAAGACCCCTACTTTAGATAGTTTTAGTAGAGATTTAACCAATGATGCTAAAGAAGGTAGACTCGATCCAGTTATTGGGAGAGATTTTGAAATTGAAAGAGTAGTACAGGTATTATCTCGTCGTACTAAAAACAACCCAGTATTAATAGGTGATCCGGGGGTAGGTAAAACTGCTATTGTAGAAGGCCTAGCTCAAAGAATTGTAGAAAGTGTAGTACCAGAAATATTACTTGACAAAAGAGTGGTTGCTCTTGATCTTTCCTCAATGATAGCTGGAACTAAATATAGAGGTGAGTTTGAGGATAGACTAACTAAGATAGTTAATGAAATCAAATCGGCCGGCGATATTATCGTTTTCATAGATGAGTTGCATACTCTTGTGGGTGCAGGAGCTGCAGAAGGTGCAATAGATGCGGCTAATATATTGAAGCCTTCACTAGCAAGGGGAGAATTTCAATGTGTTGGAGCAACTACCCTAAATGAGTATAGAAAATATGTAGAAAAAGATGCAGCCTTAGAAAGGCGCTTTCAGCCGATCACAGTTGATGAACCAAGTGTAGAGGAAAGTATTGAAATTTTAAAAGGATTAAGGGATAGATATGAGGCTCATCATAGTGTAAAAATAAGTGATAGTGCTCTTGAGGCAGCGGTAAAGCTTTCAGCGAGGTATATAACTGATCGTTTTCTCCCAGATAAAGCGATTGATTTAATTGATGAAGCATCTTCTAAAGTAAGATTAGAAAAATATATATTGCCACAGGAATTGAAAGATAAACAAGAAAATTTGGAGGAAATTATTAAAGAAAAGGAAGAAGCTATTAATGCTCAGGAATATGAAAAAGCAGCAAGACTAAGAGATGAAGAGCAAAAAGTAAAAGATGAGCTGCTGCAGGAAAGGAAAGAATGGGCAAGTAAACGAAGTGTTGAGTCAGGGGCTGTAGGAGAAGAAGAAATTGCAGTGATAGTTTCTAACTGGACTGGAGTACCTGTAAGTAAAATAGCTGCTGAAGAAGGGGAAAAACTTGTAAATCTAGAGGAAGTATTGCACCAGCGATTAATTGGTCAAGATGAAGCAGTAAAATCTGTAGCTAGGGCGGTTAGAAGAGCTAGGGCAGGGTTGAAAAATCCGAAAAGGCCAATAGGATCTTTTGTATTCCTAGGTCCCACTGGAGTGGGGAAGACGGAGCTTGCTAGAGCATTAGCAGATGCAATGTTTGGTAGTGAAGATGCTATTATAAGACTAGATATGTCAGAATATATGGAAAAACACGCAGTTTCTAGAATGATAGGTTCTCCACCAGGTTATGTTGGTTATGATGAAGGTGGACAATTAACAGAAAAAGTTAGAAGAAAGCCTTATTCTGTAATATTGCTTGATGAAATTGAAAAGGCTCATCCAGATGTTTTTAATATTTTATTACAGGTACTAGAAGATGGAAGACTTACCGATGGTCATGGTAGGACGGTTGATTTTAGAAATACCATTGTAATTATGACATCTAATGTTGGTGCTGAATCTATACAAAGGGATAAAACAGTAGGGTTTAATCGAGCTATAGATGAAGCACAAAATTATGATAAAATGAAGCAAAGAGTAATGGATCATATGAAGCATACATTTAGACCAGAGTTTTTAAACAGAGTTGATGAGCTTATAGTATTCCAAAGCTTATCTGAAGAAGAATTAAAAGAGATTGTTAATTTGTTAATTAAGGATTTAAGTCAACGCATTAAAGAAAATGGCTATGAACTAGAAATAACAGAAGCAGCAAGTGAATTAATAATGAAAGAGGGTTATGACCCATCTTTTGGAGCTCGTCCCCTAAAGAGGGCTTTACAAAAACTGGTTGAAGATACTATATCAGAGGAAATATTAAAAAACACCTTTGCGCCTGGTGATAAAGTAGTAATTGATGCAAAAGATGGTGAAATAGTAGCTCAAAAAGGTGAGTAGATTAACCTATAAATCAGACAAGAGAGAAATTCTTGACGAAGATCTCTCTTGTTTTTATTTTTATAAAAGTATACTGTTTGGCTTCACTGTGAAAAGACAAGCTCAGCCTTAAGTTTTTTAGTTACTTTTTGTAGCAAAATTACGTTTTGAAGTTTATTTTAAAAAACTTAGCAAAATATTTATAAACTTTTCCGGTAATAAGTATTATAATTATTTTAAAGGAGTGTATTATGGGGAAAACTAGTAATAAATATGTATGCAGTGAATGTGGATATGTAAATATAAAATGGCTAGGTAAATGTCCTAGCTGTAATAACTGGAATACTCTGCTTGAAGAAAATGTGTCTAAAAAAAGTACAAATATAACAAAAAAAGTTGATGCAATCCCCTTAACTAATATAACCAATGAAGATGTTTTAAGAGTTGCTAGTGGAATTGGAGAACTTGACAGGGTCCTTGGTGGAGGGATTGTACCAGGTTCTTTAGTTTTAATTGGTGGTGATCCAGGCATAGGGAAATCAACAATATTATTGCAAGTTGCAGATTCCATTGGCAAACAAAATAAAAAAGTATTATATTTATCTGGAGAAGAAGCTCTTAAACAAATAAGATTAAGGTCGTTACGGCTTAATATTAACAATAAAAACATATATTTATTAAATGAACAAAATATAGAATTACTAGAACTATACTTAGAAGATATAAATCCAGATCTAATTATTATAGATTCTATACAAACGGTATATTCTGAAAACATTTCCTCTATACCCGGGAGTGTATCGCAGCTTAGAGAATGTACTGCTAAAATAATGGAGATTGCAAAATCTCAAGAAAAAGCTTTTTTTGTAGTGGGGCATATTACAAAAGATGGTGTTATTGCAGGACCTAAAGTGTTAGAACATATGGTAGATGTAGTAATTTACTTTGAAGGTGAAAAAAATTTCGCGTTTCGATTGTTAAGAGGAGTTAAGAATCGCTTTGGTTCAACAGATGAAATAGGATTAATGGAAATGAGAAGCCAAGGTTTAGTAGAAGTTGAAAATCCATCATATTTTTTTTTAAGTGATTCAGATAGTAATGCTAGTGGTACGTCAGTTGTTGCTAGCTTTGAAGGTAGCAGACCTCTTTTAATTGAAGCCCAAGCTTTAGTTACTCCTACAGGACAAGGATATCCTAGGCGCATGACTTCTGGAATTGATCAAAATAGGCTTGCTCTAATAATAGCAGTCTTAGAGAAGAGAGCAGGAATAAATTTGGCAATGTATGATGTATATATAAAAATTACGGGTGGAGTATTTTTAAAAGATCCATCTATTGATCTTGGGCTAGCGGCTGCTATTATATCTAGTTATAGAGATGAACCATTATCACCAGGGACTGTTTTTATAGGAGAACTAGGGTTGTCAGGAGATATTCGATCTGTTCCTTCTGTTGAATTAAGATTAAAGGAAATACAAAAGCTAGGGTTTAATACTGTTGTAATGCCAATTTCATCTTCTTTAAATAAAGAGATTGAGAAAAAGCTTAATATAATACAAATAAATAATATAGATGATTTAATACATAAAATTCTGGAGGGACAATAATGGATGACATATATCGTTCCGAATTCCGTCAATTTTTACAAATGCTTGCCCCAGGTACTATATTTAGACTTGCAATAGAAAATATCTTACAAGCCAATACTGGAGGTCTCATAGTTGTAGGTGATTCACCAAAAGTGATGAAACTAGTAAGTGGTGGTTTTTATATAGACTGTGAGTTTTCCCCTGCGCGTCTTTATGAACTGGCAAAAATGGATGGGGCTCTTATAACCAATCGCGATGCATCGAGGATACTTATTGCTAATGCTCAACTTGATCCTGATACTAATTTACCATCTAATGAAACAGGAATAAGACATCGCACAGCTGAAAGAGTAGCAAAACAAACTGATGAATTGGTGGTTGCTGTTTCCCAACGTCGTAAAGTTGTTACATTATATCAAGGAAATAGTTCTTTCCGTCTTAGAGATGTCCCAACAATACTAGTAAAAGCAAATCAAGCATTACAAACATTAGAAAAATACCGACATGTGTTGGGAAGGGAGCTTCAACGTTTAGGTGGACTTGAATTCGAAAATATGGTGACAATATCCGAGGTTTGCGAGATATTAAGACGTTCTATTAGGGTTCTTTTAATTGCTCAAGAAATAGAAAATTTTATTTTAGAACTAGGTTCAGAAGGCCGCTTGGTTAAAATGCAACTAGATGAAATGATATCAAATGTTGAAGATGAAGCTTTATTTATTGTTCAAGATTACAATAATAATCCGGAAAAAGATGCTAGAGAATTGTTAGATAATATGTTAAAAGCATTTGAAGAAGATGTATCTGATTCGGTATTTATAGCCAAAATATTACAAATAGGTAGTGCTAATAGTCATTTAGATAACCATGTTTCCCCTCGCGGATATAGAATGCTACAAAAGCTACCGCGTATTCCTTTACCTATTATTGAAAATCTTGTTAATCGTTTTAACTTACTGGCTGATATCTTAAATGCTAGTATAGAAGAATTAGATGAAGTTGAGGGTATAGGAGAGGTTAGAGCTCGTTCAATAAAGAATGGATTAAAAAGAATGCGTGAACAATTATTACTAGAATATATGGGTTAAAAAAACCGCTTCCTAAAAGAAGCGGTTTTTTATTTTATCTACTAAGTCATATTATATACGCCTAAAGCAGAGGCTTTTTTGTATTCTTTAATAAATACATCGTAGAGGCTTATATCAATTGCATTACAAAGTGCTGCTGAATAAAACACGAGCTTACCTAGCTCATTATAAATAACATCTTGACAATTAGGGCATAAGTCACCTCTTAAGTGATTATCTAGGCAAGAACGAAGTTCAGTAATGGAACCAATATTTTCTGGTATTTGTAGCTTTTCAGCATGTATTGATATACATCCACAATCTGTTACGGCTTTAGTTACAGCTCGGTTAACTCTACAGTTAGCCTCGGATAACTTGGATAGGACATCTAAGATACTGTGGTGACGGATAAGTAAATCTGATACTACATTTTGAAATTCATCACATATAAGGTCTTTCATAAAGAGGAGAAACCTCCTTTTTGCTATCAATTTATATTATTATATCTTCTATTTTACTTCCTTGTCAATTCAACGAAAAAAACTCAAAAACTAACAGCCCCCATCTTTTGGGGTTGCGAAACAATTCACAACAGTATATTTTTGCCAAATCATTCCTATTATTTTTTCACAAACATGTATAATATTACCTTATGAAAACCACAATATATAGTGGAGGTGAAATTATGCACAAAAAAGATAATTTTTCTAAAATACTATTTGTTAGTGCAATTATTTTTGGTATTTGGTCTGTCTATATTTTATCAATGTACTTAAATTTAGGTATAATTTGGCAGATGGTTCTTGGTATTTTATCTACTAGTCTCTTTTACATAACATTTGGTTGGTTGGGTAAGGTTATACGTTTAGGAATGAACAAATTTAATCAATTCATTGACAACATATCTATTGAAGTAATGTTAGGAGGTACTAGTGGTTTATTAGTAGGGGTATTGGTAGGTTTATTAAGTAGCTATCCTCTATCAATGATTAGTGGAATAGGTGGTTTTCTTACATTTTGTACATTTTTGTTTTGTGGCTTTTTAGGTTTGAAATTAGGTGTTCGTAGAGCGCCGGAAGTTATAGGCTTGTTACCTATTAAGTCTAAAAAAATTGAACCAGATAAACCTCAAAGAACTAAGCATAAAGTTCTTGATACTAGTGCAATTATTGATGGGCGTATTTACGATGTTTGCTTAAGCAATTTCTTAGAAGGTGAATTAGTTGTACCGACATTTGTAATAGAGGAACTACAACATATTGCTGATTCTTCAGATAATATCAGAAGAAATAAAGGGCGAAGAGGATTAGAGCTATTAGCTAAGATGCAAAAACATCCGGAAATAAAAATTAGGTTAATGGAAGGAAATGATATAGAAGAAAAAGAAGTTGATAAAAAACTAATTCGTCTATGCAAGCAAATTAATGGAAGTATTGTGACAAATGACTATAACTTAAACAAAGTTGCACAGTTACAAGGCATAAAAGTGTTAAATATAAATGAGCTAACTAATGCAGTTAAAGTTATAGTTTATCCTGGTGAAAACATGCAAATTAACATTATAAAAGAAGGCAAGGAAGTCGGGCAGGGTATTGGATACCTAGAAGATGGTACAATGGTTGTTGTAGAAGAAGCTCAAAGTGATATTGGTAAAGATTTAGAGGTAATTGTTACTAGTGTTTTTCAAACAGCAGCAGGTAGGATGATTTTCACTCGAAAAATAAAAGAAGAAACAACTACAAAAGATGTAGATGTTGGTTTGCAGGACGTGCAAGAGGTGAATTTATATGGATAAAGACCTGGGGGTTGTTATTGCAGCCGCAGGCACAGGTACAAGAATGAAAAGCAGTATAAATAAGCAATACATGCAAATAAGTTCTCATCCTGTACTTTCATACACAATAGATGTTTTTGATCAACTAGATATAGTTAAACAAATTATATTAGTAGTAAATCCAAATGATATTAATTATTGTAAAAAAGAGATAGTAGAAAAATACGGGTATAAAAAAATTACTAATATTGTTGAAGGTGGCAAAGAAAGACATGACTCTGTTTGGAGTGGTCTTAATAAAATTTTTAAAAGTTTAAAAAAAGTGGCTGTGCATGACGGAGCACGGCCACTTTTAATGCCTAGTTTAATAGAGAAGCTTGTGTCTGAAGCTGATAAATGGGGAGCTGCAATTCCTTATACAAAACCTAAAGATACACTTAAATCAATAGATGGTGATGGTTTTGTGAAAGAAACCTTAAACCGTGCAACTATCGCATCTATACAAACACCACAAGTGTTTAAGCTAGAACAAATAATTAAAGCATATGAAAAGGCTTATAAAAATAATTCTTTTGGCACAGATGATGCTAGTCTATATGAAAAATATATAGGTAGAGTAAAACTAGTAGAATCTGACTATACCAATATAAAAATAACAACACCAGAGGACATACAATTAGCGGAATTATATTTAAAGAAAATAGACACAGACTTAACAGACTAACATACACCCTTCGGGTACTACTGATGCTCTTGTCGTCGTAATTATGGTTGCAGGCTTTTTATAATTTTTTGATTCTGCTGCAAAAGTAACTACAAAAAAACTTAAGGTTGAGCAAACATGTTTATCTAAGTCCTTAAATGGCAAGACGTGGTGAATGATTACGTCAAAGTATAAATAAAATTTCAAAGTACTAAGCTAATAGATATAAAGTCGATGAGTGGCGTGATAAACATGTTTGCTCAGCCGGTTTTATAGTCTAAGATTAGCTTTTCGCAGTGAAACCAAAATTTAAAATTAAGAATTATCCGAAGGGGGAGAGATTATGCGCATTGGGATTGGATATGATGTTCATAGATTAGTTGAAGGGAGAAAGCTTATTTTAGGTGGTGTTCAAATTCCTCATGAAATGGGGTTATTAGGGCACTCCGATGCTGATGTTTTAATACATGCTATATGTGATGCACTGCTAGGGGCAGCAGCTTTAGGAGATATAGGTAAACATTTTCCTGATACCAATGAAGCTTATCGAGGAATTAGCAGTATTATTTTACTAAAACACGTTGAGCAGTTAATTAAAGATAAAGGATATAAAATAGCAAATATAGATTGTACTATAGTAGCTCAAAAGCCAAAACTAGCTAATTATATTGATGAAATGCAAAAAAACATAACTCAAGCCCTTAACATAAAATCAGATCTAATAAACATAAAGGCAACAACAACTGAAGAATTAGGATTTGAAGGAAAGCAGGAAGGTATTTCAGCTCAAGCAGCAGTATTGCTAAAATATAAGTGATTATTTATATACCATAGTAAAGATTTAAAAGAGGATAAGTTCAATCTGTTTGAAGATTAAAATAAATAAGTGTTATAATAAACGGGTATATTAACCTGTATTGCATCATTTAGGGAGGGAACAAATATTGTTCGAATATAGAGTAAGATTTGCACCAAGTCCGACTGGACCACTACATATAGGTGGAGCGAGATCAGCATTATTCAACTACCTATTTGCTAGAAACCTTAATGGTAAACTAATAATACGCATTGAAGATACTGATTTAGAAAGATCTAAAAAGGAATATGAGGATGAGATAATTCAATCACTAAAATGGTTAGGTTTATCTTGGGATGAAGGTATAGATGTGGGAGGAGACTATGGCCCATATCGCCAGACAGACCGCTTAGAAATCTATAAACAATATACAGAAAAACTTATCTCAGACGGTAAAGCGTATCCGTGTTTTTGTACTCAAGAGGAGTTAGAACAAGAGAGGCAATCAATGCTAGAATCTGGTCATGTAAAATATTCTAGGAAATGCTTAAACCTCACACCACAAGAGCGCGAAGAAAAAATAAAACAAGGTATAAAGCCTAGTATAAGACTAAGGGTGCCTGAAAACAGGGTTTTTGCTGTAGAAGATTTAGTTAGGGGCGAGGTCACCTTTGATAGTAATGAAATTGGAGACTTTATAATAGTTAAATCAGATGGAATTCCTACATATAACTTTGCAGTTGTTATTGACGATATGCTAATGAAAATTACACATATTATTAGGGCAGAAGAGCACTTATCAAATACGCCTAGACAACTGATGGTTTATGATGCTTTGGGAGCTAAATCACCAGCTTTTGCTCATATTTCTTTAATACTAGGTGAAGATAAACAAAAAATGAGTAAAAGACATGGAGCTACTTCGCTTATTCAATACCGAGAAGAAGGCTATTTGCCAGAGGCTTTATTTAACTTTTTAGCTTTGTTAGGTTGGTCACCTTTAGGCGAAGAAGAAATATTAACCCAAGACGAAATAATATCAGGTTTTAATCTCAATAGAGTATCTAAAAGCCCAGCAATTTTTAATATGGAAAAACTAAACTGGTTAAACCAGCAGTACATAAAAAGCAAAAGCAATGAAGAACTATTGCCATTGTTAAAACCTTATCTTGAAAACAGTAAATACCAAGAAAGTGTTAATAAACTTGATAATAATTCAATTACCTTACTTATAGATGCACTAAAAGATTACTTAGTATGTTTAAGTGATATAACTACTCATGCCGGTATTGTTTTTGATGACATTGATTATACTGATGATGCTTTAGAGGTTCTAAATGGAGATGATGTTAAACTTGTCTTACAAGCCTTTAAGGAAAACTATTCTGAACCTAGTACTGTTGATGAAGTAGCTAAGTACTTAAAAAGTATAGTAAAACAAACGAAACTAAAGCCGAAAAATGTATTTATGCCTATAAGATGTGCACTGACAGGGAAAACAAAAGGACCAGACCTTCCTTATCTTATACTAATTTGGGGCACAGAAGAGACCTTAAGAAGGATAGATAATACTTTAATGAAAATTTAGGATATAGTTGACACATTATTATATAGGTGCATATAATAAGAACAAATTCTAATATAAAAATGCTGAGAATAGGAGAAGTAAGCGCCGATCGCTAACAGAGAGAAAAGGTCACCGGCTGAAAGCCTTTTTAAGTATGAAGTCGCTGAAAATGCGCCTAGGAGCAGATGTGCTGAAAATAGTAGGCATATTCGGTTGAGAAGCCGTTATTAATGATAAAGCAGGAATGTATTAAATACATTCAAGCAGAGTGGAACCGCGGAAGTACCCTTTCGTCTCTGAAGAGGCGAAGGGTTTTTTATATTTATATAGGAGGGATCCTGATGTTTTCAACCTTAAGAAGGGAAATTGATGTGATTTTCGAAAGAGATCCGGCTGTGAGAAGTATTTGGGAAGTAATATTTTGCTACCCTGGGTTTCATGCTATTATCTTTCATCGCATAGCTCATTTTTTCTATAGAAGAAACCTATTTTTTATTGCTAGATTTATTTCGCATATTAACCGCTTTTTAACTGGGATCGAGATACATCCAGGGGCAAGAATAGGTAAGGGTTTATTTATTGACCATGGGAGTGGAATAGTAATTGGAGAAACTAGTGAAATAGGTGATAATGTCACCTTGTATCAAGGAGTTACCTTAGGGGGTACAGGAAAAGATAAAGGAAAACGTCACCCAACTATTGGTAACAATGTTACAATAAGTGCAGGAGCTAAGGTATTAGGATCTTTTACTGTGGGAGATAATGTTAAAGTAGGTGCAGGATCTGTAGTATTAAAGAGTGTTCCGCCTAATTCAACAATAGTTGGTGTTCCGGGCAGGATGGTAGTTAGGGATGGAGCTAAGTTAGAAGATGATAAAATTGAAGTTGACCTAGAACATCATATGCTTCCCGATCCTATAGCTGATACTTTAACAGCGATGCAGGAAAGAATAGAACAGCTTGAGGAAAAAATTCAGCAATACGAAAACCAGGAGGGTGAAGAAAATGCAAGTATACAATACGTTAAACGGAAGAAAAGAAAAGCTACAAACATTGAATCCGCATGAGGTTAAGATGTATGTGTGTGGCCCAACTACCTACAATTACATCCATTTAGGTAATGCTAGACCACTAGTAGTATTTGATACATTACGCCGTTATCTTGAGTATAAAGGAAAAAATGTAACTTATATACAAAACTTTACGGATGTAGATGATAAAATTTTAAATCGAGCAAATGAGGAAGGTGCAGAACCATTAACATTAGCCGAGGTATATATTGATGAATATTTCAAAGATGCTGATGCTCTTGGAATAAAAAGAGCTAACTATCATCCGCGTGTAAGTGATCATATAGAAGACATTGTTGAAGCTATAAGTAAGTTAATAGAAAAAAACTATGCTTATGAAATAGATGGAGATGTGTACTTTAGAGTAAAAAACTTTAAAGAATATGGAAAATTATCTGGTCGAACATTAGATGAAATGATGGCTGGTACTCGGGTTGAAGTAGATGAACGTAAAGAAGAAACCTTTGATTTTGCACTTTGGAAAAAAGCAAAAGCAGATGAGCTTTCATGGAATAGTCCTTGGGGGAAAGGTAGACCTGGTTGGCATATAGAGTGCTCAGTTATGGCAGCTAAATATTTGGGTGAAACATTTGATATACATGGTGGAGGTAGTGACTTGATTTTTCCTCATCATGAAAACGAAATTGCTCAATCAGAAGCATTAACTGGAAAACCCTTTGTTAATTATTGGATGCACAATGGGTTTATCACTGTTAATAAAGAAAAAATGTCTAAATCTTTAGGTAACTTCTTTATTTTAAGAGAAATATTAGATAAATATCCAGCTGATGTTGTAAGGTTTTATCTTATTTCAACCCATTATCGTAGCCCATTAGATTTTGATGATGGAAAACTTGAAGAAGCACGCAAGGCTTTAAATAGGCTTAAAACAACCATAACATTACTTGATGAATTTGTTAATGATGATATATCGGGAAATACAGAACTAGACGAAGAGTCCAAAGCATTCATACAAGAAGTAGAAGGATTAAAAGACAATTTTATAAATGCAATGGATGATGATCTGAATACTGCTAAAGCTCTAGGTTATTTATTTGAAATGTCTCACTCTATAAATAGCTTTATTGCTAAGGCTGATAAAAATGACAAATCAAAGCAAAGTGTAGCTAAAAAAGCTTATATAACTTATACAGAGATGGGTAGTGTTTTAAATATATTTATAAAAAGTGAAAAAACTGATTCTAATATAGATTCAATAATAGAGGTTCTACTAGACTTAAGACAATTAGCTCGCAAAGAAAAAGATTATGCGTTATCTGATTCAATAAGAGATTTTCTCTCTCAAAATGGAGTGAAAATAGAAGACACTTCAGAAAAAACTAGATTTCGCTTGGAAGAAAACATTAACGAACAGGATATTTTGGATTATGTTGTTAACTTAAGAACAGAGTTTAAGCAAAAAAAGCAGTACCAAATGGCAGATTTCATTAGGGAAGGTCTAAAAGAAAAAGGTTTAATAATAGAGGATACCCGGGAAGGAGTTAGAATTAAACTTGCTAATTTATGATAAAGTTGATGAACTCACCTTAAGAGAGTATTCGCCGGTAATACTTGCTTATATTGGTGATGCAGTTTTTGAGCTTTTTGTTAGAACATATTTAGTTGCAGAAGGCAATAGAAAAATTAAAAATATTCATAAAAATACAACTGAATATGTTAAAGCCGAAAGTCAAGCAAAAGCAGTAAGATATCTATATGACGAATTAAATGAAGATGAAAAAGAAATAGTGCTACGAGGTCGCAATGCAAAAAGCACACCTCCAAAACATGCTGATTACATGGATTATAGAATGAGTACTGGTTTTGAGGCTCTTTTAGGGTATCTTTATTTAAAAGGCGATAAACAAAGGCTTGCTTATCTAGTAAATCAAGTGTTAGAAAGTGATTAATTATTAATATAAAGACAGACGAGGACTTTTGGTCAGCGTCTGTCTTTTGTGAATATTATTGATTAGTACATAATAATTTTGATTCTGTTGCAAAAAGTAACTACAAAAAACATAAGGCCGAGCAAACATGTTTATCTAAGTCCTTAAGTAGCAAGGCGTGGAGCATAGATTACGGTTAAGTATAAATGAAATTCACCTTAGATAATAAGTGCTAAGCCAAAATGAAGATAAAGAAACGATGAGCGGTGTGATAAACATGTTTGCTCAGCCGATTCCATAGCCTAAGTTTAGCTTCTCGCAGTAGAACCCATTATTACATATAAAAAATGGAGTGAAAATCATTGAAAACCCAACTAAAAGTTGAGCTTATTGAATTTACCCCTAATCCAGAAAAGCTTGTGGCAGCAGCTGCTAAGCTTTGTTATGCATCATTTGGGGTTGAAAACATTATGGATGACTTAGATGAGAATAAAACTACAAACTTTATTTCTATGTTAAATTCAATTGGCCATGAAAGTCCAATAGAACATGTTAGCTACACATTTGCTATATCAGGTGTAAGTAGAGCTCTACTAGCACAAATTACACGGCATAGGCTAGCTAGTTATAGTGTAAGATCCCAACGTTATGTAAATGAAAAGCAATTCGAATACATAATTCCACCCGAAATTGAAAATATGCCTGAAGCTAAGGAATTATACATAAAAGCAATGGAAGAGGACCAAAAAACATACCTTAAATTATCTGAGTTACTAAAAAATAAACATAAAGAAGAATTAATAGCATCTGGAGTTGATCCAATTGAAGCTGATAAAAAAGCTGAAAAAAAGGGTAATGAAGATGCGCGTTTTATTTTGCCTAATGCCTGTGAAACTAAAATGGTTGTAACTATGAATGCTCGTAGTCTAAACAATTTCTTCAATTTAAGATGTTGCAGTAGAGCTCAATGGGAAATACGAGATTTAGCAACAGAGATGTTAAAGCTAGTTCGCAAAGTTTCCCCAACTCTATTTGCCAAATCTGGTCCCCCATGTTATGCATACGGTAAATGCCCTGAGGGTAAAATGAGTTGTGGTAGCATAAAACATGTAAAAGAAAAGTTTACAAATCTAATATTATAATTTTGAATTTTGAATTTTGATTCTGCTGCAAAAAGTAACTACAAACAAGCTTAAGGCTGAGCAAACATGTTTATCTAAGTCCTTAAGTAGCAAGGCGTGGTGTATAGATCACAACTAAGTATAAATAAAAAATCATTTTAGATAATAAGTGCTAAGCTAAAATGGAGGTAAAGACCGATGAGTGGCGTGATAAACATTTTGCTCAGCCGATTCCATATCTAAGTTTAGCTTTTTTGCAGTGAAATCATAATTAAAAATTAAATAGTGTAGGAGGCTTTTATGAAGGAAAAGATTGCTGGTGTTAATAGCATCATGGAAGCAATTAAAGGTGGTAGAAAGATACATAAAATATATATACAAAACGGTCGAGCGGGGAAAAAAATAGAAGACTTAATTAACTTGGCGCAAAAGAGGGGAATTTATATTCAAACTGTTGAAAAACAACGTCTTGATCAGATGTATACGATAACTAATCACCAAGGTGTTGTAGCCCAAGTTGAAAATTATGAGTATTCAGAAATTGAAGAGGTTTTAGAAAAAGCCGCCCTAAAAGGTGAAAAACCGTTTATAATAATATTAGATAGTATTGAAGATCCTCAAAATCTAGGATCAATAATTAGAACGGCTGAATGTGCCGGAGTACATGGTATAGTAATACCGCGTCATAACTCAGCTGAAGTTACTAGCGCTGTATCTAAAGCATCGTCTGGAGCAGTTGAACATATACATATAGTTCGCGAAAAAAATTTAGTGAACATTATAAAATATTTAAAAGAGCAGGGGATGTGGATTATTGGTGCAGATATGTCCGCATCAGATAACTTTTTTCAAACAGACATTCCTACACCGGCAACAATAGTTATAGGATCTGAAGGCAAGGGTATAAGGCGTCTTATTAAGGAAAACTGTGATATGCTTGTGAAAATTCCTATGAAAGGCAAAATAAACTCTTTAAACGCATCTATAGCTGCTGCTTTATTAGTGTTTGAAGTAGTGCGGCAAGATGAGAAAAATGAGGAAATAAATGAAAGCAGTACTAATAGTTGATGGTTATAATATAATAAACTCATGGTCAGAGTTAAACGAATTAAAAAACTCAGCATTAGAATTAGCTAGAGAAAAACTAATTGACATAATGATTAATTATGCTGGTTACTTAAATTATAAAATTTATATTGTATTTGATGGGCAAAGCAATAAGGGGCAAGAAAAAGTTTATTATTCCTCAGAAGTTGAAGTAGTATTTTCTAATTCAGAAGAGACAGCTGATGATATAATTGAGAGGATGGTATTTAATAAAAACTGGCCAGATGAAATGCCAGTTTTTGTAGCTACATCAGATTGGGCTGAACAAACAATGATTTTTTCTAAGGGTGCTTATAGAATATCTGCGTTAGAATTAAAAAAACAAATTGAACGAATAAACCATGAAATTAAATCTCATATAGCAAAAAATATTAATGGATGGAGGATAGATACAGTTATATCGTCAGATGTACTAGACAAGCTTGAAAAAATTAGAAGAAATGAAAAATAGTTCATTATAACTACCTAAAACTTTCTTAGTTTTACGCTGTTATAAGATTCAAAAAAACATAGTTTTTGGAAGGAAATATATTTTGTAAAGAATAAATTGGACAAGATAGGAAAATGAAGGAGTTTTATTAATCGTTACACATCTTGACGACCTATGTAACAGTAGCTATAATTAACTATGTTAACAGACAGCGGAATGATATTATAATAATTTATATGGAGGCGATTGAATGCCAAATTCCATCGCTGCAAAACAAATCTATCTTGTATATGTCGAAATGTCTGATGAAGAAATAGTTGAACTAGCGCAGCAAGGTGATCAGTATGCAATAGAATATTTAGTTGATAAATATAAAAACTTTGTTAGAGCAAAAGCTAGATCTTATTTTCTTATCGGTGCTGATAAAGAAGACATTATTCAAGAAGGCATGATAGGTCTTTTTAAGGCAATTCGTGATTATAAGGTGGACAAACTTACCTCATTTAGAGCGTTTGCAGAGTTGTGTATTACTAGACAAATCATTACAGCAATAAAAACTGCGACTCGCCAAAAACATATTCCACTTAACTCATATGTATCATTAAATAAACCTATCTATGATGAAGAATCTGATAGAACATTAATGGATATACTTTCTACTAATAAAATTACTAATCCTGAAGAAATAATTATTAGTAGAGAAGAATTTGTGTTCATTGAAAAAAAGATGGGTGAGATACTAAGTTCACTAGAGTGGAAAGTACTTATGGCGTATTTGGAAGGTAAGTCTTACCAAGAAATTGCTGTTGAATTAAAAAGGCATGTTAAGTCTATTGATAATGCCTTACAAAGAGTAAAAAGGAAGCTTGAAAAGTACTTAGAAGATAGAAATGAGATTTAGTACAAATTAACTTTAATTTGCTATTGACTTTAATTAATCTAGGGTTTAGAATATTACTTGCTGAGCCGAGCTAGCTCAAAGGTAGAGCAGCTGATTTGTAATCAGCAGGTTGCGGGTTCAAGTCCTGTGCTCGGCTCCATATTACGGAGGGATACCCAAGCGGCCAAAGGGGGCAGACTGTAAATCTGTTGGCTCAGCCTTCGAAGGTTCGAATCCTTCTCCCTCCACCATTTCGTCGCGGGATGGAGCAGTTGGTAGCTCGTCGGGCTCATAACCCGAAGGTTGCCGGTTCAAGTCCGGCTCCCGCAACCATTTTATTTTCTGGATAATTGCCCATATAGCTCAGCCGGCAGAGCGTATCCTTGGTAAGGATAAGGTCACCGGTTCAAGTCCGGTTATGGGCTCCATGTGGCGGCGTAGCTCAGTTGGCTAGAGCATACGGTTCATACCCGTAGTGTCAGGGGTTCAAATCCCTTCGCCGCTACCATAAATAAAAAATAATTAAGGAGTGGGAATTTATCTCACTCCTTTTATTTTTATGCAATATTGGGTAGAATAATAAAGTATAATGAAAACTAACATCAATTCTTTAACAAGAAAGGGGAAAGGTGAGTAGAAAATGGCAAAGGAAAAATTTGAAAGAACGAAACCTCATCTTAATGTTGGAACAATAGGTCACGTAGACCATGGAAAGACTACCTTAACAGCAGCAATAACCTTGTGTTTGTCATCAGAAGGTGGGGCAGTAGCAGCATCATATGATTCAATTGATAAGGCACCAGAAGAAAGAGAAAGAGGAATAACCATCAACACAGCTCATGTTGAATATCAAACAGAAGGAAGACACTATGCGCACGTTGACTGTCCAGGTCATGCTGACTACATAAAAAACATGATAACCGGAGCAGCACAAATGGATGGTTCCATATTAGTGGTATCCTCATCAGATGGACCAATGCCACAAACTAGAGAACATATTCTCTTATCAAATCAGGTAGGAGTAGAAAATATAGTAGTATTCATGAACAAAGTAGACATGGTAGATGATGAAGAGTTACTAGAACTAGTAGAAATGGAAATAAGAGAACTACTAAGTGAATACGATTTTCCTGGAGACGATATACCAATAATAAAAGGTTCAGCTCTAAAAGCATTAGAATGTGGATGTGGAACAAGAGAGTGTGATTGGTGTAGCAAGATATGGGAACTAATGGATGCAGTAGATGACTACATTCCATTACCAGAAAGAGCAACAGACAAACCATTCCTAATGCCAATAGAAGATGTATTCACAATAACAGGAAGAGGAACAGTAACAACCGGAAGAGTAGAAAGAGGAACCATAAAAACTGGAGAAGAAGTAGAAATCATAGGAATGCAAGAAGAAATCAGAAAAACAGTATGTACTGGAGTAGAAATGTTTAGAAAGCTTCTTGACTATGCAGAAGCAGGGGATAACATAGGAACACTACTAAGAGGAGTAGACAGAAAAGAAGTAGAAAGAGGACAAGTACTAGCAAAGCCAGGAAGCATCAAACCATTAATCGAATTTGATGCTGAGGTATATGTACTAACCAAAGAAGAGGGAGGAAGACATACTCCGTTTTTCAGTGGATACAGACCACAATTCTACTTTAGAACAACAGACGTAACAGGAATATGTGAATTACCTGAGGGAGTAGAAATGGTAATGCCAGGAGACAACATTCAAATGGCAATAAGCCTAATAACCCCAATAGCAATTGAAGAAGGACTAAGATTTGCTATTAGAGAAGGTGGAAGAACTGTTGGAGCCGGTGTTGTAACTGGAATTAAAGAATAAGACTTGTTAGCCTATATTTTATAATATTGACAACTTATAGATGTATAGCAGGGACCAAATCTCTGCTATACTCTGATATTCTATTGACATAAATCATGGCATTGTGATAGAGTATTGTAGGATTTTTGTGCTGAGGATGGAGGTGTAGGCGTGAGAGTTGGGGTAACACTAGCTTGTTCAGATTGTAAGCAACGTAATTACACAACAGTTAAGAACAAGAAGACCATGACAGAAAAGGTAGAATTAAAAAAGTATTGTAGATTTTGCAATACACATACTGTTCATAAAGAGATTAAGTAAACACTGGGGATGTGAAAAAGTGGCCAAAAATAATGCTTCAGCAAAAGAAGAAAAAAACATTCAATCAAGGTTTAGTTGGTTAAAAGAATTTTTAATTAATGTATATAGTGAACTAAAGAAAGTTCACTGGCCCGGAAGACCACAAATAATAGGATATACTGGTGTAGTTTTATTTGCTGTTACACTAGTTGCTATTATAATATGGTTATTTGACATGGGGCTTTCATTTGTGTTAGAGAGACTATTTAATGCATTTGCATAATTGGAGGAGGTGGTTCCAGTTAATATGAAGGAGCCATTAGAAAACACAAATACCAATTTAGAAAGAGAAAAAGATTTAACACGAGCTAGAAAAGGTGACTGGTATGTAGTTCATACATATTCAGGTTATGAAAATAAAATAAAAGTCGACCTAACAAAAAGGGTTGAGTCAATGAACATGCAGGATAAAATTTTTGATGTGATAGTGCCTGAGGAGCAAGAAGTTGAGTATAAAGCTGGTAAGCGCAAGGTTACCAATAAAAGAGTTTTTCCTGGTTATGTTATTGTTAATATGATTATGGATGAAGAATCTTGGTATGTTGTAAGACATACTCCGGGAATTACTGGTTTTGTTGGAAGTGGAACTAAGCCAATACCATTGCAGCAAGACGAAGTGGATAAAATTTTAGAACAAATGGGATTGCTTGAGAAAAAGCCTAAGAAAGTTATCGATGTTGATATAGGTGATAACATAAGAGTTAAAAGTGGACCATTTGCTAATTTTGAAGGTGTTGTTAAAGAAATACTTGCTGATAGAGGTAAGGTTCGTGTTAATATATCCATGTTTGGTAGGGATACCCCTGTAGAATTGGATTATGAACAATTAGATAAACTATAAAGGGAGGTGGAACATAATGGCAAAAAGAGTTATGGGAAAGATTTCACTACAAATAGCTGCAGGAAAAGCAACACCAGCTCCACCTGTAGGGCCAGCTCTTGGACAATATGGTGTAAACATAATGGGATTTTGTAAAGAATACAATGCCAAAACAGCTAATCAAGCTGGATATATTGTACCGGTTGAAATTACCGTGTATGAAGATAGATCTTTTTCTTTTATAGTAAAATCACCACCTGCATCTGATTTACTTAAAAAACTAGCTAATGTAGAAAAAGGCTCTGGTGAGCCCAATGTTAATAAAGTAGCTAAGATAAGTCGTGATAAGCTAAAAGAAATAGCAGAAATGAAAAAAGAAGACCTTAATGCAGCAGACCTAAATGCAGCTATCAGAATGATAGAAGGTACTGCAAGAAGTATGGGTATAGAAGTAGTTGAGTAAAAAAATGTGGGAGGATTTAAATCCGCCTAAACCACAGGAGGGAACAAAATGAAAAAAGGAAAATCATACGTAGAATCAGCAAAAAAAGTAGAGCGTAACAAACAATATGAATCTGCTGAAGCCTTAGAGTTAGTGAAGGAAACAGCTAGAGCTAAGTTTGATGAAACTGTTGAAGTTCACATAAAGCTTGGGGTAGATCCAAGACATGCAGATCAACAAGTGAGAGGAACTGTTAGTCTACCACATGGAACAGGTAAAACCCGCCGTGTTCTTGTTTTTGCTAAGGGAGACAAGGCTCAAGAAGCAGAAGCAGCTGGTGCTGATTATGTAGGAGCAGAAGATTTAGCAGAAAAAATTCAAAATGGTTGGTTCGAATTTGATGTTGCTGTAGCGTCCCCTGACATGATGTCAGTAGTGGGTAAGCTAGGAAAAATACTAGGGCCTAGAGGATTAATGCCAAATCCAAAAGCTGGTACAGTAACCCCTGATATTGAGCGTACAGTAAATGAACTTAAAGCTGGTAGAATAGAGTTTAGAGTAGACAGAACTTCTATAGTTCATGCTCCAATAGGAAAAGCATCATTTGATGTTGAAAAGCTACAAGAAAATCTTAATGTTTTAGCTGATGCTTTAATAAAAGCTAAACCTGCTGCTGCCAAAGGTCAATATATGCGATCTGTTACTATATGTACAACAATGGGGCCAGGAATAAAGATTAACCCCCTTGTATTGATGGCAGCAAATAAGTAAAATAGTATATATTAACAACATAAAATTGAAAATTGAAACTGTAGAAAGCCGGTGGCTATAAGCCTTAAAGAATTAGATTCACCTGCCGAGGTTTATTAGATAATTTGCATTAAACAACAACTAATGCACTTCTAACCTCTGCGGGCTAATCTGCAGAGGTTTTTTGATACTAAAAAACCTCATGATTTCCCGAAAAAGGGGGTGACATAAAACGATGTCCAAAATTGAAGAAAAACAAAAACTAGTAAAAGAAATAGAACAAAAGATTAAGGATTCAAAATTGGTTGTTTTTACTGATTTTAGAGGGCTTAATGTTGACGAAGTTTCTGAACTTAGGAACAAATTAAGGGTTCCAGGTGTTGAATATAAAGTGTTAAAAAACACCATGGTTAGATTTGCGCTTCAAAATAATGGCCAGGAAGACATAGCTGAGAAAATTGTAGGCCCAAATGCAATTCTCTTTAGTGAAGAGGACCCAGTTGGCCCGGCAAAAACATTATTTGAATTTGCAAAAACACATAAAAACCTTGAAGTTAAACTAGGGATTTTGGAAGGTCAGATGGTTGAAGCAAATAAAGTAAAAGAATTAGCTGACCTACCTTCAAGAGAAGTTCTTGTTGCTCAAGTGCTTGGCACAATGCAAGCACCTATTACAGGATTTGTTAATGTTCTAAATGCGAATATTACTGGGCTAGTTAGAGCATTAGATCAAATAAAAGATCAAAAAGAGGCATGTTAATAAATTTTAAAGTTATTTAATAAGGAGGCAATTTTAAATGAGTAAAGTACAAGAAGTTATCGATATTGTAAAGGATCTTACGGTTTTAGAATTATCTGAATTAGTAAAGGCACTAGAAGATGAGTTTGGTGTAAGTGCAGCAGCACCTATGGCAGTAGCAGCAGGACCAGTAGCTGGTGGAGAAGCAGAAGCTGCTGAAGAGCAAACTGAATTTGATGTCATCTTAGAATCACCTGGAGATAAGAAAATTAATGTTATCAAAGTAGTTAGAGAAATAACTGGTCTTGGATTAAAAGAAGCTAAAGCTTTAGTTGATGAAGCACCAAACCCGGTAAAAGAAAAAATCGGTAAAGAAGAAGCTGAAGAAATTAAAGGTAAAATCGAAGAAGCTGGCGGAAAAATCGAACTTAAATAAGTTGCATAAAAAAGGGTGTGTACACACCCTTTTTTTAATTTTGAATTTTGATTCCACTGCAAAAAGCTAAACTTAGAGTATGGAATCGGCTGAGCAAACATGTTTATCATGCCACTCATCGGTCTTTACCTCCATTTTAGCTTAGCACTTATTATCTAAGATGATTTTTTATTTATACTTAGCCGTGATCTATGCACCACGCCTTGCTATTCGGGGTTAGATAAACATGTTTGCTCAGCCTTAAGTTTGTTGTAGTTACTTTTTACAGCAGAATCAGAATTAAAAATTTAAAATTAATCAAAAACAGTTTAATTAACTACTAAAATTTAGTATTATATATAAAGTTAGGTTTAATTAAATGAAAAGAGGGAAATGATGTTAGTAGTACATAAATCTGTAGTTTTTCTATTAGCTTTAGTTATGGTTGCCGTGTTTCCAAAGCAAGCTCTTGCGACTAATGAGACAAGTAGCTTTTTAGATACCTTAAGTCAAAACATAACAAATGTGTTTGATGGACTATATAGATTTATGGTTAGTGAACCGTTTCTCGCTAGTGGAATAATATTTTTTGTAAGTTTCATAATTATACTTTTATTTTTATACCGTAAAATGCTGTCAGTAGAAAGATTAATAGATGAGTATTATTCACTAGAGCAAACAGAAGAAAACAAAAACTCTGACGAAGAAAAAAATGGAGAATAACAAAAAAACAAAACATTTCTTGACATCAGAAAATGGTTGTGGTAACATTAATAATTGCCATTGTGTTACAGTGTCAGTTTAGTTAATATAGTTTTTAGGAGAGCGGTACATTAAAGCGAGGTTTAGGATTTAGGCCTTGCTTTTCACTCTTTTGGGAATTAATTAAAGGGGTGGATAATTGATGGCGTACATACAAAAATTTGGTCGAGTTGAAAGATTGAGTTATTCAAGGATTAATGAGGTTATTGGACTTCCTAATCTAATTCAAGTTCAACTTAACTCATTTCAATGGTTTTTGGATAATGGACTTCGAGAGGCGATTAACGAAGTTTTTCCAATTACTGATTTCACAGGAAACCTACAATTAGATTTTATTAACTATTCATTTGGTGAACCCAAATACGAAATCCATGAATGTAAAGAAAGGGATGTCAGTTACCAAGCGCCCTTAAAACTAAAAGTTAGATTAACTGATAAAGATAGTGGAGAATTAAAAGAAAATGAAGTTTATTTGGGCGACCTTCCACTCATGACCGATAAGGGCACGTTTATTATAAACGGAGCAGAAAGGGTAGTAGTAAGCCAATTAGTAAAATCACCAGGAGTGTACTTCAGTGATCGTTTAGATGTTGCAGGAAACATTTTATATGGCGCTACTGTTATACCTAATCGAGGGGCTTGGTTTGAGCTCGAAATGGATAGTGCAGGGATTATATATACCCGAATAGATAAAACTAGGAAAATACCTGTAACAGTGCTTTTAAGAGCTATAGGATATGAAACAAACGAGCAAATATTAGAGCTCTATAATAATGATGAAACTATCTCAAAAACATTAGATAAAGACCCAACAACAAATAAAAAAGAAGCACTAATTGAATTTTATAGGCGATTAAGGCCTGGTGAAATGGCCACTGAGGATGCTGCTGAACAGCTATTAAATAATCTGTTTTTTGATCCTAGAAGATATGACATGGCTACTGTAGGTCGCTACAAAATAAATAAAAAACTTGATCTGGATATACCAGTAGAAACCAGACATTTAACCCTTGATGATATGACAGGTACAATTGGATATATTCTTAAACTAATTAACGGTGAAGGTAAAACAGATATAATCGACCACTTAGGTAATAGGAGGCTTCGTTCTATTGGTGAACTATTGCAAAATCAATTTAGAACGGGACTAGTTAGAATGGAAAGAGTTGTAAGGGAAAGAATGAGTATTCATGATGTAGAAAGCCTTACTCCTCAAGCACTTATAAACATAAGACCTATTACTGCTGCTGTGAAAGAGTTTTTTGGTAGTTCACAGTTATCTCAATTTATGGATCAAACTAATCCATTAGCTGAGCTAACGCATAAAAGGCGCCTAAGTGCACTGGGGCCAGGCGGATTGACACGCGAAAGAGCTGGCTTCCAAGTTAGAGATGTTCACCACTCCCATTATGGTCGTATATGTCCAATTGAAACACCGGAAGGTCCGAATATTGGGCTTATAGGATCCTTGGCAACATATGCGAGAGTTAATGATTTTGGGTTTATTGAAACCCCATATAGAAAGGTGAATAAAGAAACAGGAGTAGTAACTGATGAAATAGTATATCTTTCAGCGGATGAAGAAGAAGATTATGTTGTTGCACAGGCAAACTCACCCATTGATGAAAATGGGAAATTTAAAACAGACAGAGTAGAAACTCGTTTTGCTGAAGAAACATTAGAGGTGCCTATAGACAGGGTAGATTATATGGACGTATCACCCAAGCAGGTGTTTAGTGTTGCTACTTCATTAATTCCATTTTTGGAAAATGATGATGCTAACCGTGCGTTGATGGGTGCTAATATGCAAAGACAAGCTGTACCAGTAATAAAAACAGAATCCCCTATTGTTGGAACTGGTCTTGAATATAAGGCGGCCAAGGATTCGGGTTCGGTACTTTTAGCTAAAAGATCTGGTGTTGTGAAAAATATTAGTGCAGACAAAATTGTTATAGAGGCAGATACTGGACAAATAGATACCTATAACTTATTAAAATTTGTACGTTCAAACCAAGGTACTTGCTATAATCAACGTCCGATTGTTAAGTTAGGAGAACATATAGAAGAAAATGAAATCATTGCTGACGGTCCTAGTACTGATAATGGAGAATTAGCTTTAGGACGAAACGTTCTAGTAGCCTTTATGCCTTGGGAAGGTTATAACTATGAGGATGCTATATTAATTTCAGAAAAACTTGTTAAAGACGATGTTTTTACTTCTATTCATATTGAGGAATATGAGTGTGAAGCTAGAGATACTAAACTAGGCCCAGAAGAAATCACTCGTGATATACCAAATGTTTCTGAAGATATGTTGAAAAATCTTGACGAACAAGGAGTAATTAGAGTAGGGGCTGAAGTAAGGCCAGATGATATATTAGTTGGCAAAGTTACCCCTAAAGGGGAAACCGAGCTTACCCCTGAAGAAAGGCTTCTTCGAGCAATTTTTGGTGAAAAAGCTAGAGAAGTAAGAGATTCGTCGTTACGTGTTCCACATGGAGAAGGTGGGAAAATTGTTGCAGTTAAAAGATTTTCACGAGACAAGGGTGATGAATTACCCCCAGGGGTAAATCAACTTGTAAGAGTATATATAGCACAAAAACGAAAAATATCTGAAGGGGACAAAATGGCAGGTCGACATGGTAATAAAGGAGTTATTTCACGGATACTGCCAGAAGAAGATATGCCGTTTTTAGAAGATGGCACACCGGTAGAAATCGTTTTAAACCCACTAGGAGTTCCATCACGAATGAACATTGGACAAATATTAGAATGTCATATGGGGTGGGCGGCTAAAACTTTAGGCATAAATATTGCTACACCAGTATTTGATGGTGCTGATGAAAATGATATATTTGAAAAATTCAAAGAGGCAGGACGGCCAGAAAGCGGAAAAGCCGTGTTATATGATGGTAGAACTGGTGAACGATTTGATAATGAAATTACGATTGGATATGTGTATATGCTTAAATTAGCACACTTAGTTGATGATAAGATACACGCTAGGTCAATAGGTCCATATTCACTAGTTACTCAACAACCACTAGGGGGCAAAGCTCAATTTGGTGGGCAGAGATTTGGAGAAATGGAAGTATGGGCTTTAGAGGCGTATGGAGCTTCATATACACTACAGGAAATATTAACTGTTAAATCAGACGATGTAGTAGGGAGACTTAAAACTTACGAGTCAATTGTAAAAGGTGACAATATTCCTGAACCAGGAGTTCCTGAAGGATTCAAGGTTTTAATTAAAGAGTTACAAAGTTTGGCTCTTGATGTAAAAATGTTAGCAGGGGATGATCAAGAAATCCACATTAAAGATGTAGATTTAGAGGTTGATGAAAAAGAAAAAGCTAAAGAGCTTGGTCTTGAGTTACCTGATGCAATTCCTCAATCTAATGATGATATTAAGAAAATGGATACGGATGAAGAAAGCTTAGAAGACGATGACGAAGAAGAAGGTTTTGATGATGTTATAAACATAGAGCAGGATGAAGAAGTGGTTGATATTAATAGTGACCCTGATGATCCTGGTGACGATGATGACATATTAGTTTAACTAGGGAGAATAAGGTCTAGTAATCTTCTGGAAGGGAGAGAATGCTTTGTTAGATATTAATAATTTTGAGCGCATAAAAATATCCTTAGCTTCTCCAGAACAAATTCGCTCATGGAGTAGTGGTGAGGTAAAAAAGCCTGAGACGATAAATTATCGTACACTAAGACCCGAAAAAGAAGGCTTGTTTTGTGAAAAGATTTTTGGTCCAGTTAAAGATTGGGAATGTCACTGTGGAAAATACAAAAGGGTGCGCCATAAAGGCATAGTTTGTGATCGTTGTGGTGTAGAAGTAACTACTTCTAAAGTAAGAAGAGAACGTATGGGTCACATTGAATTAGCTGCACCAGTATGTCACATATGGTACCTAAAAGGTATTCCAAGCCGCATGGGATTACTTATGGACATGTCTCCCAAGGTGCTAGAAAAAGTAATTTATTTTGTTAATTACATTGTACTTGATCCTGGAGATACACCTTTACTTAAGAAGCAACTTCTTAGTGAAAGGGAGTATAGGGATCATAAGGAGCGCTATGGTGAAACCTTTACGGTTGGCATAGGAGCTGAAGCAATTAGAGCAATTTTAGAAGACATAGATTTAGAAAAGCTATCAGTTGATTTAAAGCAAGAAATATCATCAACAACCGGGCAGAGAAAAAGCAGAGCTATAAAAAGGCTCGAAGTAGTTGAAGCCTTTAGATTATCTGATAATAACCCTAAGTGGATGATTATGGATGTACTACCCGTAATTCCACCGGAATTAAGGCCCATGGTTCAGTTAGATGGTGGTAGGTTTGCTACATCTGACTTAAACGATTTATATCGCAGGGTTATAAATAGAAACAATCGACTAAAAAGATTATTAGATTTAGGTGCTCCAGATATAATTGTTAGAAATGAAAAAAGAATGCTACAGGAAGCAGTAGATGCTTTAGTGGATAATGGTAGAAGAGGTAGACCTGTTACTGGTCCTGGCAATCGTCCACTTAAATCATTAAGTGATATGCTAAAAGGTAAACAGGGGCGTTTCCGTCAAAACCTTTTAGGGAAACGTGTTGATTACTCAGGAAGATCAGTTATAGTAATTGGTCCAAAGCTAGACATGCATCAATGTGGGCTTCCCAAGGAGATGGCACTAGAGTTATTTAAGCCATTTGTAATGAAAAAACTTGTAGATAAAGCAATAGCATCTAATATTAAAAGTGCTAAAAAGATGGTTGAAAGAGGACGAGAGGAAGTATGGGACATTCTAGAGGATGTTATTAAAGAACACCCTGTACTATTAAACCGTGCTCCAACACTACACCGTTTGGGAATACAAAGTTTTGAACCAGTATTGGTTGAGGGGCGTGCTTTACAGATACATCCATTAGTATGTACAGCATACAATGCTGACTTTGATGGTGACCAAATGGCTGTTCATGTACCTTTATCAGCTGAAGCACAAACAGAGGCAAGATTACTTATGCTTTCAAGCTGTAACATTCTAAATCCTAAAGACGGAAAGCCAGTAGTTACTCCTACTCAAGATATGGTTATAGGGTTATACTATTTGAACTATATGAGTGATGAAGAAGCAAACAAAAAAAATCCTAAGTCCTATAGTAGCCCAGAAGAAACTCAAATGGCTCATGAATTAGGGCATATTAAGCTACAAGAAAAAATAAAGGTTAAGATACCTGCTAGCAAGGGTGGGTCAAATGATCTTGTAGAGACAACAGTTGGGAGAATAATATTTAACGATGTTATACCAGATAGCTTAGGATATTTCAATCAAATGATAGACAAGAAAAAACTAGGTGATATTATTTATGAATCCTATCGGTTTGAAGGTAATGCTAAAACAGCCCAAATGCTTGATGGTCTCAAAAGATTAGGGTATAAATACTCCACTAAAGGTGGCATAACTGTTGGGGTAACAGATTTTGAAACCCCAGAAACTAAATGGACTATTTTAGAAGAAGCAGACAAAATAGTTGATGATATACAATTTGATTATCAAGCAGGTCTGATAACAGATGAAGAACGTCATAATCAAGTAGTTGAGATATGGAACAATGCTACAGATGAAATAACTGATGAACTAAAAAAGTATCTAAGCAAAGAAAACCCAGTATATATGATGGCTACATCAGGTGCGCGTGGTAACTTCCAACAGATAAGACAATTAGCAGGTATGCGTGGACTAATGGCGGATCCATCAGGGAAAATTATAGATCTTCCAATAAAAGCAAACTTCCGTGAAGGCTTGACTGTACTAGATTATTTTATATCAACACATGGTGCAAGAAAAGGTCTTGCAGATACAGCCTTACGCACAGCAGACTCAGGTTACTTAACTAGAAGACTTGTTGATGTATCACAAGATGTTATAGTAAGGGAAGAAGATTGCGAATCAGTTGAAGGAATATGGGTAGAAAAAATAACTGAAGGCTCACAACTAATAGAACCTCTTCATCAAAGATTAGTTGGTAGAGTATCTATTGATACAATATTGCACCCTGAAACTGGTGAAGTAATAGTTTCAGAAAATGAAATGATTGATGATTATACAGCTAATCTAATAGAAAAATTGGGTATAGAAAAGTCTAAAATTAGAAGTGTATTAACATGTAAAACTAAACATGGTGTATGTAAAAAATGTTATGGTAGAAATCTAGCGACTGGGTATAACGTTGAAATAGGAGAAGCGGTTGGTATAATAGCGGCTCAGTCAATAGGTGAGCCCGGAACACAGTTGACTATGAGAACTTTCCATACAGGTGGTGTAGCCGGTGATGATATAACTCGAGGCTTGCCACGCGTTGAAGAATTGTTTGAAGTTAGAAAGCCTAAAGGTCAAGCAATAGTTGCCGAAGTATCAGGTGTTGTTAGGTTTGGTGAAAACAAAGGTAGGCGCGAAGTAGAAGTATTAGATGATAATGGTGAGATTTTAGGAGCATTTCCTGTGCCATATGGTTCTAGATTAAAAGTCCAAGAGGGTGACTATGTAGAAATGGGAGATGCCTTAACTGAAGGCCCATTAAATCCACATGATATTTTAAAAACTAAAGGATTGCAGGATGTGCAAAGATACTTATTACAAGAAGTTCAAAAAGTGTATCGTTCCCAAGGTGTTGATATTAGTGACAAACATATAGAAATAATGATAAGGCAAATGCTAAAGAAAGTTAAAGTTGAGGATGCAGGTGAAACATCAGTATTGCCAGGTGCGTTTATTGATATTTCAACATTTGAGGAAGAAAACTTAGAGACAATTTCTCAGAACAAGTTGCCTGCAGTTTGTAGTCCAATGCTATTAGGAATAACAAAAGCATCACTAAACACAGACTCGTTCTTATCAGCTGCTTCGTTCCAAGAAACAACTAAAGTTCTTACGGAGGCTGCTATAAAAGGCAAAGTTGATGATCTGATAGGTTTAAAGGAAAACGTAATTATTGGAAAACTTATTCCTGCAGGTACAGGATACTCCCGATATAAAAAGGTTGATATTATTGACGAAGAGGAGTCAGATTCTAGTTTAGAAGAAGTAGTTGAAAATTCTGAAATAATCGAATTAGTAGGCTCAACAGAATAAGACCGTGTAATCTTGTTATTAATTAAGATTTATAAAAGGAAAGCCAAAGCTTTCCTTCTTAAATATATAAAAAAGGAAACGTAAGTTTTCCGATTTCATAGCCTTAGTTTTGCTTTTTGCAGAAACCAGAATTCATAAATTAAAATAATTACTGATTAATAATAAAAAAAAATAACTATATTACTTAAAAATATGGTAACAAAACAAAAAATATTATATTTATTTAGGTAAAAAAATTGACTCCATTCTAGAATAGGTGATAAAATGTTTAGGTGCGTAATCAGCAACCCATAAAACAAAAGGGGCCTATAATTTAGAGGAGGGTTATAAACAGTTGTCACTTGACGAAATACGAAATTGTAATAGCAAAGTAATAGGAACAAAACAGGTGAAAAAAGCTATTACAAAAGGATTAACTAAAAAAGTTTATATCGCTAGTGATGCTGAACCTCATATAATTAACTCATTAGTAGAAACATGTAAAGCCCACCAAACAAATTACGAAATGGTGGAAAAAATGGAATTACTAGGTAGTGCTTGTGGTATTGATGTAGGTTCTGCTACAGTAGCATTACTTTATGATTAATTCGGGGAAGGAGGTGCAGATATGCCAACGATTAATCAATTAATTAGAAAAGGACGCAAGGAAATAACACAGAAATCAAACGCACCAGCCCTAAAAAGCTGTCCACAGAAACGTGGGGTATGTACCCGTGTTTATACTACAACCCCTAAAAAACCAAACTCTGCATTGCGTAAAATAGCAAGGGTAAGGTTAACTAATGGTATAGAAGCAACAGCTTATATTCCAGGAATAGGCCACAACCTACAAGAACACTCTGTTGTACTTATTAGAGGTGGTAGGGTAAAGGACTTACCTGGTGTTAGATACCATATTGTTAGAGGATCACTTGATACAGCGGGTGTACAAGATCGCAATCAAGGAAGATCAAAATATGGAACTAAAAGACCAAAGAAAAAATAGGAGGGAGGAGCGATATGCCTAGAAAAGGGCCCGTTCCCAAGCGACAAATATTACCAGATCCCATATACAACAGTAAAGTTTTTACAAAGCTAGTAAACCAAATAATGTGGGATGGCAAAAAAAGCATAGCAGAAAAAATTTGTTATGGTGCTTTTGAAATAGTTGAAAAAAAATCAGGAAAAGACCCTATGGAAGTTTTTGAAGAAGCAATGAAAAATATTACTCCAATAGTCGAAGTAAAAGCAAGAAGAGTGGGTGGAGCAAACTATCAAGTTCCTGTTGAGGTAAGGCCTGATAGAAAGCAAACTCTAGCAATTAGATGGCTAGTTGATTATTGCCGCAAACGTGGTGAAAAAACAATGGCTGAACGGCTAGCAGGAGAAATACTTGATGCAGCAAATAGCAGTGGTTCTGCTGTTAAGAAAAAAGAAGATACACATAAAATGGCGGAAGCAAACAAAGCCTTCGCTCATTACCGCTGGTAAGGTAAGCCAGTAGATTTAAACTGCCAAGGAGTGGTGATATGGCCAGTAACAGTGACCTTAAAGCCATAAGGAACATTGGAATAATGGCTCATATTGATGCAGGTAAGACTACTACTACTGAAAGAATATTGTACTATTCAGGTAGAGTTCATCGTATGGGTGAGGTAGATAGTGGGACTGCTACTATGGATTGGATGATGCAAGAGCAGGAGAGGGGCATAACCATAACTTCTGCTGCTACTACTTGTTATTGGAACAATTATAACATTAACATTATCGACACACCTGGCCATGTGGACTTTACAGTTGAAGTGGAAAGATCCTTGAGAATTTTAGATGGAGCTATTGCAATTTTTTGTGCAGTTGCAGGTGTGCAGCCTCAGTCAGAAACGGTCTGGAGGCAAGCTGATCGATATAATGTTCCTAGGATAGCCTATATAAACAAAATGGATCGTATAGGTGCTGATTTTTTTAATGTTGTTAAAATGATAAATGAAACACTAGGCAGTGTGGCAATGCCAATACAACTTCCTATAGGAGCCGAAGCTTCTTTCGAGGGAGTTATTGATATTATAAATCTAAAGGCTTACATCTATGAAGACGAAATTGGTGAAAAATATACAACTAGAGATTTAAGCTCATCTGAGTATGAATTAGCTTTAGAATATAGAAACCAATTACTTGAAAAGCTATCTGAGTATAATGACGATATACTAGAAAAATATATAGAAGGTCATGATATATCAACAGAAGAAATAAACAGTTCTTTACGAAACTTAACAATTGCTAACGAAATAGTTCCTGTATTATGTGGCTCTTCATTTCGCAACAAGGGTGTTCAAATGCTACTAGACGCAGTAGTAGATTATTTACCTTCACCATTGGATGTGAAAGGAATAAAAGGTATTGACCCCAAAACTGAAGAGGAAGTTATTGTTAAAGCAGATGTTGATTCTTCTTTTTCAGCCTTAGCTTTTAAAATTGCTGTTGACACATATGTGGGTAAACTTACCTATATCAGAATATATTCTGGAAAAATAAAAATTGGCTCATATGTGTTAAATTGTACTAAGGCCAAAAAAGAAAGAATAACCAAACTGCTGAAAATGCATTCTAACCACAGAGAAGAAGTAGATACTGCCTATGCTGGTGATATAGTAGCGGTAGTTGGTCTTAAAGAAACTATTACTGGTGAAACAATTTGTGATGAAAAAAATAGTGTTCTTCTTGAATCCATGAATTTTCCTCAACCAGTAATTGATGTAGCAATTGAACCAAAAACTAAAGCCGACCAAGATAAGATCGGCGAAAGCTTACGACGTTTAGGTGAAGAAGATCCTACTTTTTATACACGCTCTGATTCAGAAACTGGACAGACAATTATCTCTGGAATGGGTGAACTACATTTAGAAATAATAATTGATCGACTATTAAGGGAATTTAAAGTGAATGCCAATATAGGAAAACCACAGGTTGCATATAAAGAAACAATCAAAAACACGAAAAAGGCTGAGGCTGTTTTTGAAAAGCAAGCTGGTGGTAGGGGACAATATGGGCATGTAGTTTTGCAAATTACACCTTTAGAAGAAGGACAAGGGATAAAGTTTTATGACAAAACATCTCAAGGTGTTATACCTAAGGAGTTTATAAGCAGTATAGAAATTGGAGTTAAAGAAGCTCTTCAGGCTGGGATATTAGCTGGATATCCTGTTGATGATATAGAGGCTAGACTGATAGGAGGTTCATTTCATGAAGTGGATTCCTCTGAACAAGCATTTAAAATTGCTGCTAGTATGGCAGTAAAGGAGGGGTTGCAAAAGGCTAAATCAGTACTTCTAGAGCCAATAATGGATATTGAAATAATAACCCCTGAGGATTATATGGGAGATATAATTGCAGACTTAAACTCACGCAGGGGAAGAATACTTGGTTTTGAAGAAGGAAAGGATTTAAGAATTGTTAAAGGCACAGTACCATTAGCTGAAACATTTGGATATGCAACAGCCTTAAGGTCAGCTAGCCAAGGCAGAGCAACATTTTCAATGCAGCTTAGACAATACGCAGAAGTACCAGAAGCTAAAGGTAAAGAAATAATAGCAAAACGATATGGATTACCCGTTTAATGTTAAATAGAAAGGAAAGGTGAATAAAATGGCAAAGGAAAAATTTGAAAGAACGAAACCTCATCTTAATGTTGGAACAATAGGTCACGTAGACCATGGAAAGACTACCTTAACAGCAGCAATAACCTTGTGTTTGTCATCAGAAGGTGGGGCAGTAGCAGCATCATATGATTCAATTGATAAGGCACCAGAAGAAAGAGAAAGAGGAATAACCATCAACACAGCTCATGTTGAATATCAAACAGAAGGAAGACACTATGCGCACGTTGACTGTCCAGGTCATGCTGACTACATAAAAAACATGATAACCGGAGCAGCACAAATGGATGGTTCCATATTAGTGGTATCCTCATCAGATGGACCAATGCCACAAACTAGAGAACATATTCTCTTATCAAATCAGGTAGGAGTAGAAAATATAGTAGTATTCATGAACAAAGTAGACATGGTAGATGATGAAGAGTTACTAGAACTAGTAGAAATGGAAATAAGAGAACTACTAAGTGAATACGATTTTCCTGGAGACGATATACCAATAATAAAAGGTTCAGCTCTAAAAGCATTAGAATGTGGATGTGGAACAAGAGAGTGTGATTGGTGTAGCAAGATATGGGAACTAATGGATGCAGTAGATGACTACATTCCATTACCAGAAAGAGCAACAGACAAACCATTCCTAATGCCAATAGAAGATGTATTCACAATAACAGGAAGAGGAACAGTAACAACCGGAAGAGTAGAAAGAGGAACCATAAAAACTGGAGAAGAAGTAGAAATCATAGGAATGCAAGAAGAAATCAGAAAAACAGTATGTACTGGAGTAGAAATGTTTAGAAAGCTTCTTGACTATGCAGAAGCAGGGGATAACATAGGAACACTACTAAGAGGAGTAGACAGAAAAGAAGTAGAAAGAGGACAAGTACTAGCAAAGCCAGGAAGCATCAAACCATTAATCGAATTTGATGCTGAGGTATATGTACTAACCAAAGAAGAGGGAGGAAGACATACTCCGTTTTTCAGTGGATACAGACCACAATTCTACTTTAGAACAACAGACGTAACAGGAATATGTGAATTACCTGAGGGAGTAGAAATGGTAATGCCAGGAGACAACATTCAAATGGCAATAAGCCTAATAACCCCAATAGCAATTGAAGAAGGACTAAGATTTGCTATTAGAGAAGGTGGAAGAACTGTTGGAGCCGGTGTTGTAACTGGAATTAAAGAATAAGACTGAGTGCGTGTTATCATAGGGCGCAAAAAATGCAAAGAAGGATTGGGACTAATCCTTCTTTGCAAAACACTTGGAAGCGTGTTATATATTAAGCCAGTCTAAGGAGGTAAAGTTTAGAGTGAGTGCTCAACAAAAAGTTAGAATAAGATTAAAGGCATTTGACCATAAACTATTAGACCAATCTACCCAAAAAATTGTTGATACAGCTAAAAAAAATGGTGCTAAAGTTTCTGGTCCAATTCCGCTCCCAACTAAAAAAAGCATATATACAATATTAAGATCACCACATGTAAACAAAGACTCAAGAGAACAATTTGAAATGAGAACCCATAAGCGTTTAATTGATATACTAGATCCAAATCCCAAGACTATAGATGCTCTAATGCACCTGGATTTACCCTCGGGTGTTGACATTGAGATAAAGTTATAGATTGGGGAAAAGTGCCAAGAGATTAGTGGGTTATATAATAATCTCAGAGCAAAAAACAAAGACCCTAAGGTGATGTTGGATTTCCCACTTCCAACCTCTCGCTTTGAGAACACAACTAGGAGGTATATAGGGTGGCAAACATAGATAAGGCAATATTAGGCATAAAAATAGGAATGACTCAAATATTTGATGATGAAGCAAAGGCTGTGCCGGTAACAGTAGTTGAAGCTGGACCGTGTGTTGTTCTTCAAAAGAAAAAAGTTGAGTCTGATGGATATAACGCAATACAAGTTGGATTTATGCCAATTAAAGAAAAATCAGTGAACAAACCAGAAAAAGGTCATTTCAAAAAGGCTAATACCAAACCACTACGTTATGTGAAGGAATTTCGTGTGGATAATGTTGATGATTATGAAATAGGACAAGAGTTAAATGTTGATGTTTTTAATGAAGGAGATATGGTTGATGTAGTAGGAACATCTAAAGGAAAAGGGTTTGCAGGAAGTATAAAAAGACATAATTTTGCTAGAGGAACAATGACCCATGGCTCTCATTTTCACAGAGGACCTGGTTCACTTGCAGCAAAAGGTCCTGCAAAAGTTTTTAAAGGAAGAAAGCTTCCAGGTAGACTAGGAGGCGATAGGGTTACTGTTCAAGCATTAAAAATTGTTAAAGTTTATTCAGATAGAAAATTAATTTTAATAAAAGGTGCAATACCAGGGCCCAAAAGAGGTCTAGTTATCATAAAGAATACTGTTAAAGCATAGCTAATATGCGAAGGAGGTTAGAAAGATGCCTAAAGTTGCAATATATGATATGAACGGGGCCCAAGTTGGAGATATTGAGCTAAATGACAGTGTTTTTGGAATAGAGCCAAATGAAGCCGTTCTACATGACTTTATAAAAATGCAGCTTGCAAATAAAAGGGTAGGAACTGCATCTACCAAAACAAGGGCAGAGGTAAGAGGTGGCGGACGAAAGCCGTGGAGACAAAAAGGAACTGGACGTGCACGCGTAGGGAGTGCCCGGAATCCTATATGGACTGGTGGTGGCATAGTATTTGGACCTAAGCCTAGAGATTATTCATATAAGCTTCCTAAGAAAGTAAGACGTTTAGCCATGAAGTCTGCACTTTCAATCAAGGTGAAAGAAAACATGATTATCATAGTAGACGAATTAAAGTTTGATGAACCCAAAACAAAAAAAATGATACAAACATTAGAGTCTCTTAAAGCTAGTAATAAGACATTATTAGTAACTGCAGATAATGATGCAAATGTTTATAAATCAGCCCGCAATATACCAGGGGTAAAATCACTTAAAGCAGATTATATTAATGTATTTGATTTACTAAAACATGATACTTTACTCATCACCAAGGATGCAGTGAACAGAGTAGAGGAGGTGTTTGCCTAAATGAAGGATTACCGCGATATTATTATTAAGCCTGTAATTTCAGAGAGATCAATGGATCTTTTAAATGAAGACAAGTATACATTTATAGTTGACAAAAAAGCTAACAAATCCGAAATAAAAACTGCAATTGAGAAAATATTTAAGGTAAGAGTAGAAAAAGTACGTACAATAAATGTGAAAGGCAAACCCAAACGCATGGGAAGATTTGAAGGTAAAAAACCTGATCGTAAAAAAGCCATAGTAACACTAAAATCGGGTGACAAAATTAGAATTTTTGAAGGTATGTAAGAGAGTTTCACCTTTGCTGTAAGGAGGGAAAAACAAAGAAATGGCTATAAAAAAATACAGACCTATAACCCCAAGTAGAAGACATATGACCACATTAAGTTATGACGAAATAACTAAGACTGAACCTGAAAAGAGTCTTACAGCACCTTTAAAGAGTAAAGCTGGTAGAAATGTTAACGGTCGTATAACAGTTAGACATCGTGGTGGCGGTCATAAACGTCTTTATCGCATTATAGATTTTAAACGGATTAAAGATGATGTTCCTGCTAAAGTAGCAGCTATTGAATATGATCCAAATCGTTCAGCAAATATAGCATTATTACATTATGCTGACGGTGCTAAAGCATATATAATTGCACCAAATAATCTAAAGGTAGGCGAATTTGTAGTTTCAGGTTCAGGTGCGGATATTAAAGTAGGAAATACATTACCCTTAAAAGATATACCCACTGGTTCGCTTATACACAACATAGAGCTAAGACCTGGTAAAGGTGGTCAAATAGCAAGATCAGCTGGTGCAGCTGCACAGTTAATGGCTAAAGAAGGAAAATACGCACATGTAAGACTACCTTCAGGAGAAGTAAGATTAATACTTACTACATGTAGAGCTACTATAGGTCAAGTTGGGAATTTAGAATATGAAAACCAAACCATTGGTAAAGCTGGAAAATCACGCTGGTTAGGTAAGAGACCAACAGTTAGAGGATCAGTTATGAACCCTGCTGACCATCCACATGGTGGTGGTGAAGGTAGAGCACCAGTTGGTAGAAAATATCCAGTATCACCATGGGGTAAAATTGCTATAGGTGGTAAAACTCGTAGAAAAAAACCATCTGATAACATGATAGTGCGGAAACGCAAATAAAGGAGGTCTTTAAATGGGTAGGTCACTAAAAAAAGGACCTTATTGTGAGGAAAAGCTTCTAAAAAGAATAGACGAAATTAATGAAACAGGTAAGAAAAAAGTTTTGAAAACTTGGTCAAGACGTTCAACTGTTATGCCCCAAATGATAGGTCACACAATAGCAGTACATGATGGCCGCAAACATATACCAGTATATATAACTGAAGATATGGTAGGAATGAAATTAGGCGAATTTGCTCCTACGCGCACTTATAGAGGCCATGCAGATAAATCTGAAAAAGCGAGTAGAGCAAAGTAGAAAGGAGGAAAAGTACATGGAAGCTAGAGCTGTTGCCCGATATATGCGGATATCTCCTTTTAAAGCTCGCCAAGTAGCTGACTTAGTTAGAGGTAAAGATATTAATGAAGCAATAGGAATACTTAGATATACAAACAAAAGGTCCGCTCCTGTAATAGGAAAAGTACTCAAATCAGCGATGGCTAACGCAGAGCATAATTATGATATGGATACAGAGGAACTTTACGTATCAGAAATTTATATAGATGAAGGCCCTACTATTAAAAGAATGAGGCCCAGGGCTTATGGAAGAGCTGATATTAGACGTCATAGAACCAGCCATATTACTGTTGTGCTGAGTGAAAGGGAGGTTAAATAGTGGGTCAAAAGGTTCATCCAAAAGGTTTTAGAATTGGAGTTATACGTGGTTGGGATTCAAATTGGTATGCAGATAGGGATTATACTGATCTTTTACATGAAGATTATAAAATAAGAAATTATGTAAAAGACCGTTTTTATACAGCCGGTATCTCCAAAGTACAAATTGAAAGAACAGGCAACAGAATACGTTTAACTATTCATACCGCAAAGCCTGGGATAGTTATTGGCCGCGGAGGAAAAGAAGTAGAACAACTGAAATCTGATTTAGCCAAGTTAACAGGCAAAAATATAAATATTAATATTCAAGAAATAAAAAAACCAGAATTAGATGCGCAGATCGTTGCAGAAAATATTGCACAGCAAATTGAAAAAAGAATATCTTTCCGTAGAGCACTAAGACAATCGGTAGGCAGAACTATGAGAGTTGGAGCCCAAGGCATTAGAGTTGCCATTTCAGGAAGATTAGGTGGTGCAGAAATAGCTAGAACTGAATGGTATGCAGAAGGAAAAGTGCCACTTCACACTTTAAGAGCTGATATAGATTATGGTTTTGCTGAAGCAGACACTACTTATGGAAAGATAGGAATTAAGGTATGGATTAATCGTGGGGAGATAGTACCTATGCCTAAGCAAAAACCAACAGAGAAACAAGCGGAGGAGGCAGATAAATAATGCTTACCCCAAAAAGAATAAAATACAGAAGACAACACCGTCCTAGCCTTAAAGGAAAAGCAAATAAAGGTAATGCTGTTACGTATGGTGACTATGGTCTTCAAGCAGTAGGACCAGCTTGGATTACTAATAGACAAATAGAAGCAGCGCGTATAGCAATTACGAGACATGTTAAAAGGGGCGGAAAAGTTTGGATAAAAATATTTCCTGACCGCCCAATTACAGCAAAACCTGCAGAAACGCGTATGGGTAAAGGAAAAGGAACTCCAGAACATTGGATAGCAGTAGTAAAGCCAGGTAGAGTTATGTTTGAACTAGCCGGAGTAAGTGAAGAATTAGCACGTGAAGCAATGAGGTTAGCCTCACACAAGCTTCCAGTAAAGTGCAAATTCGTAAAAAGAGAAGAAATGGGTGGTGAGGTCAGTGAAAGCTAAACAAGCTAGGGAATTAACCGATGACGAATTAAGAAAAAAGGTTTCGGATTATAAAGAAGAGCTATTTAATCTTCGCTTTCAACTGGCTACAGGACAGTTAGATAATCCAATGAGAATTAGAGATGTTAAGAAAAGTATTGCTAGATGCAAAACTATATTACGTCAAAGAGAACTTGCAAGACAGCAGTAACATATAAAAGGAGGTCTAAGGGTGGCCGAAAATATAAGAAAGATTAGGCAGGGCACTGTTACTAGTGACAAAATGGATAAAACTATAACTGTAAGTGTTGAAACTACAAAAAAACATCCATTATATAAAAAGACTATAAGAACAAATAAAAAATTTAAGGCTCATGATGAAAATAATGAAGCTAAAATTGGCGATATAGTAAAAATCATAGAAACACGCCCCTTGAGCAAAGACAAAAGATGGAATTTAATAGAAATAGTTCGTAAAGCCAAGACATTACAATAGTTTGGTTTGCGAAGGGAGGTTTACACTGTGATTCAACAGGAGACAAAGCTACAGGTTGGAGATAACACTGGGGCAAAAAAGATTTTATGTATAAAAGTTTTAGGCGGATCTGGACGCAAATATGCAACAATAGGTGATGTTATAGTTGCTAGTGTTAAAGAAGCATCCCCAGGTGGTGTCGTGAAAAAGGGTGATGTAGTAAGAGCTGTTATAGTGAGAACTAAAAAAGAAATAAGAAGAAATGACGGTTCTTATATTTCTTTTTCGGAAAATGCAGCAGTAATAATAGATGAGAACAATAATCCCAAAGGCACACGTATCTTCGGACCAGTAGCCAGAGAGCTAAGGGAAAGAAATTTCATGAAGATAGTGTCATTAGCACCGGAAACCCTTTAGGAGACGGAGGTGTAAGAATGAAGATTAAAAAAGGCGATATGGTAATGGTTATGACTGGTAAGGACACTGGAAAATCTGGAAAAGTATTAAGAGTTATCCCTAGAGAAAACCGTGTTGTTATTGAGGGTGTAAATAGAGTTAAGAAACATCAAAAACCATCAAGACAATTACCACAGGGTGGAATTATGAATGTTGAAGCACCACTAAATGCTTCAAATGTTATGGTGCTTTGTATTAAATGTGATAAACCAACACGTATAGGAAACAAAATTTCAGACCAACAAGAAAAAGTAAGATATTGTAAACAATGCGGAGAAATCTTAGATTAAACTCCAGGAAAGGAGGAACAACTAGTAAATGGCTAGGTTATACGACGAGTATAGACAAGAAATAGTGCCAAAATTAATGGATAAATTTCAGTATAAAAGTGTGATGCAGGTACCAAAAGTTGAGAAAATAGTTCTTAACATAGGAGTAGGGGAAGCCGTACAAAATCCTAAGGCACTTGATGGAGCAATTAATGATTTAGTTGTGATATCAGGTCAAAAGCCTATAGTTACAAAAGCCAAGAAATCTATAGCTGGATTTAAGATTAGACAAGGCATGCCAATAGGGTGCAAAGTTACTTTAAGAGGCGAAAGAATGTATGACTTTCTTGATAAATTGATAAACATAGTATTACCTCGTGTGCGTGATTTTAGAGGGGTTTCACCTCAAGCATTTGATGGTCGTGGAAACTATTCACTAGGTATAAAGGAACAAACAATATTCCCCGAAATTGAATATGACAACATCGACAAAATACGAGGCATAGAAGTTTCAATCATTACTACGGCCCCAACCGACGAAGAAGCTAGAGAACTGCTTAGAAGCATGAAAATGCCATTTAGATAGGAGGTTATTTTAATGGCCAAAAAAGCAATGATTGCTAAACAAAGGCGCAAACAAAAGTTCAAAGTTAGAGAATACAATAGATGTAAAATATGCGGAAGACCTAGGGCATATATGCGAAAATTTGGTATGTGCAGAGTATGTTTCAGAGAGCTAGCCCATAAAGGTGAAATTCCTGGTGTAACAAAGGCTAGCTGGTAGGTCGCTAAAAAAGGAGGTATAGATTATGGTCATGACTGATCCCATAGCAGATTTTCTGACTAGAATCAGAAACGGCAATATGGTCATGCATGAAACCGTTGAAGTACCCAGTTCAAAAGTTAAACTTTCTATTGCTGATATTATGAAAGAAGATGGGTACATCAAGGATTATGAATATATTGAAGATGGTAAACAAGGAATTATTAGAGTATACCTCAAATATGGAAACAACAAAGAAAAAGTTATCACTGGACTAAAAAGAATTAGCAAACCAGGGTTGAGAGTATACGTGAAAAAAGATGAGATTCCTCGTGTTTTAGGGGGCCTTGGAACAGCAGTTATATCAACATCCAAAGGAATAATGACAGACAAAAACGCCAGAAAAAGTGGATTAGGTGGCGAAGTTGTATGTTATATATGGTAGCTGAAGGAGGATTAAACAATGTCAAGAATTGGTAAAAAGCCTATCAGTCTACCCAAAGGCGTAGAACTTAAGGTAGAAGATAATAAAGTAACAGTAAAAGGACCTAAAGGAGAATTAAGTCAAAATATTCCTGCAGTTATAACAGTAAGTCAGGAAGATAATGTAGTTAAAGTATCTAGACCTAATGATTTGAAGAAAAATAGAGCTTTTCATGGTCTTAGTCAAGCTTTAATTGCTAATATGGTAGAAGGAGTTAGCAAAGGTTTTGAAAAGAAACTAGAGCTAGTTGGTGTAGGATACCGTGCTCAGATGCAAGGAAATAAATTAGTTTTAAATGTAGGATATTCTCACCCAGTTGAAATCGAAGCTCCAGCAGGTATTGAATTTGAAGTGCCGGCTAACACCAAGATTACTGTTAAAGGTATAGATAAGCAATTAGTTGGTAATACGGCTGCTGATATAAGAGCAATTAGAAAACCTGAACCTTATAAAGGGAAAGGCATTAAATATGAGAATGAGGTAATAAGACGTAAAGCTGGTAAAGCAGGGGCTAAATAATTAGCGGAGGGAGTGACCATATTTGATCAACAAAGCTAGTAAAAAAGAAACTAGGTATGGAAAACATAAAAGAATTCGCAAAAAAATATCCGGAACTCCGGACAAACCAAGACTATGTGTATTCAAAAGTAGCAAAAACATTTATGCACAATTAATAGATGATGAAAATGGTATCACCCTAGCAACTGCCTCAACTCTCGAGAGTGATTTACAAGAATTCAGAGGAAACATAAGTGTTGAAGCGGCAAAGCGTGTAGGTGATAGTATTGCAGAAAAAGCTAAATCTAAAGGTGTTACTAAAATTGTTTTTGATAGAAACGGATATATTTATCATGGTCGAATAGCTGCATTAGCTGATGCAGCAAGAGAAAAAGGACTTGAATTCTAGAAGTTAAATTTAGGCTAGGAGGGAAAAGATGACTGAAAGAGATCAGGCTAGCCCAGAACTAATTGAAAAGGTTGTTAATATTAGAAGGGTTGCCAAAGTTGTTAAAGGTGGACGTAGGTTCAGCTTTAGTGCATTAGTAGTAGTTGGTGATGGCGAAGGTTCCGTTGGCACTGGTAAAGGTAAAGCTACTGAGGTTCCTGAAGCTATTAGAAAAGCTGTTGAAGATGCTAAAAAAAATATGATAAAGGTGCCATTAATTGACCAAAGAACTATTCCTCATGAAATAATAGGAAAGTTTGGAGCAGGTCAGGTTTTATTAAAGCCAGCATCTCCTGGTACAGGAGTTATAGCAGGTGGTCCAGTAAGAGCTGTTCTCGAATCTGTAGGAGTAAAAGACGTATTAACTAAATCTTTAGGATCAGCTAACTCTAATAATATAGTTCATGCAACAATGGAAGGACTTAAAAACTTAAAGTATGCAGAAGAAGTTGCAAGGAAACGCGGCAAATCAATAGATGAGTTAATGGGATAGGGAGGGATAAACTTGGCTAAACAGTTAAAGATAACGTTAGTGAAAAGCGTTATTGGTTGTCCTGAGACCCAAAAAGCAACTGTTAAAAGCTTAGGTTTAAAAAAGCTTAATCAAACAGTTATAAAAGAAGATAGTCCAGAGATAAGAGGACAGGTTAACAAAGTAAAGCATCTAGTCAGCATTGAAGAGATAGATTAATTAAGGAGGTTTTAATGTGAAAATACATGAACTAAAATCTCCATCAGGTGCAAATAAACGCAAAAAAAGAGTTGGAAGAGGCCCATCATCTGGTCATGGAAAAACATCGACTAGAGGACATAATGGGCAAAATTCTCGCTCAGGTGGTGGAGTAAGACCTGGTTTTGAAGGTGGACAAATGCCTTTAATTCGACGTATTCCAAAGAGAGGATTTACCAATAAGTTTAGAAAAGAATACGACATAGTAAATGTAGGTGATCTTAACAGGTTTGATGACGGTACAGAAGTAACCATTGACCTTCTAAAACAATCAGGTTTAGTTAAGTCTGTAAAAAATGGAGTGAAAATACTAGGTGATGGTGAGCTAGAAAAGAAGTTAACTATAAAAGTTAATAAAATAAGTAAACAAGCAGAAGAGAAAATCTTGGCCAAGGGCGGCAAGGTTGAGGTGATTTAATGCTTGGGTCATTTCAACAGGCCTTTAAAGTAGGAGACCTGAGAACAAAACTCTTGTTTACTTTATTGATGATACTTGTATTTAGAATAGGTGCTCACGTGCCAGTCCCGGGCGTTGATGCTAATGTAATGCAGGAATTGTTAAAAGGTCAATTGTTTGGTTTTTTTGACATAATATCTGGAGGAGCTTTTTTGCGATTTAGTATATTTGCTATGAGTATCACTCCATATATTAATGCATCAATTATCATGCAGCTCCTACGTGTTATTATACCTAGACTTGACCAAATGGCTAAAGAAGGAGAAGAAGGACAAAAGCAAATTCAACAGTATATTCGTTACGGTACTGTTTTCTTAGCATTTATTCAAGCAATAGGTATGTCAGTTGCTCTAAGTAGATTTGGTGCGATAATAGATCCTGGATTTACATCCGTTATGATAATTGTTGTATCCTTAACAGCAGGTACTGCAATGTTAATGTGGATAGGTGAGATGATAACTGAAAAAGGAATAGGCAATGGTATATCTTTAATAATCTTTGCTGGTATTGTTTCAGGAATACCTAGACAACTATCAAATTTATCTCAGGAAATTGCTGGTGGTATTGTTGGCTGGTTCAACATTCTCTTATTCATTATTATTGCGTTATTGATAATAGCATCTATAGTAGCTGTAAATGAAGGTCAAAGGCGAATACCGGTACAATATGCAAAACGTGTGGTAGGTAGAAAAATGTATGGTGGACAGAGCACATTTTTACCACTAAAGGTTAATGCAGCAGGTGTTATACCAATAATATTTGCAATGTCATTAATGATGTTTCCGGCAACTATTGCTATGTGGGGCGATCAGGCGTCCGGATTTAATCAATTTTTAAATGAGTACTTCCATTTTGGCAGTGTTGCATATAATGCTATTTATGCTGTGTTAATAGTATTTTTTACTTACTTTTATGTAGCAATAATATTTAACCCAGCAGATGTCGCCGACAATGTTAAAAAATATGGAGGATTTATACCTGGTATAAGGCCTGGTAGACCAACTGCTGAGCATATAGACAAAGTGCTAACTCGTTTAACACTTGCAGGTGGTACGTTCCTTGCTTTAATAGCTATTTTACCAAACTTTGTTATTGGCTTAACGGGTATAACTAGTCTAATGTTTGGAGGTACATCTCTACTCATCATGGTTGGTGTTGCTCTTGATACAATGAAGCAAATCGAATCACATTTACTACTAAGAAGTTATCAAGGTTTCGTGAAATAGGAGATGATTTGATGAACGTTATATTAATGGGCCCTCCCGGAGCAGGCAAGGGAACCCAATCGGAACTAATTAAGAAAGAATATTCAATTCCACATATATCCACCGGGGATATGTTTAGAGAAGCAGTAAGTAACGGAACGGAATTGGGAAATGAAGCTAAAAAATATATGGATGAAGGAAATCTAGTTCCAGATGAAATAACAATCGGTATAGTAAAGGAAAGACTATCACAACCTGATTGCCAAAAAGGCTTTATGTTAGATGGTTTTCCAAGAACTAAAATTCAAGCAGAAGCCCTTGATGAAGCCTTAAAAGATATGAATGTGAATATACAGTCAGTTATAAACTTTTCTGTACCTAAGGAGATTCTACTTGAGAGGTTACCTGCAAGAGTCACCTGTAAAGATTGTAAGTCAGTATTTAATAAAAAGTTTAATCCTTCATCATCTGGAAATAAGTGTGAAAAATGTGGAGAAGAACTTATTGAAAGAGATGATGATAAGGGTGAAACTGTTAACAAAAGATTAGAAGTTTATTTAGAACAAACAAATCCTGTACTAGATTATTATGAGAAGCAAGGAATACTTTATAATTTAGATGGCAATCGCTCTACAGAGGAAGTGTTTGCAGATATCCAGAATATACTAGGGAGTAGTAAATGATAGTTATAAAAAACGAACAAGAAATAAAAAAAATGAAAATAGCCGGGCAGTTCGTTGCACATGTACTAAGGCTTATAGAAGCAGCAGTTAAACCTGGAATTACAACAAAAAAGCTAAATGCTATAGCTGAAGAAGAAACCAAAAAAAAGGGTGCTAAGCCTGTATTTAAGGATTATCCTAATCCAAAAGGCGGAAGACCTTTTCCAGGTTTAATCTGTGCATCTGTCAATGAAGAAGTTGTGCATGGTATACCAAGTAACCGAAAACTAATTGAAGGTGACATTATAAGTGTAGACTTCGGAGTGTTGCTAGAAGGATTTGTGGGAGACTCGGCTATTACAGTTCCTGTAGGAAATGTTGATCCCCTTGTTAAAAAGCTATTAAAAACAACTGAAGAATCTTTAATGAAAGGGATTGAACAAGCTAAGGTTGGAAATAAACTTGGTATGGTATCAAGTACAATACAGGAACATGCTGAAAAAAACGGCTTTTCTGTAGTAAAAGATTTTGTAGGACATGGAATAGGAAGAAATATGCATGAAGATCCTCCTGTACCAAACTATGGAAACCCTAATCGAGGTCCAGTTTTAAAAGAGGGTATGACTATAGCGATTGAACCTATGGTTAATATAGGAACACATCAAGTATATACCAAATTAGATGAGTGGACAGTTGTAACTAAGGATGGCAAATACTCAGCTCATTTTGAGCATAGTATTGCTATTACTAATAATGGACCAGAGATACTTACCTTAAGGTAATGGGGGTGGACCAAAAATTCTAAATACAGATTTAGGGCAGATAGTAATATCAAAAGCCGGTCGTGATAAAGGAAAATCCTTTGTTGTTATAGAGGTAATAAATGAAAAATATGTGATGATTGTCGATGGAGATTTACGTAAAGTAGAAAGTCCTAAAATGAAAAATATTAGGCATCTGCAATTTACAAACTTTGTAGCAGATGATGTAGTAGAATATTTGAACAAAGGAATAAATCCAGATAATCATATAATAAGAAAAAATCTTAAAAAAATAATGGATGCCAGAGAAACTAATGGGAAGGAGGTCTGAAATGGCTAAGGATGATGTTATAGAGGTTGAAGGGAAAGTTCTTGAACCACTACCAAATGCCATGTTTAAAGTAGAACTCGAAAACGGACATAAGGTCCTTGCCCATATATCTGGAAAAATGAGAATGAATTTTATAAGAATATTGCCAGGTGATCGAGTAATGGTGGAATTATCACCCTACGATTTAAGCCGTGGCAGAATTATATATCGCTTTAAGTAGGAAACTTTCTTCACCGTATTAAGGAGGTAAAAAAGATGAAAGTTAATCCATCAGTTAAACCAATATGCGAGAAATGCAAAGTAATTCGACGCAGAGGCAGAATAAGGGTAATATGTGAGAACCCAAAGCATAAACAGGTACAAGGATAATCAATTGGAGGTGAAATAATTTGGCAAGAATAGCAGGTGTAGACTTACCTCGAGATAAGCGAGTAGAAATATCACTAACCTATATTTTTGGGATAGGTAGATCCTCAGCCCAGAAAATATTGGCAGAAGCAGGTATAAATCAAGCTACAAGAGTAAAAGATTTAACAGAGGAAGAAGTTTCTAAGCTTAGAGAAATCATTGATAAAACCTATCAGGTAGAAGGAGACCTTCGTCGTGAAGTCAACATGAATGTTAAAAGACTTATGGATATGGGTAATTATAGAGGTCTTCGCCATCGTCGTGGTCTGCCGGTTAGAGGACAACAAACTAAAACCAATGCTCGTACGCGTAAAGGACCAAAGCGTACAGCAGGTGGTCGTAAAAAATAACCAAAGGGGGATTAATTAAGTGGCAAGGAAAACAACAACGACGAGGGTAAAAAAGCGTGAGAAAAAGAACATCCAACAAGGAGTAGCTCACATTAAATCAACATTTAACAATACAATAATTAATATTACTGATAAGCAAGGAAATGCAATTGCTTGGGCCAGTGCAGGTACTTCTGGATTTAAAGGATCCAGAAAAAGCACTCCTTTTGCTGCTCAGCAGGCTGCAGAATCTGCGGCTAATTCGGCTATGGAACATGGTTTGAAAGAGGTAGAATGCTATGTAAAAGGTCCAGGTGCGGGACGAGAAGCAGCAATAAGATCTCTACAGGCAGCAGGTCTAGAAGTAAGTGCAATAAAGGATGTAACTCCTATTCCACATAATGGTTGTAGACCGCCTAAGAGAAGAAGAGTTTAAAAAAGGAGGTATTGGTTTAAGTGGGAAGATATACAGCAGCAGTTTGCCGTCAGTGCCGCCGCGAAGGAGAAAAATTATTTCTTAAAGGAGATAGATGTTATTCTGAAAAGTGTGCGGTAGAACGTAAAAGCTATATACCTGGAGAACATGGTCAAGGGCGTAGGCAAAAACCTAGTGAGTATGGTCTTCAGCTAAGAGAAAAACAAAAAACTAAGCGGATTTATGGTGTATTAGAAAAACAGTTCCATAACTACTTTCAAAAAGCTGATAGTCAAAAAGGAATTACTGGTGAAAATTTATTAGTAATATTAGAAAGACGTCTTGATAATATAGTATTTAGACTAGGTTTTGCTTCATCAAGGAAAGAAGCTCGTCAACTAGTCAATCATGGTCATTTTCTCTTAAATGGGAGAAAAGCAAATATTCCCTCGATGATGGTAAAATCTGGTGATATAATACAAGTTAGAGAAAACAGTAGAGATTCAATGAAATTCCAGGAGCTTAAAGCTCAAGCTGCGTACAAAACACCTCCAGAATGGTTGGAAGTAGATGTAGACAACTTAACTGGTAAAGTATTAGATCTTCCGGAAAGAGATCAAATTGATACTGCAGTAAATGAGCAGCTAATTGTAGAACTTTACTCCAGATAAAGAGAATTTCAAAATCTCAACTAAAGAAGGAGGGGGATAAGTTAATGCTAGAAATGGAAAAACCCCGAATTGAATGTGTTGAAAAAAAAACAGATAACAATTATGGGCGATTTGTGATTGAGCCTTTAGAAAGAGGTTATGGTACCACTTTGGGTAATTCTTTGCGCAGAGTACTACTATCTTCTCTTCCAGGGGCTGCTATTACATCCATAAAGATTGATGGAGTATTACATGAATTTTCTACTATTCCTGGAGTTGTAGAAGATACCACAGAAATAATCATTAATCTAAAAAAGCTGGTATTACGTTATGATGGAACCGAACGTAAGATAATACGGCTTTCACAACAGGGTAGAAAAGAAATAACAGCTAGCGATATAGAAACAGATGCTGAGGTAGAAATACTTAATCCAAATCTACACATAGCAACTTTAGATGAAGATGGAAAAATAGAAATGGAAATGACAGTTGAACGTGGTAGAGGATACATAAGCGCAGACCAGCAGGAAATAAAAAACGATGAAATCGTTGGCTTATTGCCCATTGATTCTATATTTACTCCAGCTATAAGAGTAAATTACACCGTAGACACTGCTAGAGTAGGAAAACGTACTGACTATGACAGCTTAATTCTAGAAGTGTGGACAAATGGAAGCATAAGTCCTGAGGAAGCTGTTAGTTTATCAGCACAAATTATGATAGAGTATCTAAAACTTTTTACAGAAATAGATGATACTTATTCAGAGGTAGAAATTTTAGTTGAAAAAGAAGAAGAGAAGAAAGACAAAGTACTAGAAATGTCAATTGAAGAACTTGAATTATCAGTACGTGCTTCAAATGGCTTAAAAAGAGCGAATATAAATTCAGTAGGCGATCTTGTAGAAAAAACCCGTGATGAGATGGGCAAAATAAGAAACCTTGGACAAAAATCGCTAGAGGAAATTGAAAGAAAACTAAAAGAACTAGATCTTTCCTTTAAGAAACCAGAAGATTAGAAAGGAGGGGACTCAGTGAGTTATAGAAAGTTAGGATTTAGAAGTGATCATAGAAGATCTATGTTAAGAAATTCAGTAACGTCTTTACTAGAGCATGAAAAAATAGTTACAACAGAATCTAGGGCAAAAGAAATTAGAAAAAGTGCTGAAAAGATAATTACACTTGGGAAAAGAGGAGATTTACATGCCAGAAGGCAAGCACTTTCCTACTTATTTAATGAAGATACAGTCAGTAAGGTTTTTAGCGATTTAGCTGAAAGGTATACAGATCGTCAAGGTGGCTATACGAGAATAATTAAGACGGGTGCTAGAAAAGGCGATGGTGCACCAATGGTAATTATAGAATTGGTTGATTAAAATGATTCAACTAGATAATGTTAGTTATTCTTATGACAACAAATATCTAGCATTAAATAAGATATATCTACACATCAATAATGGAGAACATGTAGCAATCCTAGGGAGCAATGGTTCTGGAAAATCTACATTAGCTAGACTATTAAATGGTCTCTTAACTCCTACTGAAGGTAGAGTAATTATAGATGGTTTAGATACTAGCAAACCTAAGCACAACAAAAGAATAAAACAAAAAGTTGGATTACTAGTATCATCTCCAGATGATCAGATAGTTGCATCAATTGTAGAAGAAGACATAGCATTCGGTCCTGAAAATTTAGGTTTATCCCCTAAAGAAATAAAAAAAAGAGTTAAAAATGCTCTTAAGATGGTATCAATGGAGGAATACAATGTATATCCTCCTAATCTTTTATCTGGGGGACAAAAACAAAAAATATGTATAGCAGGTGTATTAGCATTAAAACCTAGCTACTTAGTACTTGATGAACCTACAACAATGCTAGATTTTAAAAGTAAGAAAGACATAATAAACACCTTACTAACTCTAAACAAAAAAGAAAATAAATCATTAATAAATATTACACATAATGCTGATGAAGCAATTTTTGCTGATAGGGCTATAGTTCTTAATAAAGGAAAAATAGTCTTAGAAGGTCCAACAAAAGAAGTTTTAACCCAAAGCAACTTACTTGAAAAATTAGGGGTTGAACCTTTAGATGTAAGCAAAATTGTAGAGAATGTAAATAATAAAAGCAAATTTACCTTAGATAAGTCAATACTAAAAGATGAAGAATTGGTGGATGCACTATGTCAATTAAAGTAGAAAAAGTTTCTGTAATCTACCAAAAGAAAACACCTTTTGAGCAACGAGCACTAAACAATGTATCTTTAACTATAAATCAAGGAGATATTCTAGGTATATATGGTTTAACAGGTTCAGGAAAATCAACTCTACTACAAACACTGAACGGTTTAATAAAACCTGATAGCGGCAATATCATTGTTGATGGTGTAGCGGTAAACAAATTAAAAGGTTCACAAATAACCGAGCTTAGACATAAAGTAGGGATGATATTTCAATATCCTGAACTGCAAATATTTGAACGTAATGTTTTTGAGGAAATAGCATTTGGTTTAAAAAATATAGGTCTGAAAGGTGAACAACTAAAAAAAAGAGTAACTAAAGCCTTGGATTTAGTAGATATGTCATTTGATGAATTTAAAGACCGCTCTCCTTTCACCTTAAGCTCGGGGCAGAAAAAAAGAATTACAATTGCTAGTGTATTAGCTTGTAAGCCCAAATATTTACTTTTTGATGAACCAACAACTGGACTAGATACAACAGGTAGAACAAAACTTCTAAGCCACATAAATGAAATTAATAATTTAGAAGGCATAACATCGGTTCTAGTATCACACAAAATTGAGGAACTAGTAACTGTATGTAATAAACTAATAATCATGGCAAATGGTGAAATTGCATTAAAAGGTACAGCTCTAGAAGTCATACAACAAGCAGAAAAAAATGGTTTAGTAGAACCTATTACTATCAGGAATATAGCAAATAACTTAAAACAAAGAGGCTTTAAGTTAGAAAAAAACATATTAAATATTGAAGATTTAAGTAATGAGATAATTAAAGCACTAAATGAAAGAGGAAATAATAGTGATTTCCGGTATTAATTTTGGACAATATATACCCGAAAATTCATATCTACACCAAATGGACCCTAGAACTAAAATAATTGTAACCATGTCTGGTGTGATAGCGGCTATTTCATTACAAACTACAATAGAGTTAGTAGTATTATTAGGCATAAATATAGTACTAATAATATTAAGCAAAGTGCCAATAACTACTTACCTAAAAGGTTTAAAGCCTTTCATAATAATAATAGCTATTATGTTTTTGATACAGGCATTTTTTACACCGGGTGAGCCAGTTATCAACATCTATTTGGAAAATATTAACATATCTAAAGAAGGCATAACATTTGCTTATATTTTAAGTATAAAGTTAATTATAATCATTCTGTTTGCGTTATTACTTACAACAACAACTTCAAGTATGAGTTTAACCTATGGTTTAGAAAAAATACTTAATCCCTTAAAGCGATTAGGTATGCCAGTTCACGAGATTATTATGATTATGACAATAGCACTAAGATTTTTACCAATGCTATCAGAAGAATCTCAAAGAATAATTCAGGTACAAAATGCTAGAGGTACTGATTTTAAAACTAAAAACATCTATAAACGTGTTAAAAATCTACTAGCCATTATTACTCCTCTAACAATTAATGCATTTAGACGTGCAGAGACTTTAGCAGAAGCTATGGAATCGAGAGCCTACACAGGAGGACAAGGGCGAACTAGATTAAACGAACCAAACATGACTAAATTAGACTATACAGTTATAGCTTTAATCATATTTATGTGGATAGTGCTTCTACTACTAAGATAAATATATCACGGGGATGTACGGGGGCGGTATATCACGGGGACGGTTCCTTTGGTATATTTTCTTAAACATATCAAAGGAACCGTCCCCCCCGATCGGAGGGGACATTTGTGCGTAAAATAAAAATGATTGTTGAGTATGATGGTAGTAATTACCATGGATTTCAATCACAAAAGAATGCTCATACTATTCAAGATACAATTGAAAATGCTTTATATAAGCTAACAGGCCATAAAATCCCCATAATAAGTGCAGGAAGAACAGACAGAGGGGTACATGCCTTAGGACAAGTAATAGCTTTTGAAACAGAGGCTAAAATTCCTTCTGATAAGTTTTATTTAGCACTTAACAGTGTATTACCAGAAGATATAAGAATATTAAATAGTAAAGAAGTTGAAACCGATTTTCATCCAAGGTTTCAGGCTATAAAAAAACAATATAGCTATTACATTTATACCAAAGATAGTGGAAAAACCTTTTTAAGAAAATTTGCTTGGTGCAACTCTGAACCACTTAATATAGATGATATGATAAAAGCTTGCAAACAATTCGAAGGGAGACATAATTTCTTATCTTTTTGTTCAAGTGGTTCAAGTGTAAAAACATTTGAACGGACGATAGAAGTATGTCAATTACAACAAAAGAATGCGTATTTAAAATTTGATATAAAAGCAAATGGCTTTTTATACAATATGGCGCGAATTATTGTAGGAACAGTTGTAGATGTTGGGAGGGGAAAAATTAAAGTAAATGATATAAACGATATAATTAAAGCAAGAGATAGAAATGCTGCAGGATCAACTGCACCACCACAAGGGTTATATTTAATGTATGTAGAATATTAAAAAATTAAACAAAAACATAAACTGTCTAATTGACAAAGCCTATAATTTTTGGGTAATATTAAAAGGTAGGCTCTAAGTTTGTCTGACCCAATTCCCCGTTGACAGAACAACATTTAGAGTAATTATTATAATAATTAAACAGTCCATGTATTTTAGTACAGGAGGTAATAACGTGAAAAGCTATATGGCAAAAGCTACCGATATAGACCGCAAATGGTATATAATAGATGCAACAGACCAAACTTTAGGAAGATTAGCGTCTGAAGTAGCTTCAATTTTAAAGGGTAAACATAAACCTATTTATACTCCACATGTAGATACCGGTGACTATGTAATAGTTATTAACGCAGAGAAGATAAGACTAAGTGGTGATAAGCTAAATAAAAAGAAATATCGTTACCATACTGGTTATCCTGGTGGACTTAAAGAAATGGATTATAGAACTTTATTACAAAGAAAACCAGAACAAGCAATAAAATCTGCTGTAAAAGGCATGCTTCCTCATAACCGTCTTGGTAGACAAATGAATAAAAAATTAAAAGTCTTTAGAGGAAGCGAACATCCCCATCAGGCACAAAAACCTGAAGTTCGTGAACTTAAAGGTTAAGGAGGATAAAAATGGCACAAGTACAATATTTGGGAACCGGAAGAAGAAAAAAAGCCGTAGCCAGAGTAAGATTAGTACCTGGTGATGGAAACATAATTGTAAATGGTAGGAAATTTGAAGATTTTTTTCCGAATAAAACTAATAGACTTATAGTATTACAACCTTTAGAGCTAACAAATATGGACGGAAGATTTGATATTATCTGCAGAGTTCATGGTGGCGGTATTACAGGACAAGCAGGTGCTATCCAATTAGGAATTGCACGTTCATTAATAAAAGCAAGCCCTGAGCTTCGCTCAGACCTAAAAAAAGCAGGCTTTCTTACCCGTGATCCTCGAATGAAAGAAAGACACAAATATGGATTCAAGAAAGCAAGAAAATCCCCTCAATTTTCAAAAAGATAATACAAACACAAAAATCTCTTCTTACTGGAAGAGATTTTTTTTTGCTTTTTTCGATAAAAATTGATTCTGCTGCAAAAAGTAACTACAACAAACTTAAGGCTGAGCAAACATGTTTATCTAAGTCCCGAATAGCAAGGCGTGGTGCATAGATCACGGCTAAGTATAGATAAAAATCATTTTAGATAATAAGTGCTAAGCTAAAATGAAGGTAAAGACCGATGAGTGGCGTGATAAACATGTTTGCTCAGCCGATTCCATACTCTAAGTTTAGCTTTTTGCAGTGGAATCAAAATTATAAATTTGAGAGTATTAGCATATATAAGTAAATAATAATTTTTCCTCTAGGAGGGAAATATATGCGAAGAATCGAAATTTTATATTTTAATAAGAAAAAAGGTGCTATATCTTTAGCGACAGTATTGTTAATTGCGCTGTGTTTTGTTGGAGCCAAAATGGGATACCAAGAAGAACGAATGGTTATGGAAGATAGTGCAGTTATATCCTATGCTATTGCCAACAAAGTTATAGTAGTAGATGCAGGACATGGTGGTGTTGATCCTGGAGCAATAAGAGGCAATATTGTGGAAAAGGATATAACCCTAGAGATTTCCAAAAAGCTTACCGAAAAATTGAGTCAAGCAGGTGCATTGGTAATAATGACAAGAGAAACTGAGACTGATGTAATAGGGGAAGAAATATCAGGAAAAATATCAAACAGAAAAAGAAAAGATTTAGCTCGTAGGGTAGAAAAAGCAGAAGAAGCAAAAGCGGATTTATTTATTAGTATACATACTAACGCAGATGTTAGTTCAAAGTGGCGTGGGGCCCAAACATTTTATAGTAGTGGTAGTGAAATAAGTAAAATTTATGCAGAAAGTATACAAGAGGAAATGACAAGGATATTAGGCAACACGAATCGAAAAGCAAAACCAGGTAGTTATTATGTTATGGATAAATCATCTATGCCTACTGTTATAGTTGAAGTTGGATTTATATCTAATCCTCAAGAAGCAAAGTTATTACAAGATGATGCTTATCAGTCACAGGTTTGTTACTCAATTTTATCAGGGATTGTAAAAGCAGAATTGCAGAAAATGCAAGTAGAAGAAAATTAAAAATAAGGAGGTAATTTTTAAGTGATTAGTTATGCAGCTATAGCTCCTCATCCCCCTCTTTTAATACCTCAAATTGGTGGACAAAACATTAAAGAAGTAGAGAGTACAGTTAATTCTATGGAAACCATAGCTCAAGATTTAGTAAAAATTTCTCCTGATACAATCGTGTTTATTACACCTCATGGAAATGTCTTTTCAGACTGTGTATCTTGTTTAACAGATCCAATCCTAGAAGGTAATTTAGCTCAATTTGGAGCGGCTGATATTAAGACTAGTCACAAAAATGACATAGCCTTAATAAGAGAAATAGGAGAAAATGCCCTTGCCGAAGGGGTTAATGTTATTGGTATAGACCAAGATTTAGCTCGGGGTAAATCCTTAAAATCTAAATTGGATCATGGAATAATGGTACCTCTTCATTATGTAGAACAGGCGGGGTTAAAAGAAGTAGCAATAACAGCAATGACATTAGGTTATCTTCCTTTAATGGATTTATACACTATTGGTAGTGCTATAAAAAAATCTGCTGAAAAACTAAACAGAAAGATAGCAGTTATTGCTTCTGGAGATCTATCACACAGATTAAAAGATAGTGGGCCATATGATTATCACCCAGATGGAAAACAGTTTGATATGACATTAAAAAAACATATTGAAAATCAAGATATTCAAAGCATACTTACAATGCCAGAAGAACTAGTTAATAATGCAGGTGAATGTGGCTATAGGTCTTTAATTATTATGCTAGGTGCATTAGATGGAAGCGAGTATGATTCGCGTGTTTTAAGTTATGAAGGCCCCTTTGGAGTTGGTTATCTAACAGCTTCATTTATTCCTAAGAAAGAAAGCCATAGCTTATTAGAAAATTTAAAACAAGAATATAAAGAACAAATTAAGGAACAACGTGAAAGTGAGTCAATGTGTGTTAAATGGGCTAGAACAGTTTTGGAAAATTACATTAAAAATGGTGACAAAGCTAAATTGCCAGAAGAATGGAAAGACCTCGAAAAAGAAAACAAAGCAGTATTTGTTTCTTTGAAAAAACACCAACAATTAAGAGGTTGTATAGGAACAATAGTTCCTATTCAAGATAATTTAGCAGAAGAAATCGCCAATAATGCTATTGGTGCAGGCATAAATGATCCGCGATTTTTTCCAGTAGAAGAAAATGAATTAAATGACTTAGTATACTCCGTTGATGTTTTAACTGATTCAGAACCATGTGAGAAAAACCAATTAGATCCTAAAAAATATGGTGTAATAGTGACTCAAGGTAATAAGCGGGGTCTTTTACTACCTGATTTAGAGGGAATAGATACTGTTGAACAACAATTATCAATAGCACTAGAAAAAGCAGGAATAGCTCCGGATTCCGATTATAAAATAGAAAGGTTTGAGGTTAAGCGCTATACATAAGGGTGGAGTGGTTAAATGTCATATGAAAAAGAAGCTCTATACTATAATAGTTTAAGTAACAAAGAAGTTAAATGTTCTTTATGTCCACATAATTGTAATATAAAAGAAGACAAGTTAGGGCTATGTAGAGTCAGATACAATAACAATGGCATACTTTACTCTTTAAGTTACGGAAAAACAACTGCATTAGCTGTTGATCCAATTGAAAAGAAACCACTATATCACTTTTATCCAAATAGTACTATCCTTTCTGTTGGTAGTTTTGGATGTAATTTATCATGTGGTTTTTGTCAAAACTATAGAATTGCTCATTCCCAACCAGATTATAAATATATAAGTCCAGAGTTACTTTGCAATATAGCAGAAGATGCTAAACAAACTGGTTCGGTAGGAGTTGCTTTTACATATAATGAACCATCCATTTGGTATGAGTATATATATGATACAGCGAAACTATTAAAAAAGAATGATATCAAAACAGTATTAGTAACTAATGGTTATATAGAACTTGAACCTTTAAAAGATTTAATTCCATACATTGATGCAATGAATATTGATGTAAAGGCATTTACGGAATCATTTTATAAAAAGAACTGTAAAGGGAAATTAAATGATGTCAAAAGAACTGTTGAATTCTGTTCTAAAAAAACACACATAGAAATAACTACACTATTAATACCTAGTGAAAATGATAGTTCAAAAGAAATAACAGATTTAGTATCATGGATATCTTCAATAAATAGCGATATACCTATTCATTTATCGCGTTACTTTCCTGCGTTTAAATTTAAACAACACCCAACTCCAGAAAATACAATGTATCTAGCTAAAGAAATAGCTAGTAAATACTTAGCATTTGTTTATATGGGAAATATTCCAGGAATAGACAACAACACTTATTGCAAGATTTGTCAAAACCTAGTCATAAACAGAAATAATTATGAGGTTAATGTAAGGGGTATTCAAAATAATTCATGTAAAGAATGTGGCAATCCAATAAATATAGCAATGTAAAGTGGGAAGGGAAATAAAGATCCCTTCCCATCTATATGAAAGCTGGTGGGGGAAAACCCACCAAGCTGTTCACTCTTCTCACACAATATATTACCCATAATAAACAATATTAATACGAACATAATTATGTGACAAAATAATAAATTAAAAAGTTATTTTTTCTAATAGGTTAGTACATAGATAAATTGCAGTAGAAATAAGTACAAAAAAATAGGTCGGTTTATTGTTTTGCGTTAATGAAACAATAAACCGACCCTTTGCATATTTGGTATTATATTTATGAGGTGATTTCATGGATATAAAAAAAATAAGGCTAGGAGTTACTAATATATATTTAATTAAGGGTAATAATGGATATGTTATGATTGATACTGGGGAACCAAGAAAAGAAAAGAAGTTTTTCAAAGCACTTAACCGCTTAAATATTAAGCCCCAAGACATAAAGCTAATAATAATAACTCATTGTCATTTTGACCATGTAGGTAGTTTGGCTGCAATTAAGGATGTAATTAATAGTCCAATACTAATACATCCTTTAGAAGCTAAAACAGTTGAAAATGCAGATGTAATAATTCCTCCCGGAACTGATATAATAGGTAAAATTTTAGGTGCAGTAGGAAAGAAGTTAACGTGGTTTTTGGCCTTTAAAGGAATAAAAGCTGAAAAATTATATCAAGATGAATATGACCTATCCACATATGGCATAAATGCAAAGGTTATAAATACTCCTGGTCATACCAATGGTTCATTATCAATTATATTCAATGATGGAAGAGCAATAGTTGGGGATTTAGCTATGAACTATCCGTTACATAGCAAATTTCCTATTTTTGCAGAAGAGCCGGATAAAGTTTATGAATCGTGGAAAACTCTTATAGAAAAAGGTGTCAAAAAAATTTATCCTGCGCACGGAAATAGTTTCGATAGTATCGAGATAGTAAGGCTACTAGGAAAAAAATAAACCAATATCGAAAACCAGGTGCAGGTCACCTGTTTTTTGATGCTTATTTTCAAATCCATAATCAAGTAATATTACAACCACTAGTTTAGATCAGCTAGTTTTTATTAGAATAACATACTACAAGTAAAACCCATTGTGTTTTTATACATCCAAATGTATAATTATAAATGAAGATTCAAAGGAGGAAATAAAATGTTTAAGGTTGGAATTATAGGAGATGGCTATACAGCAGCCGATTTATTAAGATTATTAACAAGGCATGATTATATAGAGCCTGTTTACATATCATCAACAGAGAATATAGGTAAAAAAATATATGAATTATATCCTAACCTTATAGGTTTTAGCAATTTAACATGTGAAAAAACAAATATTGATAAAGTTAAGGAAGTTTGTGATGCAGTATTTTTAGCTTTACCTCATGGACTCTCAGTGCCAATGGTAAGAGATTTATCCAAGGCTAATATAAAGTGTGTAGATTTAGGTGCCGATTTTAGGTTAAAAGATTCGTCTATATATGAGAAATATTATGATATGGTACATGAATCACCAGAAATGCTAACAGATGCAGTTTATGGTTTGCCGGAACTATATCGAGAACAAATAAAAAAGGCTCAAATAGTTGCTAATCCAGGTTGTTTTCCTACAGGAGCCATAGTGCCTTTAGCACCGCTTTTGCAGGCTGGTGTAATTGAAAATGAAGGTATAATTATAGATTCTAAAAGTGGTGTATCAGGGGCTGGAAGAACACCTAAAACAGCTAGCCATTTTTGTGAGGTTAATGAAGGATTAAAAGCATATGGGGTGGGAACACATAGACATAGTCCAGAAATAGCACAAGAACTTAAATTTGCGGCAGGCAATAAAACACAGCTAATATTTACACCACACTTAGTACCTATGAACAGGGGGATTTTAACAACGGCTTATAGCCGTATAAGGTCTGGTATTAATCCTTCTAAAATTAGGCAATTAATAGAGGATAAATATAACAATGAGTATTTTATAAGAATACTACCAGAAGGTGTATTTCCTAATACTAAATGGGTTTATGGAACCAACTTTATAGACATTGGAATATATGTAGATAATGAAACTGGCCAAGCCATAATAGTTTCAGCAATAGATAATCTAACAAAAGGAGCATCAGGGCAAGCAATACAAAACCTAAACCTAATGTTAGGGCTTAAAGAGAATGAAGGGTTAAAGCTAGTAGGACTTCATCCGTAGGAATTTTTAATTTTTAATTCATAATTCTTAATTAAGGAAGGAAAGCAAAGCTTTCCGTATATTTAATATAAAAGGGAAACTTAGTTTCCCTACAATAATTAAAAATTAAAAATTCACAATTAATAATTTATACAGTTGTAGTTGGAGGTATAGATAATGAAGATTATAGAGGGTTCTGTTACTGCTCCAGAAGGTTTTATAGCCCAAGGGGTTTGTGCAGAAATAAAAAAGCAGGATAAAAAAGATGTAGCTATTATATATTCAGAAGATAAATGTACTGCAGCAGGAGTTTTTACTAAAAATAAAGTTAGGGCTTCATGTGTTGATATAAGTAGATTTCATCTTCAGGATGGACATGCCCAAGCCATTGTTGTTAACAGTGGAAATGCAAATGCATGTACAGGAGAGCAAGGTGTTGCAGATACAGTTCGTATGGCCGAACTTACCGCACAATTACTTGATATTGGAATCAATGACATTATAATAGCATCAACTGGTGTTATTGGTGTATCAATGCCAATGGATAAAATTGAAGGTGGTATTAGAGATGCAGCTAATAACTTATCTAAAGAGGGAGCACAAAATACAGCATGTGCAATAATGACTACTGATTTAGTAAAAAAAGAAATTGCGGTTGAAATCGAAATAGACGGTATACCGATAAAAATTGGGGCAATAGCGAAAGGTTCTGGCATGATACATCCTAATATGGCGACAATGCTAGGCTTCATAACAACAGATGCTGATATAAACAGCACTTGTTTACAAAAATTGGCAAAAGATAGTTGTGACCTATCTTACAATATGATAAGCGTTGATGGTGATACATCTACAAATGATATGGCCATCATAATGGCTAATGGCAGAGCGGGTAATAATCGAATCGAAAATGAAAATTCTAAAGAGTACCATATTTTTAAAAAAGCTCTAGACTATGTAAACATTACACTAGCTAAACAAATCGCTCGTGATGGAGAAGGGGCTACTAGAGTAATCGAAGTTCAAGTAGCAAATGCTCCTAATGAAATTACGGCACGTACTATAGGTAGGTCTATTACCACCTCAAGCTTAGTAAAATCAGCTATTTTTGGGGAAGATGCTAACTGGGGACGTATCATAGCTGCTGCTGGTTATTCAGGTGCGGATTTTGATCCCTCTAAAACTGACATATATCTTGGGAATGAAAAAATGGCTTCTAATGGCATGGGATTGGTTTTTGATGAAGATAAAGCTCGACAAGAGCTACAAAAAGATACCGTAATTATTAAAGTAGACTTAAAACAGGGTAATGAAAATGCTACAGCCTGGGGTTGTGATCTTTCATATGATTATGTGCGTATTAATGCAGCATATAGAACTTAATCACCTTACTTAAGGGGAGGAAAATATTGTGATATTAACAGCTATGGAAAAAGCAGAAATATTAGTTGAGGCTTTACCATATATAAAAGAATTTTACGGTAAAAGGGTTGTAATAAAATATGGTGGTGCTGCTATGCTAGACTGTGACCTTAAAGAAAAGGTTATGCAAGATATAGTACTTATGAAATATGTAGGCATGCACCCTATTATTGTACATGGTGGTGGTCCAGAAATAACTAATATGCTAACTAGAGTAGAAATTGAAACAAATTTTGTTGACGGACTTAGAGTAACCAATAAAGATACAATGGAAATTGTAGAAATGGTGCTTGGAGGAAAAGTAAACAAAGAAATAGTTAGTGGTATTAATGCTAGTGGTGGTAAAGCGGTAGGTATTACAGGTAAAGATGCAAGGCTTATAGAGGCTGTACCCGTAGATTCAAGTGGTCAATTAGGATTTGTAGGTGAGGTTAAAAATATTAATGCAGAGATTGTGGAAACAATAATACAAAATGGCTATATACCTGTTATAGCTCCAATTGGCATAGATAATGAATGCCAAAGCTATAATATAAATGCTGATTTTGTAGCTGCAGCTATAGCGGTAGCAATGAAAGCGGACAAATTAGTACTTTTAACAGATGTGCCTGGTCTGTTAAAAGATAAAGATGATATAGAAAGCATAATATCAGTACTTAAAATAAGTGAAGTTTCAAAATATATTGAAGCAGGAATCATTGCAGGTGGAATGATTCCTAAAATTAAATGTTGTGTAGAATCAGTAACTGGAGGAGTAGGCAGAACTCATATAATAGATGGGAGAGTTGCCCATGCTATACTGCTAGAGATATTTACTAATAAAGGTATAGGTACAATGGTTGTAAATGAATAAACAGGGAGGCTTAATCAATGACTAATAAAGATATAATGGATAAAGGACAGCAATATGTAATGAATACCTATGGTCGCTTTCCTATAACTATGGTTAAGGGAGAAGGGGCATACTTATGGGATGTTGATGGAAAACAATATTTAGATTTTGTTGGTGGGATAGCAGTTTGTTCATTAGGACACTGCAATAATGATCTACAAAAGGTTTTAAAAGAACAAGCTACTAAATTATGGCATACTTCTAATTTATATTGGATAAAACCACAGGTAGAGCTGGCTGAAAAGCTAGTTAATCTATCAGGGATGGGAAAAGCATTTTTTTGTAACAGTGGAGCAGAAGCAAATGAAGCAGCTATTAAACTAGCGCGTAAATATTTTTACCGAAAAAAAGAAGGAAACAAAAACGAAATAGTGGTATTTAACAATTCCTTTCATGGAAGAACATTAGCTACTGTTACAGCAACAGGACAGCCAAAATACCAAGAGGGCTTTGCACCTTTACCTACAGGCTTTGCTTATGCAGAGTTTAATAACATAGATTCGGTTAAAAATGTAGTTAATGAAAATACATGTGCAATAATGGTTGAAGCTATACAAGGTGAAGGTGGAATTACACCAGCAGACTTAAACTTTTTACAAGAAATAAGGAAAATTTGCGATCAACAGAATTTATTATTAATATTTGATGAGGTTCAAACAGGAATAGGTAGAACAGGTGAATTTTTTAGTTATCAGACATACGGTGTTACTCCAGACATAATAACACTAGCTAAAGGACTAGGAGGAGGTTTTCCAATTGGTGCAATGTTAGCTACAGATGATGCAGCTAATGGTTTTGCTCCAGGTGATCATGCATCAACCTTTGGAGGTAATTATTTGGCTACAGTAGTAGCAAATGAGGTGGTAGATACAATAAGTGAACAGCAATTTCTTGATAATGTTGATAAAGCCGCAGAGCAACTTTTCAAAGGGATAAATGAATTAAATGATAGTAGAATAAAGAACATTAGAGGAAAGGGTCTAATGCTTGGAATTGAGTTTGATACAGAGGTTAAAGATCTTATTAGTATATGCATGAATAAAGGTCTTCTTTTGATAGGTGCTGGTACTCATGTATTACGCTTTGTACCACCTTTAAATATAAAATCGTTGGAGATAACACAAGCTGTTTCTATATTAAAAGAAGCTTTAAAGGAATGGAATTAAGGGGAGTGAACAATGATAATAAAAGATCATCTAAGGGGAAAACACTTTATTAGTATTCATGATTTTTCAGCCGAAGATATTTTACACATTTTAGAGGTCGGAGCACAGCTAAAAGCAAGACAAAAGAACGAAATACCACATAAAATATTAGAAGGAAAAACTTTAGGTATGATTTTTCAAAAATCATCAACTCGGACAAGAGTTGCTTTTGAAGTAGGAATGTATCAGCTTGGAGGACATGCATTGTTTTTGAGTCCTCGTGACATACAGATAGGCCGAGGAGAAACTATAAAAGATACAGCACAAGTATTATCCCGCATGGTTGATGGTATTATGATAAGAACCTTTGATCATGATGAAGTAATTGAACTAGCTAAGTGGTCTTGTGTTCCAGTAATAAATGGCTTAACAGACTTATTACATCCAACTCAAATAATAGGTGACCTAATGACTATTCAAGAATACAAAGATGAACTAGAAGGCTTAAAATGTGCCTTTATAGGAGATGGAAATAATGTAGCTAATTCTTTATTATTTGGTGGAGCTAAGGTGGGGATGAATATTACAATAGCAACCCCTGAAGGTTTTGAACCTAATGATAAAGTATTAACCTCTGCTAAAGAGGATGCATTAGAAACTGGAGCAAAGCTTGAAGTCATAGAAGACCCATTTGAAGCTGCGCGTAATGCAGATGTAATCTATACAGATGTTTGGGCTAGTATGGGTCAAGAAGATGAAGCTGATGAAAAGGAAAACAAATTTAAAAAATATCAAATAAATGACCATTTATTATCTTATGCTAAGGAAGATGCAATTGTATTACACTGTTTACCGGCTAAAAGAGGTAAAGAAATTACTAACGAAGTAATGGATGGACCTAAATCAGTAGTATTTGAAGAAGCAGAAAATAGACTACATGCTCACAAAGCTATAATGGCGGTATTAATGTAGAAATACTAAAGGCTTTAGTAAACTTGTTTATCTAAAACATAAGTGAAATGAATCGTAGGGGAGAATTCATTCCCTAGACTATAGACTTAGTTGTTTTAACGCAGACAATGAATTCTCTTCTACGTTTAATGGTTATATATTCTATTATAAAGACAAAAACTAGTAACAATCAAAAAGAAATTGGTTAAAACAAGGAGAAATTTGAAAAAATTAGAAGTAATTAAGACAAAAAGCAGAAAGAAAGTCCTGGGACGGGTCAGTTGGCTCGTTTTTATTATTTTTAAGATTTATAAAACGAAATTTTAAGAATCATTGAATAAAACAAACAAATATAAAGGTAATATTTTCTTAAATAGGCTAACTAATCTAACAAGAACTTGTCTTTTTGCTTATAGAATAGGAGAATATTTAAAGCACATATACTGAATATTGTGGTGTAAAATAAAACATACCATATATATTGTGGTTTTCAAAGGGGAAATGATTAGTGGATATAAGTAAGATTATAAAAAGAGATGGTAGTATTGTTGAGTTTGAAAAAGAAAAAATAACTAAGGCCATATGGGGAGCAGCGCAAGCAGTTGGAGGTAAAGATTATCAAACAGCTGTAGAGTTAACAGACAAAGTAGTAGAGATTGCACAATATATAGATGATGAAGAAATATCAACAGTTGAAAAAATTCAGGACTTAGTTGAGCGTGTTCTAGTTAAAAACGGTCACTATAAAACTGCTAAGGCATATATTTTATATCGTAAGCAACGTGCTGATGCTCGTGATGCTAGTCAACTGTTATTAAATAACCAAATTATTTCATCATATCTTGAGAAAAATGATTGGAGAATAAAAGAAAATTCTAACATGACTTATTCCTTACAGGGAATGAATTTTCATATCTCTTCAGTAATAGTATCTCAATATTGGCTTAACCAAATTTATCCAACAGAAGTAAGAGAGGCTCATAATAGTGGAGATTTCCATATACACGACTTAGGAATATTAGGGGTATATTGTGTTGGCTGGGATATTAGAGATTTACTGCAAGAAGGTTTTAAAGGAGTGCGGGGTAAAGTAGCTTCGGGTCCGGCAAAGCACTTTAGATCAGTACTTGGACAGATAGTAAACTTCTTTTTTACCCTTCAGGGTGAAGCAGCAGGAGCACAAGCGTTTTCAAACTTTGATACTCTTTTAGCTCCATTTATCAGATATGATAACCTTGATTATAAGCAAACCAAGCAAGGTCTTCAGGAATTTGTCTTTAATATGAATGTGCCAACAAGAGTGGGTTTTCAAACACCATTTACTAATGTTACCTTAGATTTAAAGGTACCTGAATTTATGAAGGATGAACCAGTAATCATAGGTGGTAAGCATATGGATGCTACTTATGGAGAATTCCAAAAAGAAATGGATATGTTTAACCAAGCATTTGCTGAAGTTATGATGGAAGGAGATGTGGAGGAAAGAGTATTTACATTCCCAATTCCTACCTATAACATTACTGAAGATTTTGATTGGGACAACCCTAACTATGATAAGATTTGGGAGATGACCGCTAAATATGGTATTCCTTACTTTTCAAACTTTATAGGTTCAGATATGAACCCAGAGGATGCTAGAAGTATGTGTTGTCGCTTAAGGCTTGATAATAGAGAGCTTAGAAAACGTGGCGGTGGGCTTTTTGGAGCAAATCCTTTAACTGGCTCCATTGGAGTTGTAACTATTAACATGAGTCGAATAGCATACTTAGCAAGCACCGAAGAGGAATTTTACCAAAGGTTAGCCGAAGTAATGGATAAGGCTAAAACCAGTTTAGAAATAAAGAGAAAAGTTTTAGAAAACTTAACTGAATCAGGTTTGTATCCATATTCACAATTTTATTTAAGAAGCGTCAAAGAGGGATTTGGCCAGTATTGGAAAAACCATTTCTCAACAATAGGAATGGTTGGTATGAATGAAGCATGTTTAAATTTCCTAGGAGAAGACATAGCAAGTGAAAAAGGTCAGGATTTTGCTAAAATAGTTATGGATTATATGCGGGATAGACTAATGTGGTATCAGGATGAAACAGGAGATATTTATAATCTAGAAGCTACACCAGCTGAAGGTGTAAGCTATAGTATAGCTAAAAAGGATAAGTCTCAATACAAAAACATAATGGTAGCAAATCAAGAAGAAGTTCAAAATGGTGCAGAGCCATATTACACAAATTCAACTCAGTTACCAGTTAGTTACACAGATGATTTATTTAAAGCACTTAAGTCACAGGATGAATTACAAACTAGATATACAGGGGGAACAGTATTTCATATTTTCTTAGGGGAAGCAGTTCCCACAATTAATTCAGTTAAAAACTTAGTGCATAAAGTGTGCCAACAATTTAGTTTACCATACTTTACCTTATCGCCAACATTTAGTATATGTCCGAGTCACGGATATATCGGTGGTGAAAACCAGACCTGTCCTCTGTGTGAGGCTGAAGGTATTACTACACCATGTGAAGTATATTCAAGAGTAGTGGGCTATCTAAGACCTGTTGATCAATGGAATGCAGGAAAACAGCAAGAGTTTAATGAACGGAAAACATTTGCAGTTGAACACAAATAATGTAATAAAATTACCCCTGCTAATATGTGATTTAGCAGGGGTTTATTTTATTTTAAAGCTTTGTACACTAGCCAAATTATAAGCTATAATAAATACCGATAAATATTGAGATGGGAAGATAACAATAATGAAATTTGCAGGTATGGTAAAGCAAAGTCTAGTAGACTATCCAGGAAAAGTTGCAGCTACATTATTTACTAGAGGCTGTAACCTTAGGTGTCCTTTTTGTCATAATGAGCATTTACTAATAAAATCGGAAAGATATGAAGCAATAGAATTAGCATATATTTTAGAATTTTTAAATGAACGAAAGGGGTTTTTAGATGGAGTTGTTATAACTGGTGGTGAACCTACACTCAATTCTCAGTTATACAACGCCATAATAGAGATAAAAAAAATAGGATATCCTGTTAAACTAGATACAAATGGTACTAATTCAATATTATTAGAACAGTTACTAAATGATAACCTTATAGATTATATTGCAATGGACATAAAAGCCCCAATTATTTATGAAAAATATATTAAAGCCTGCAATAGCTTAACAAAAAAGGATTTTTTTAATATAAGAACATCAATTAGCATCCTTAAAAAACAAAATATTGAAGTAGAATTTAAAACAACAGTTGTTCCAGAAATACATAGTCCTGAAGATATAGTTGAAATAGCTAAATATATTCATGGAAGTAAAAATTACTCTTTACAACAATTTAACCCACAGTATACTTTAGACCCTAGACTAAACAAATTAGTCCCATATTCAAAAAAAGAAATGCAAGAAATAGCTAATAAATGTTTGGCTTATATCGAAAATGTTAGAGTAGTTAATATATAAAGATGGGATAGTATAAAGGGGTAATTTAAAATTAAGAAATTAGCTGAAATAGAACTAGATAATTATAAACCATACACAAAACAGGTCATTAGTCACAACTTCACACACCCTTAAGTAGGTCATAAGTCCACAGAAAAAAGTGACTAAAAGTGTGATGAAAAAGGACTATTACAACGAGAACTTGGGTGATAAAATTCGATTACCGTAACTTTTAAGAGGTGAAGAATAATTGGGAAAATGTAATAGCTGTTCTAAAGTCTATCCAGATGCAGCTCTAAAAAAAATGATTCATATAGTAGAGCGAAAAGCCTACCTTAATTATATATGCCCTTCATGTCAAGCAATTGTACATAATAATCCTAATTATTATTATCTAGTAGAAAGTAATAAATAAAAGATGGTACCAAAAGAACCAGCTTTTATTTTACCAAGGCTTCCACCTACCAACTACCTCTGCTAAATTTTGATCAGGGTAGAAGTCCTTAAAAATTCTATAATAATAAAGTTCTTCCTTCGAGACCAACCTTAAGTTTTCGGATATTGTACGGTTTTTATCAAATTCTTCATCACTTATATGCGCAGAAATTATTTCTGACATAATATCTGCAGTACCTGAACCCTTACTAAACTCCTCTTTTTGCCTAAATAAAATATTGTTGGGAAGCAAATTGATAAATGCTTCTCTTAATATCCATTTTTCGATACCTTCATTATTTATTTTCCATTCTATAGGTATCAAGTTAGAAAAATCTATTAGCTCATAATCCATAAACGGTAGGTCGACATCTAAGCCAAATGCAGAGGTCATTCTATCAACCCTTTGAAACCCCATAGAATGACTGGTTTTAAGTAATAAATCTAATTCATCAATTTGTTCATTTCTATTTTTATTTTTTAAATATTCATATCCCCCGAAAAGCTCATCAGCACCTTCGCCCATAAGAACAAATTCAATATTATTTTCACATGCTAATTTGGAAGCAAAATAATTTGCAATTGAACTTCTTACTAATGACCAATCAAAGGATTCTAAATGATAAATAACCTGAGGAAGAATATCAAATATTTCTTCAATTGTATATATATATTCAAAATGCTCTATGTCTAAATGCTTTGCTAAACTACGTGCATAAAATAAATCATCTGCATTTTCAAAACCAACAGATATACTTTTATAAGATGGTTGCACATTATTAACTAATGCTGCAATAATACTGCTATCAAGCCCTCCACTTAAAAATACACCTATATTATCTTTATTATCAACACTTCTTTTAATAGCAGTTTGCAATAAGTTTCTTATTTGTGTTGAACATTCAAGTGTATTTAAATCAAAAGAAGCAGTGGAATCTTCTTCATCGTCTACAAAAGACCTTAGCTTATTATTGTAATACATATATCCAGGTGGAAAAGGTCTGATATTTTCACAGTTACCTACCAAAGACTTTATTTCCGAAGCAAAAAAGATACTATCATTTTTTTGTCCCCAATATAGTGGTTTAATACCATAACGGTCCCGTGCTAATAATAAATCTTTATTATCGTAAATACAAAATGCAAAACTACCGTTTAGCTCTTTGATAAAATCAGTCCCATTTTGCTGATAAGTTTTTAAAATATCTTGAATCATATTACCATTATTATTGTTATTAAAATATGTATTACCATCTAAGCTAATAAAACTTTTCCCATCATTAAAATAATCATTATTGTTACTTCCAACCATACCTAAGGCAATTTCATCATTATTAAAAAAATAAAGTCCAGCCTTATGGCCTCTATGTTTAAGTTTAGTTATTGTTTCTTTGGAGATATACTTAGCTACATTTCCTTTGGCTACAAAAAAACCACTCAATTTATTACCTCCTTAAAATTTTAATTTAATAGAATATTTAACTACAAAAAGCAACTAGTTCTCAATGTTAATATTTATTATTGTGTGCCAAAATAATGTAAAAAAAACAAACAAAAAAATAACCCATATCATGGGGTTATTTTGCTAAAAATCATATTTGCTAGTTTTAAACCCATGGCCATAGGCTTCTATGGTCTCATTTACGGAAATAAATGCTTTAGAGTCTAGCTGAAAAACAATTTCTTTTAGTCTAGGAAGTTGGGTTTTACCAACAGTTACCATGATTATTTTTTTATCTTGTCCTGAATAGGCTCCCTGTCCAGGTAAATAAGTGCATCCTTTATGCAAAGTGTTCATTATATTATATGCAATATCATCACTTTTATCTGATATTATTATTGCTGTTCTTCCTACTTGAGGACCAGCTTCAACTGAATCTAAAACTTTTGAGGCTATATATATGGAAATTGCAGAAAATAAAGCTAACTCTAGATTTAATATTATTAGAGATAAAGCTAGTACTGAAATATTTCCAATGAAGAAAGTTTGTCCTATGTTATAACCCCAAAAACGTTTAAAAATAACTGCTATAATATCTAATCCTCCAGATGAACCTTTATATCTAAATATAATACCTGCTCCAACTCCTGCTACAACTCCACCGAAGATAGCTGCTAACAATAAATCATCTATATTTATACTTAATGGTTGAAACATCCATAAAAATAGTGCTTGGGAGAAGGTAGCTATAAGGCTATAAATGATAAATCTTTTGCTTACAAATTTATAACCAGCAATAAAAACCGGTACATTTAGTGCTAAAACCCAAAACCAAACGGGTATAGGTGTAGTAAAATTTAATATTATTGCTAAACCAGTAATTCCAGCAGTTAAAACATTAGCAGGAACTAAGAGAGCTTCAATTGCAAATGCTAAAATTAGAGAACCTACTAATATTCCTATAATATCTTTAATAGAGAATTCCTCTCTAAACTTACTGATTCTAGCTTTGACTAAAAAGCGGTTCATTTTAACCCTCCCCTAATGAAATAAGACAATTACATAAGCAAAACCAATATACCATGTAATTAAACTATTAAAAAGACTATTGACGTAGTTTTTTGCTGTAATTTTTTTTATCACACAGTCATAAAAGAAACTATTTTTTGTTTATAAGGACAAAGGCGAATTCAATCATCTGCATATATAGCTAAGCTATATTGCCGACAAATAAATTCGCCTTAGCTTTTTGAAATTATAATGTAGTTATGAATTATTACTTAACATCTTTAAAAACAACTTCAAAGGTAGTGCCATTATTGTCACTATTAAATCTAATGATTGCATTGTGTCGTTCTGCTATCTTATAACATATTGGTAGACCTAAACCAGTTCCATTTTCTTTGGTTGTAGCAAAGGGGGTAAACAATTTATCCTTTATAATATCATCAATTCCCTTGCCTTCATCAGTTACTGATAAAACTACAGAATTCTTTTCAACATAAGTTTTAATAGTAACAGTTCCTATATCCATTGCTTCTAAAGCATTATTAACAATATTTAAAAACAATTTGCGTATTTCATTTTTATCTAACATGATATCGGGGATACTTTTTAGTTCTAGCTTAACATTTAAATCTAATAAACTAGCATTAGAAACTATAAGAGGATAAAGTGAACTTATAATATTATTTAAATTTTGATGCTTTAATTCTAGCATCTTATGTTTTGATAGAGTTAAAAATTCACTAATAATATTATTTGCCTTATCAATTTCATTTAACATTATTTCAAAACATTCCTTATGATCTTTAAACTCATCTGTAGAATTAAGCAATTGTATATAGCCTCTTACTGATGTCATAGGATTTCTAATTTCGTGAGCAATGCTTGAAGCCATTTCTCCAATTAAATTAAATCTATCTAAATTAGCTAACTTTTTTTCAAATAAAAGTTTATTTGTTACATCATTAAAAACAATAACATAGCCAATATTAACCTCTTTAGTATCATTTAAAGGTTGTATACTGTAAGTAACAACTTTTTCATTTCCATTTTTGTCTAACAATATTTTATAGTTATCAAGATCTTCAGTAACAAACTTTTTATATTTTTCAAATCGCTTGTCATGGTCTTTACTAACCACTTTTAAAATACTACTTATATCTTTATCATTAGCTTCACTTGCTTGCCACCCAGTAATTTTTTCAGCTGCATTATTTAACATTACAATTCTCCCATCTGGGGTAGTTGTTATTACTCCCTCGCTAATTGATTGTAATGTAATCTGTAATAATTCTTGTTCTTTATGTAAAGCTTCTGTAGCTTCTTTCCTAATAACAGTATCCCATATAGAATCAAAAAGTAATTTCAACTGTATTGCATCTTCCTCGGTATAATCATCTTTTTTATTAGCCATTCCAACAATAGCAACAATATTGTTATTATTAATTACTGGTATAGACAAGAAATTATTAAGCTTAATATGTTCTTTGGGATATCCTTTTTTTAATGGATGAGGAGCTTGGAAATTATTGACAATAATAGGTTTTTGTTGTCTAATTGCTTCTCCCCATATTCCACCATGCTCAAGTGTAAATCTATCTTTATTAATAAAACAGTTTTCAATAGTTTTATCAGAGTAAGAGTTTAAAAATAGTTCGCCTGAATCGTTATACAAGAAAATATAACCATAGGTACTGTTTAACATAGTAATACTTTCATTAAGAGTATAGTTTAACAAATCACCAGATGATTCAGATTTATATTGCAAAATCTTAACAATGCTTTTATATCGTTCTTTGTTTTTTTCTATTTTTTCAAGTAATAATTGGTTATCCGTAATATCTCTTGCTGCTGCATAAATATAGTGGTTTTTATACGGTTGGGATTTCCATTCAATATATCGGTATGATCCATCTTTTGATATATATCTATTAACAAAGTTTGTGATTGTTTGATTGTCGGCTAATCTGGATATGGCGTTTATGGTGGCATCAATATCTTCTGGATGAACGAATTCTAAAAATGTTCTTTTCTCTAACTCAGACTTTGTATAGCCCAAAATATCTTCCCAAGCTTTATTAACTTTAATAAAATTACCATCTGTATCAGCTATGCAAAGTAAATCAGGTGTGATGCTAAAAAATCTCTCAAGCTCATTTGATTTATTCATTAACTGTATTTCTGCTTTCTTTTGTTTAGTTATATCTTTACTTGAACCCACAATATAGTTTATTGTATCATTTTCCAAAATTGGAGTAAGTGTAGTTAAAAATATAATATTCCCATCTGCAAACGATATGCATTCTTCAAAAGTTATAGTTTTTTTTTGTTCCACACAGTTTTTATAATGTTCTGTTAAAATTTTAGCTGTGTCACTTTCAAAAGCTTCAAAAGGGGTTTTCTCACATATTTCATCTTGGGTAATCCCCAATAACTTTTCTGTTTTAGCATTTATAGTTATAAATTTAAAATTTTCATCTTTTGTATAACTTAATAAAAATAAGGCATCTTGGGTTTTATTAAAAACTGTTTCGTATTCTTTTATTATAGTTTCTTTATTTTTACTAACGGTATCATAAAATATAGAAGCATTTTCTAAACCTTTAGTTTTTTCATAATTATCACACTTCAAAGAACCCTCCCCTTTATTACTTTTTAATATCCAACACTGGACTAGTTATATATTTCCATTTAATAGAAAATATTTCCTGCAAATTTAAGTGTGAAAAAATTCTTTATCAAAAAAGGAAGCATAGGGACGGTTCTTTTGCTTCCTTTTTTGTGGTAAGATATAACAAAATTAATTGGGGGGGGAGGTCAAAAAGTGCCACGTCAACCTAGAGTCAAAAGTGAAAGCGGGATATATCATGTAATGTTACGCGGAGTAAGGAAACAAGATATTTTTCATGATGACGAGGACTGCTTAAGATTTCTTACTACAATCAAAAGATACAAAAAGCAGTCACAGATAAATGTATATGGATGGTGTCTAATGGGAAACCATGTACATTTGCTATTGAAAGAAGGTAATGAAAATATAAGTACAACAATGAAAAGAATAGGGGTAAGTTATGTCTGGTTTTATAACCAAAAATATAAAACAGTAGGTCACTTATTTCAAGATAGATACAAAAGTGAACAAATTGAGACTGATGAGTATTTATTAACGGTAATTCGCTATATACACCAAAATCCCGTAAAAGCAGGTTTTGCAAAAACACCAGCGAGTTGGAGATGGAGTAGTTGTTTTGGTTATTATGGAAAAGAATACGAACCAGTTGCACTACTTGATGACCAATTAATATTAGGTTTATTTGCACATAATCAAACTGTAGCAAGAGATGAATTTAAGGATTTTAATGAAATAAAAAATGATGACCAATGTCTTGATGATAAATATATTAAAAAATTAACTGATGAAGAAGCTTTACAGGAAATAAACAAATTACAGTTAGGGTTAGATTTAGAAGCAATAAAAAAATTACCAAAAACAAAACGAAACGTAATTATATCTCAAATTAAAACTATTGAAGGATTAACCCAAAGGCAAATAGCTCGAATTCTTAATATATCGGAAAATGTAATTTTTAAAGCTTAAAAAAGGAAGCAAAAGAACCGTCCCTATGCTTCCTTTATATGGGGAGGGTAAAGCATGGAGTCTGCACTAGCGGCAATGGCTCAGTATTTTGGTTACCAAGATTTTAAACCAGGACAAAGAGAGATAATAGATGGAATTTTAGATTCTCGTGATGTTATAGGTGTGATGCCTACAGGTGGAGGAAAATCACTTTGCTATCAATTACCGGGTTTGGTTTTATCCGGGATAACTTTGGTGATATCTCCTTTGATTGCATTAATGAAGGATCAAGTAGATGCACTTAATAATCAAGGGGTACCTGCATCTTTTATTAATAGTTCATTGAACTTAAGTGAAATACAAGCACGCTTAAAGCTAGCATATAATGGTGAAGTTAAACTATTATATATTGCTCCAGAACGCTTAGATTCAAAAGACTTTACTAGATTACTTTATAACCTTCCTATTTCTTTAATAGCAATTGATGAAGCGCATTGTGTATCACAATGGGGGCATGATTTTAGACCAAGTTATTTAAATATTAGATCATGGATTGAAGCAATGAAAAATCGACCAGTGGTAGCAGCTTTTACTGCTACGGCTACTACTCGTGTACGTCAAGATATTATAGAAAACTTAGGGCTTAAACAGCCTAAAACTATAATTAATAGCTTTAATCGCCCTAATCTTTACTTTGCCGTTAATAAGGGAGTAGATCGAATAAGGTATATTAGTAATTATATAGATAAGCATCCTAATCAGTCAGGGATAATTTATGCTGCAACACGTAAAGAGGTTGAAAATATTTTTGAACAACTACTAACAAAAAATTATTCGGTAGCAAAATACCATGCAGGTTTAAAAACTGAAGAAAGAACTAAAAATCAAGAAGACTTTTTACATGATCGTATTAAAGTAATGATAGCAACAAATGCATTTGGCATGGGGATAGATAAATCAAATATTAGTTTTGTTATTCACCATAACATGCCCAGGCACCTAGAAGCTTACTATCAAGAAGCTGGTCGTGCAGGACGTGATGGGCAACCGGCAGAATGCATTCTTTTATACCATCCTTCAGACATACAAATACAAAAATATTTTATAGAAAATGCAAACTTAGCCGAAAAAAGAAAAATATCGGAATACGAAAAACTAAAAAACATAATTGATTACTGTCATAGTCCCCGTTGTCTAAGGGAAAACATATTGAAATATTTCGGTGAATTAAGTACAAGTGATAATTGCGATAATTGTGCTAATTGTAAAGAGCAGGAAATAGTGGATATTACCATAGAAGCACAAAAGATTTTCTCTTGTATAATTAGAATGAGAGAACAATATGGCAGCAAAATTATTGCTGCTGTTCTAAAAGGTTCCCAACAAAAAAGAGTATTTGAGCTAGGGTTTGAAAAATTGTCGACTTATGGAATTATGAATAACCTCACAATGCCTCAAATTACCGAGTATATTAACATTCTAGCTGCTGAGGATTTTTTAACCATTACTAATGGGCAATACCCAGTAGTTAAAATGAAATCAAAAGCCTTACCAGTACTTAGAGGACAAGAGAAAATTCTTATTAGACGTCCAAAAGCAACTGAGACTACAGTTTATGAAAACGAACTTTTTGAAGCACTTCGTAATTTGCGTCAGGAAATAGCGCAACAACAAGGTGTTCCACCTTATGTTATATTTGCAGACAAAACATTGTGGGAAATGTGTGAGTATCTACCCCTCAATGTAGAAGCTATGTTATGTATTAATGGAGTAGGTCAAGTAAAATTTGAAAGATATGGTGAAAAATTTTTAGAAATCATAAAAAATTATACAGAAGCTAACTTACAAGGTTCAATTGAAAATTCTCAAAACAATGACACCTCAATAGAATCAACTAATTCTAAAACCAAAAAGAAAACTAAAGAATCTAAAACTCCAACTCATGTACTATCATGGCAGATGTACCAAGAAGGTAAAAGTTTATCAGATATATCAAAAGTACGGGAATTAAAAATTACAACCATAGAAGAGCATATTATAAAAGCTGTTCAAAATGGCTATAGTGTGGAATGGTACGATTTTATTACTCCTGAAACTGAAGCAAAAGTTTTAGAAAAGGTCAACACCATAGGAGTTGAAAAATTAAAGCCAATTAAAGAGTCTTTACCTGATAAAATAAGTTATTTTGATATTAAGATTGCACTCTTAAAAAATGAACTAAAAAAATAAGCTGTTAGCTATTTGCTAACAGCTTAAGGAAGCAAAAGAACCGTCCCCGTGCTTCCTATTGATCGTAGATTTTTACTTCTACTTCTCTGATACCCCATTCATAGGCTTCTTCTTTGGTCCACATAAATACATCTATTCTATTTCCCTTTATTGCGCCACCTTGGTCAGCAGCAATACCTTCTCCATAACCTTCGATGTAAAGTTTTGTTTCCATTGGTATAACATCTGGGTCTACAGCTACAATTCCTCTATCAAGAGGCAGTCCTATATATGAGGGATAACCACCCCACGGATAATTTTCTTCGTGGCAATCAGTATAAGCAGTTGCTACCATGGTCATTGTTCTATACCCAGGTTCTTCATTGGTTGGTTTTTCTTTAACTTTTTTAGGTGTATCATCAGCTACTATTTCCTCTGGATTATTTACGGGTTGTTCATTATTTTTATTGTCTGTACTTGTAGGTAAATCTTTTTTCTCTTTCTCTTCACTAGTTTCTACTTCTTTTTCATCATTTTTGTTGTTATTAATTTCTTCATCCTTATTTGCTAGGATAGTTTCCTCATTGTCTTGTGGAATATTATCGCCATTCTTAGAAGCAAGGTTTTCATATGCTAATGTTGTTCCTAGTATAAAGATAACCAATAAAATACCAATATAAATATGATTTTTTTTATTCAACTTTATCACTCCTTTAAACCTATACAACAAGGTTAATTACCCCTGCATAAGGCATGCCTAAGTTTAAAGGATTAATTGGTCAAGCTCAATGTTTTAATATTGATACCTATTGGTTTATTTAAGAACTAGCTTTTTATTTTAACTAAGGTGATGTAAATTCATAAAAGAACTTAATGATACTTAAATATTTTATTTATAACCAATAAAAACCAAGGCAAGCAAGACTACTCTAATTTGGCTTTAACATTTTTGATCAATAGATGCATTGATCCTAACATCATTTCTTTAGGATAAAGAGCAAGAGCACCTTTTATGTATATGTTATACATCTCTTCTGCTAACTCTTGTTCACTATAACCATCTTTTAATTTATTACTTATTGTATCAAATGCTTCATAGGCAGCTTTTAGGCTCTCCTGGTAGAAGGAGTTTACTGCATTGCCTGTAGGTATATCTCCATGAGCAACTCCTAGTACTTGGGTTGGATATGATTTTAGCCTATTTATAGTATTTAAATAAGTATCATAATCTTGGAAAAATACTGGAGAAAACTTTCCATCTTCTGCTTTATAGCCAGTTGCATCAGATACAAACATAACTTTATCATTAGCTAAATAAGCTGATATCGAACAAGGACTGTGACCTGGAGTTTCAAGTATTTCTAGAGTTAATTCATTATCTAGATTAATACAATCACCATCTTTTACTATCATATCTACATTAATTTCTTCTATGTCTCTACTAACTGGTTTATTTTCTAATAGTTCATTTTTTATATAAGAATCTGTAGTTATACTGTCACCTTGGAACATAGCTTTAACAATACGCTCTTTTGAAAGGAGTTTTTTACATACCTCACTAGCTACAACTTTAGCATCAGGAAATAGTTCTTTTAAAGAAGGAATACCACAAACATGGTCAAAATGTGAATGCATTGCAAGAATATATTTAATATTAGGCTTTTCTTGTAGTTGAACCCAGTCTTTTTTAAATAGTTCAACACCAGCACTAATTCCACATTCAATAATTGCAGCTTCTTTATTACCCACTATGTAATAATTTAAAAAACCATTACCTAGGACAATAACATTATCTGAAATTCTTTTCATTTAAAAAACCTCCTAACGTGATTAGTATTCTATTATAGATTATTACCAAGGCTGAAACATTAAACCTACTTAAATGTTATTTAACCATAGTTAAACTATTTTGACAATTTTTTACCCCAAGTAAATGTGGTTAGTTTTATGTGCATATTATTAATCACTAAAGCAAAAGAATAAATTGATAACTTAAATAAGGGGGTAGTTAGATGGCTCATGAAAGCAATGAATACCAAACAGCCACTTTTGCCGGAGGATGTTTTTGGTGTATGGTTGAACCTTTTAAAAAGTTAGAGGGTGTTATAGATGTAATTAGTGGTTATACAGGGGGGCATGTTAAAAATCCTGATTACGAAGATGTAACAACAGGTTATTCTGGGCACTATGAATCAGTTCAAGTTATTTATGACCCAGCCAAAATAAACTATTCAGATTTGTTAGATGTTTTTTGGAGACAAATTGACCCAACTGATGAATTTGGCCAGTTTGGTGATAGAGGGGACCAGTATAGAACAGCAATTTTTTATCACGATGAGGAACAAAGGGAAGTTGCTAAAAAATCGAAAAATAGGTTAGAAGAATTAAATTTATTTAATTATCCTATTGCTACAGAAATAATAGCTGCTCAGCCTTTTTATAAGGCAGAAGAACACCACCAAAATTATTATGCAAAAAATTCGGGTCATTATGAATTTTACAAAAAAGGATCTGGAAGAGAAGATTTTATTAACAAAGCATGGGGAAACATTGATGAAAAATTAGAGGAATTAAATGAACATCGGTTTTTGGTCACACAAAAAAATGAAACTGAAAAACCATATAAATATTGGGATAATTGATTTTAGTTACTTATTAGATTTTTGCAAAAACTGATACATAAAACTGTATCAGTTTTATACAAATCTAAACATTTGGTAAAGGTTCGTCTGACAATGGAGTTGATAGTTCTTCAGTACGAATTTTCCACTGTAGTTTAATTAATTCATCTCCATCTAGTACTTTGATTTGGTATTCAGGTGGTAGCTTATTTATGTACTCTCTAGAGCGATCGGATACTTTGCTGGTTGTCATTATTATTCCTTTTCTTATGCCATCTCCAACCATAGCCCCAACCAGTTTCTGTATAATATCTCGAGATATTTCGTTATAATAAATACCTTTATAAGCATATCTTTTACATTCTACATATACTTTTTCACCATCTTTTTCACAGATAATATCTTTTCCTCCATCATAATGTTCCGTGGTTACTTCCACAGATGAATAATCTAGCTTTTCAAGAAAATTTGCACACCAAAGTTCAAACTCATAAGGTTCTAGGTTATATATATCTTTTTTGGACAATAGACCATATTTTAATTTTGTTTGGTTTTCTCGCCTATCAACTTCAGCCTTTATTAGGGTATAAGCTTTTTCAGCTAAATTTATAAAAATAATAGCTACAAATGATAGAAAGACAGCAGTAAAAACATTCATCTAATCACCTCATTAGTAGCCTTTACAATATTTTCTTATTTTATACAGTACCAACAATGAGATTTCATATGGCATGTTAACTACTAATAAAAAATACTGAGCAAAAGTGTTTAGAAATAATCTATATGTCCATAACCACATTAGGATCCATAAATAGAATTAAAAGAATTGCTACTGTAAAGCAGTATATTGCAAAATAAATAAGCTTACTGCGTTTTAAAAAATCAATAAGCCAAACTATTCCAATCCATGAAAAGATAAAAGTAACAACAAATGAGACTATAAGTGGACCTAATCCAATAACAGACCACATTTCATTAGATAAGTCACCGATTACTAAAACTGATGAACCTAATATAACTGGTATAGCTAGCAAAAAAGAGTACCTTACTGCTGTATCTCTAGATAAACCAACCCAAAGTCCAGTTACTAAAGTTGAACCTGATCGAGAGATGCCGGGTAAAACTGCTAATGTTTGTCCCAAACCGACAATAATAGAATCTAGATATGTCATATTTTCAATTCTTCTTTCACCATATTGGCGAAATCGTTCAATAATAATAAGAAAAGTACCTGTTATCATTAAGGAAACTCCGATAAATGTAGGTGTTTTCATGGCATCTTGAATTACGCCCTTTAATACTATGCCTAGTGTTCCGGTTATAATAGTGGCTATTAAAATATAAATGCCAAACATAAATTGTGTACGATGGTTAGCTGACTTGTTAATTAAATAAGCAAAAAAACCAGTAACAACATTAATTAAATCCTTTCTGAAATAAATTATTACTGCTAATACTGAGGCTAAATGCAAATAAATTTCAAATGTTAAACCAGGAAAATGATAACCTAAAAGGTGTTCTGTAATAATTATATGGGCAGTACTTGATATAGGTAAAAATTCAGTAATACCTTGTACAATGCCAAAAATAATAGCTTCAATATAAGTCATTTAAAGTCTCCTTTATAACTATATTTATAAATTATCTCTAAAACAAATAAAAAATACAAGTAATATAAAAATTATAAAAACCTCTACATGCGTTGGGTTTAACACATAAGCCTAACATCGCATACCATAGAGTATATATAAAATTCTAGTTTAGCTTTTTGAAGTCAAATCAATTTTATATATTTGATTCTGCTGCAAAAAGTAACTGCAACAAACTTAAGGCTGAGCAAACATGTTTATCTAAGTCCTTAAGTAGCAAGGCGTGGTGCATAGATCACGGCTAAGTATAAATAAAAAATCATTTTAGATAATAAGTGCTAAGCTAAAATGAAGGTAAAGACCGATGAGTGGCGTGATAAACATGTTTGCTCAGCCGATTCCATACTCTAAGTTTAGCTTTTTGCAGTGGAATCATATTTATATAAATTATTTATGAGCAAAGGAGGTAAAATAATGATAAAGGTAGGTATTGACCCTGGTCATGGAGGAAGTGATTCAGGGGCAGTAGGGGTACGCGGGTATAGAGAAAAAGATATTGTTCTTTCTATAGCTAAAGAAGTTGAATCTCACCTGAAACAGAATTCTATAAAAACTGTAATGACTAGAACTGAAGATAAGTATGTTAGTCTTAATGAAAGAACTCGAATATTAAATGACTCTAAAGTAGATATCTGTCTTTCTATTCATGCTAATGCATCGACAAACCGAGATGCTGACTATATTTCTACATTTATTTATACAGCTAGAGGTGAAGCGGAATCTCTAGCTTATTTAATTCAAAAAGAAATGGTGAATGAATTAGGTTGGCAAGATGGTGGGGTTAGAATAAAAAATTTGCATATTTTAAGAGAGACAAACATGCCAGCTATATTATTAGAATGTGGATTTATAACTAATCTAAAACAAGAAAGAAAACTTATACAACAAGATACTAAAAAAAACTTAGCTAAGGCTATGGTTGCGGGAATTTTATCGCATTATAATTTGGCTCAAAATACTAAACCCCAAAATAGCGATTTACCTAGTAATAACAAAGATGAAATTAATCAAAAGATTAAAGAGTTTGAAAACAACTTGCTAAACAAGAAAAGAGAAACTGCTGAAAAAAACGAAACTATAAAACGTATACTAAATTTAGCTGAAAAATCCTTACAATAAAAAATGGCTCTTATTTAAATGAGCCATTTTTTATTAAAAAGGAGGGAGCGGCTAATCCATGGGGCCGCCTTCCCAATATTGCCTAATCTTTCGTAAAGCATATCCACCGAAATAAAGGCCATTAATAAATGCAATAGGTATTGCTAAAAAACCAAACCAATGAATTTTTTGTTTGTTGTCTTCTTTACCGTCTGTTGTTCTATATCTTGTCATAATAAAGCCCTCCTTTAGTTTAGTTTTAACTAAAAAGAGGGATTTATAATAGGTTTAATATCTCATCTTTTACTAATTAAGGAGGGATAGACTTTTAAAAACAAAAGATATAAAAGTGTGCCACCTAAAAATAGTATTAATATTACAGAAATGGTTTTTTCCATATATTAAACTACCTCCAATTAATCTCTTGTTTTTTATTATTGGCAAGCTTTATTATTATTCATACATATAACAGATTTCACCTGTTTTTCAAATAATGTTTGCAAAAAAATATTAGTCATCTAAGTTTTTTATTTGGTTTATCTCTTTTTCATTTAAAACACGAGTTATTAATATTCTTGTCATTTTTGATAAATCTACCTCATGTGGATTAGCAATTTTCAAACCATCATTTTTATATACAACTCTTATAATTGGTTTACTAGGTGTAGTTTTATTTATATCCACAACAATACCATAATCACCTGTGTTAAGTTGAACGATACTTCCTAAAGGATAAATTGCAATATTAGAAATTAAAGCATCAACACATTTTTCATCTAAATAAATGCCTTTCATCCTATTTAACACATCGATAGATTGCTTAATAGAATATGCAGGGCGGTAAGGTCTATCAGAAAGCAAAGCATCATATACATCAGCTACTCCCACAATACGAGCATATTCATGTATTTCTTCTCCTTGGAGTTTTCGTGGATAGCCATTACCATCCCAACGTTCATGATGTTGATAAGCTATATGAGCTGATAGTAAAGAGATATCATCATAATTTTTGAGTAATTTAAAACCATATTCGGCGTGCTTTTTAACTTCTTCAAATTCTTCTGGGGTTAAATCATCATTTTTTGTTAAAATTGATTTATCTACCTGTGTTTTACCAATATCATGAAGTAGTGCACCCATTCCTAATTCTTTAAGTTTAAGGTTATTATAACCCAAAGTCATAGCTGTCATTACTGAAAGTATACAAACATTAACCGAATGACCAAATGTATAATCATCAAATGCTCTTATATCTGTTAAATTAACTAATATATTTAGATTAGATAAAAGTTCGTCAATTATGTTATTAACAGTATTTTGTACTGACTTTATATTAATTTTACGTTCTTGTTCTATTAAATTAAAACCATCTTTTACAATTTTGGCTGTCTTTAATCTTGTTTGCTCGGATACTACATCAGGTGCGTTTTCTACATCACCAAATGCTTCATCAATAATATATACAGAGGCAATGCCCATCTGTTTTAAGCGCTGTATGTATGCCTCAGTTAATTTAATTCCAGCATTTATGAGAATACGGCTATCACTACTATAAATTCGTCTTGCTACTTCCATTCCAGGTTTTAAATTATCAATAAAAACTCTTCTCATATAAATATCACCTTATTTTGACATACAAAAAAATTATTAATGATGTAATTCTGTATACGATATCTAATTCCTCCCTTATTAATGACAAAAACAACTAATAATAGATATAAAAACCTTTAAACTAGCTTCAACATAATTTGCCTGTCGTTTGCTAACGTGGTAAATTACAATTAAGAAAAAAATTTATGGAGATCTAAATGGGAAAAAATAAAAAGAACAAGTTTCCAAGGGTTCTTCTTAAAAACCTAGTGCATGACATAAGAAAACTAATATCAAGTAATGAGGGTCGAATATTTATATTAGAGATTTTTGAAGAGGTTCCATTTGAACTTAGACCAAGTTTACTTGAAAGCTTATCGGCCTTTTATGAAAAAGAAATGGCCGAGTTTTTTCATCTGCTTATTATAGAGTATGGAAAAGAATGGAGTGCTATATGCAAACGTGCCTTAGAAAAATATGCTATGGCAGGAATAGAATTTAGTCCTCCAGTGTTTTCAAAAGGACGATTTTATAAAGCGTATGCAACAAAAACTAGACATACAGGAAAAACAAATGTTGATATAGCATGGAAAACAGATGATGGTTTTATTTATGTAGAAAGTATTTATTTAACGTATTCCTCAGATGGGATACACAGTTATTTTATTGATGAGAACTTTTCAATTTCGAAATTTAAAAAGGACAGAGAAGGGCTTAATGATTTAGTGGAAATTAACTTTGAAGAAGTGTGTTGCCTAATACAAGAGGCATATGGTTTTAATATGAGATCTATGACGCGTCCGGCTATAGGGAAGTTTTTATATCAAAAATACTTAGATCAAGAAGTTGGACTTACCCACACCGCAGAAGCTGAACTATTGCGTAAAGTATCAAGTGAATTAAGTCCAAAAGAATTAGTAAATAGCTTATTTTATGCTTTACGATACCAAGATTATAACTATATTTTTTCCCTTCTATCTAGGGAAAGATCATACCAAGGATTACTTGTTTACCAACTTGATGATGTTATTAACCCCGGAGCCTTGTTATTAGAGGGGGAAATCGATGGTGTTAATGAGAGTAAAGAAAATATAGAAATATCTGCATATACAATTGTGGCTGAAAACCAAGAGCTATTTAAACAAAATTACTTATTTGAGCTAAGAATAGAAAATAGCACGTGGTACGTTTCTAATATAGAAAGATTAAGTTATGACTCAATAGATTCAGATTCTAAGTTAAATCCACTTTCCTCACAAGTAACTTGTAAAGTTTATCAAATAATTGATCATGAGGATTTATTTAACATTCTAGAAGGTATAGATGATTTAAGAGAAGTCGAAGAAATTCCTAATGGTATTCATTTGAGAATTACAACAAACAATCACAGCCTTGATGAAGGGGTTTCATTCTTAACTGGTATATTTGCAGATCTAATTGTTAATGGAGAAGAATTTGTAATAATTGCTAAAGATAGGGATTCGCTAAATGACTTAGAAAACTTTTTATACTATGAAGATAGGGGATCAGTAGTATTTAAAAATGAATACACACTAACTATCCTTAATGCTTATAGTTATGCAGGAGGGCAATATAATAGTTTCGAAGAAGTTTTATTAAGAGAAGAAGTAGATTATGACCCTGATGATGGTATGCGTTTTTTATCTATACGTTATCTAATCAAAGATAAAGAAAAAGTAGAACAAAGACTAGAAGAATTAAAAAGTCTTGTTATACAATTACCAGGTAAACATAAAGTTTATTATCAACTTAACAAACAAACTAACGATTTCCTAGCGGAATATATTTTAGGTTCAAATTGGTTAACAGTATCTGCATTTGGTGAATTAGATATAAGCATTGCTAGAAAACAAATTGAAAAAGATATGTATGAAAGCCTAGAGTTTGATGGGATGGAAGTCAGAGAAGATGGTATATTTGGCATATTAACCTTTGATGTAAAAAAACAGTATCCAGAACTAGAATTATCACTTAAAGAAATGTATTTAGATAAATGGTATAGGTCTAGGTTAAACATATTGCAAGGTATGAGTCCTTCTGAAGCGTGCAAAACTGAAGAGGGTACTAGGATGTTATGGGCAATGTTTAAAAACATAAAAAACAAGGAAAAATATTCTAATCTTGCTAATAATAAATTTATAAATTTAAAAGAATATATGAAAAAAGTTGATTTATATTCCTTGCAAAAACCCTAGATTTATTAAACTTTGGAAAAATTGCGGCAAAAGGCAAAATATGTATATACAATAGACTATAGTATATTGTATAATTTAATAAATAAAATATAAATTTTTATATTGACAGCAATATTACCTTTAAATATACTATATAGATAACAAAATAACATATTCTCAATAGCGATGAAAAGAAATACACATCAGTAAGTTTGATTACAGAGAGTCGGGGGAGCTGGAAACCGGTATCTAAACTTGAAATTGTGTTTCATCATCTTGGAGCTGCTATCTGAAAAGTCATAAGACCTAGTAGGTGGTGCCGGACGTACAAGTCTGTTAAAAAGAGGTACTAAAATAATTTTGAGCGGTCGTATTTATGCTAAATACGACAAGCAGGGTGGTACCGCGGGAATACCCTCTCGTCCCTGATGTGGACGAGAGGGTTTTTGTATTTAAAAACATAACCAATTTACAAAGTAAATTATTATAACAATGTCTACAGCTTTTTCATAGAAAGGAGTAAAAAAATGAAGAGCAAACAGGTTAAACACGGAACAGAAAGAGCAGCACAGCGTTCGCTGTTTAAAGCATTAGGCTTAATTGACGAAGAAATGAACAGACCATTTATAGGTATAGTAAACTCTCACAATGAAATAGTTCCTGGTCATACCCATCTTGACAAAATTGCTGAAGCTGTAAAATCCGGAGTTCGCATGGCAGGTGGAGTGCCCTTTGAATTTCATACCATAGCAGTATGTGATGGGATTGCAATGGGGCACACAGGAATGAAATATTCCCTTGCTAGTCGAGAATTAATAGCTGATTCAATTGAAATTATGGCTACTGCTCATGGATTTGATGCTTTAGTTTTTATACCTAATTGTGACAAAGTTGTCCCGGGCATGTTAATGGCTGCCGCACGTCTAAACTTACCGTCTATTTTTATTAGTGGGGGACCAATGCTTTCTGGAGCGACAACTGATCGTAGAGTGAGTCTTAGCCAAGTTTTTGAAGGGGTAGGAGCAATTGCGGCTGGTAAAATAAATGAACAACAACTAAAACATTTAGAAGATAATGCTTGTCCAACCTGTGGTTCATGTGCTGGTATGTTTACAGCAAATTCAATGAACTGCTTAACAGAAGCCTTAGGAATAGGTTTGCCAGGTAATGGAACAATCCCTGCAGTTTATTCTGAAAGAATTAGGCTAGCGAAAACTGCAGGAACAAAGATTATGGAGCTTTTTGAAAAAGATATTAAACCTAAAGATATCATGACCAAAGCAGCATTTACAAATGCAATACATATAGATATGGCTATTGGATGTTCAACTAACTCGGTTTTACATCTTATGGCTATTGCTAATGAAGCAAATATAGATATTGACTTAAGTATTTTTAATGAAATAAGTTCTAGTACCCCACATCTTTGTAAGATAAGCCCTGCTGGTGACCACCATATGGAAGACTTATACCGTGCTGGTGGTGTTCAAGCAATTTACAATGAATTAAGTAAAAAGAATTTAATAAATAAAGAGTGTATAACTGTTACAGGTACAACTATTGGTGAAAACATAGCTACTAGACCAGTATTAGATAGTACTGTTATTAGGCCAGTTGACAATCCTTATAGTCTAACAGGTGGTTTAGCTATCCTATATGGCAACTTAGCTGAGGAAGGTGCAATAGTTAAAAGAAGTGCTGTATCAGAAGAAATGTTAGAACATGAAGGAACAGCACGTGTATTCAATTCTGAAGAAGAAGCAGTAGAAGCAATATTAAACAATAAAATAAAATCTAAAGATGTTATAGTTATTCGTTACGAAGGACCTCAAGGGGGACCGGGAATGAGAGAAATGCTAACCCCAACATCTGCACTTGCTGGCATGGGACTTGACAAAGAAGTCGCACTTATAACTGATGGTCGTTTTTCTGGAGCGACTAAAGGTGCTGCTATTGGTCATGTGTCTCCTGAAGCAGCAGAAGGTGGAATAATAGGTCTAATTGAAGACGGTGACCTGATACGAATAAACATTCCAGCTCTAAAGCTGGAGGTCCTAGTGGACGAGGGGATACTGAGTGAGAGAAAAAGCAACTGGCAAGCACCAGAACTCTCAATTAAAACTGGATATGTAAAGCAATATGCTAAGATGGTTCAGTCGGCAAGTACTGGAGCTATTTTTAAAAAATAAACCTTTTTATATAGATACATAAAATAGCGGGCCATTCATAGCCCGCTATTTTAATAGCTGAATTTGTTCTTTGAAAACTTAACACATCTAAACCTATCTAATCTTTTGCTTACAACCGATTTGACCTCTAAACTTAAGGGGCTAAGAGGAGATTGCCCTTGTAAGCAAAAGCTTAATAAACAATAGTTAAATAATTACAAAAAATTATGGAGGTGAGCCTAGTGAAAATTAAAGGAGCAGAAATCCTATTACATTGTCTCAAAAAAGAAGGTGTTGATACCATTTTTGGTTATCCTGGGGGTGTATTATTGCCTGTTTACGATGCTCTCTATGATTCAGATATAAGGCATATACTTGTTCGCCATGAGCAGGGAGCGGCTCATGCAGCAGATGGTTATGCGAGAGCTACAGGTAAAGTTGGCGTTTGTTTGGCAACATCTGGGCCTGGAGCTACCAACCTTGTTACTGGTATAGCAACTGCCAACATGGATTCTATTCCAATGGTTGCTTTTACAGGTCAGGTTGTTACTCCCATGATTGGTAAAGATGCTTTTCAGGAAGCTGATATTACTGGGATAACATTACCAATTACTAAACATAATTATTTAATAGAAAGAACAGAAGATGTTGCAGATATAGTTAAAGAAGCATTTCATATAGCTAGGACTAATCGTCCGGGGCCAGTTGTCGTTGATTTACCTAGGGATGTAATGGATAAAGCAATTGAATTTGATGATAATGATGAAGAAGTAAATATTAGAGGATACCGTGTCATGAAGGGTTATAACGCAGGACAAATTTTAGCAGCTATAAATCTTATTCAAGAGTCAAAACGCCCTGTGATTTATGCAGGTGGTGGTGTAATAGCAGCTGACGCAGCACAAGAATTAACCGAATTAGCTGAAAAGATGAAAATTCCTACTACAACAACTTTAATGGGAATGGGGGCATTTCCTAGCGATAATTATCTATCTCTAGGTATGTTAGGTATGCACGGTACACGATATGCTAATTATGCAATTAATGAATGTGACTTGTTAATAGCTATAGGAGTTAGATTTGATGATCGCGTAACAGGCAAGCTAGATGAGTTTGCTAATAGAGCTAAAGTAATTCATATAGATGTGGATGCTGCTGAAATAGGGAAGAACAAAGGTGTAGATGTTCCAATTGTAGGAAATGTTAAAGAAGTATTAAGTGCTATTATAGATAAAATTGAACCAGTAGAAGACCTTAATAGTTGGCATGATACTATTGAAAAGTGGAAAGATGAATATCCGCTTAAATATGGAGAATCAAATGAAGGAAGAATTATGCCTCAATATGTTGTTGAAAAAATATCAGAAATCACTAATGGTGAGGCAATAATTACTACTGAAGTAGGACAAAACCAAATGTGGGCTGCACAATATTATAAATATAAAAATCCTCGCAGCTTTATAAGCTCAAGTGGGCTTGGTACTATGGGTTTTGGTTTACCTGCGGCTATAGGTGCAAAGTTAGCTAGACCAGATGTTCCCGTTATAGATATAGCTGGAGATGGCAGTATACAAATGAATATTCAAGAATTAGGTACAGCCGTTGAGCAAAAACTTCCAGTAATCGTATGTATCCTAAACAACCAATATCTAGGTATGGTAAGACAATGGCAACACTTATTTTTTAACAACCGTTATTCATATACGGACATGAGCCATCAACCTGATTTTGTAAAATTAGCAGAGGCATATGGAGCAGTTGGTATTAGGGTTACTAAATCAGAGGATGTAGAAAAAGCTTTAAAAGATGCTTTAGCGGTTACAGATAGGCCCGTAATAATTGATTTTTGGGTTGACCGAGAATCAAATGTTTATCCAATGGTCCCACCAGGTCAGCCTCTTTTAAATATGCTAGGGGGTGAGTAAGCTATGGCAAAACATACACTTTCAGTAACGGTTGAAAACAAACCTGGTGTATTAACACGGGTATCAACTCTATTTAGAAGAAGAGGTTATAATATTGACAGTTTAACTGTAGGTGTTACTGAAGATCCAACAGTATCAAGAATGACCATAGTAGTCGAAGGTGATAATAAAATTATAGAGCAGGTTACTAAACAGCTTTATAAATTGATTGAAGTTATTAAAATTATAGATATAACAGATGAACAAGCTGTTGAGAGAGAATTAGCACTTATAAAAGTAAAGGCAGATAATAGTGCAAGACCTGATATAGTTCAGATTGCTGATATATTTAGGGCTAGAATTATAGATATAAGTAAAGACTCATTAATAGTTGAAGTAACGGGTGACTCAAGCAAAATAGCCGCTATGGAGGAATCCTTACAACCATTCGGTATAATAGAATTGGTGAGAACAGGTAAAATTGCGATGCTTAGAGGAAATAAATAATAAAAATTAAGGAGGAGTTTAATAATGACAAAAATGTATTATGATCAAGATGCTAACTTGGAGCTTTTAAAAGAGAAAACCATAGCAGTAATAGGTTTTGGATCTCAAGGTCATGCACAAGCACAGAACCTACATGAAAGTGGAATAAAGGTTGTAATTGGTCTTAGAAAACCTTTTGATGACACTAGTCAATTAGAATGGGATACAGTTAAAGAAGCAGGGTTAACACCAATGACAGTACCGGAAGCAGCAGAAGCTGCCGATATAGTACAAATACTTATACCTGATCAAATACATAGACAGGTATACAATGAAGAAATAAAACCTTATTTAAAGGAAGGTAATTCATTAGTATTTTCACATGGATTTAACATTCATTATGGGCAGGTTGTACCACCTTCATTTGTAGATGTATTTATGGTTGCTCCAAAGAGTCCTGGACACTTAGTGAGACGTATGTATGAAAAAGGTGTGGGTGTGCCTGGCCTTATAGCTATTGAACAAGATTATACTGGCAAAGCAAAAGATTATGCTCTAGCATATGCAGCTGGAATTGGTTGTACAAAAGCAGGAGTAATTGAAACATCTTTTGCAGAAGAAACTGAAACTGATTTATTTGGTGAACAGTGTGTATTGTGTGGTGGGGTAACCGAATTAGTTAAAGCTGGTTTTGAGACATTAGTTGATGCTGGCTATCAACCAGAAGTAGCTTACTTCGAATGCTTACATGAGTTAAAACTAATTGTTGATCTAATGTATGAAGGTGGAATGAGCTATATGCGTTATTCCATAAGTGATACAGCTGAATGGGGAGACTATATTAAAGGTCCAGAGGTTATTGGGGAAGAAGCAAGATGGGCTATGCAGCAAGCACTAAAAGAAATTCAAGAAGGACGATTTGCTAAAGAATGGCTTCTTGAAAACCAATGTGGACGTCCACAATTTGATGCTTTAAGAAGAATAAACAAAGAACACATGATAGAAGAAGTAGGTGCAGACCTAAGAGCAATGATGCCATGGCTTAAAGAAACAAAGTAAAGAATTTTTAATTAACAATTTTGAATTTGCTGCAAAAAGTAATTATAAAAAAATTAAGGCTGAGCTAACTTGTTTATCTAAGTCCCGAATAGTAAGGCGTGGTGCATAGATCACCGGCTAAGTAAAAATTGAATTTCTTCTTAAATTTCTTCTTAGATAATAAGTGCTAAGCCAAAATGGAGATAAAGACCGATGAGTGGCGTGATAAACATGTTTACTCAGCCGATTCCATAGTAACTTTAGATTTTCGCAGCGAAACCAAAATTAAGAATTTAAAATTAATAATTATTCACTATTAGTGAAGTAGGAGGAGCTTATGAGTAATCGTATATATTTATTTGATACTACATTAAGAGATGGGGAACAGTCTCCTGGTGTTAGTTTAAATGTAGAGGAAAAACTAGAAATTGCTCAACAACTGGCTCGTTTAGGTGTAGATATAATAGAAGCTGGTTTTCCAGTTGCATCACAGGGTGATTTCAATGCTGTAAAAACAATAGCTGATAACGTAAAGGGTCCAGTTATAACAGGTTTATGTAGAGCTACACGTGGTGATATAGACAGAACATGGGAAGCAGTTAAAAGTGCTGAATCTTCAAGAATTCATACGTTTTTAGCTACTTCAGATATACATCTTAAACATAAATTAGAAAAATCAAGAGAAGAAGCATTAGTTCAAGCAGTAGAAGCAGTAAAATATGCTAAAAAATATTGCTCTGATGTAGAGTTTTCAGCTGAAGATGCATCACGTAGTGATATAAATTACTTAGCTCAGGTAGTAGAGGGAGTTATTGATGCTGGAGCTACCGTTGTAAATTTACCTGATACAGTTGGGTACGCAGTTCCTGAAGAATTTGGACAATTTATTAAAACTATTATGGAAAAAGTATCAAATATAGATAAAGCCATAATAAGTATACATTGTCATGATGATTTAGGCATGGCGGTAGCTAACTCTTTAGCAGGAATAATGAATGGAGCTAGACAAGTTGAATGTGCTGTTAATGGAATTGGAGAAAGAGCAGGGAATGCATCATTAGAAGAAATAATTATGGCTATTTATACTCGAAAAGCATTTTATGATAAAGAAATTAACGTTAGCTATAAAGAACTATACCGTACAAGTAAAATGGTAAGCACATTAACAGGTATGAGTATACAGCCTAATAAAGCTATTGTAGGTAAAAATGCATTTTCTCATGAATCAGGCATACATCAGGCTGGTGTACTAAAAGAAAAATCAACCTATGAAATAATGAGTCCAGAACTAATAGGTATTAACCGAAGTAATATAGTTTTAGGAAAGCATTCTGGCAAACATGCTTTTAACAATAAACTAGAAGAGCTTGGCTTTAAATTAGATGAAGAAGAATTAAGCAAAGCATTTATTAACTTTAAAGAAATTGCAGATAAGAAAAAAGAAATCACGGATGAAGATATAGAAGCCCTTATTAAAGAACAGGTCTGGGCTATACCAGAACGATTTACTTTAAACTATTTACACATATCAAGTGGAACAAGCATAGTACCAACTGCAACTGTAAAATTAACGGTGGAAAAATTTATTTTTGAGGCTGCTGCAACTGGTGATGGCCCAGTTGATGCAGCGTGTAAAGCAGTAGATAAAATTACAGATATATACGGTAAAATGGTTGATTACAAGCTAAATGCAGTTAGTAGTGGTAAAGATGCATTAGGTGAAGTTTTATCACAAATAAAAATACATGGGAAAAACTATAATGGGCGTGGTTTAAGTACAGACATAATTGAAGCAAGTGTGAAGTCTTATATTAATGCTATAAATAAATACTATTATGAGCAACAAAAGGATAACGGAGAAATTTGATTTATTGTTTCAAGACTAGGGAGGAGATTAAAAGCAATGAAAATGACAATCAGCCAAAAGATTCTTGCTGCACATGCAGGAAAAGATTTTGTAGAACCGGGAGAATTAATTAATTGTAAACTAGATGTAGTTTTAGGGAATGATGTTACTACACCAGTAGCTGTTTCTGAATTTAATAAACTAGAAAAAGATAGTGTTTTTGATCAAGAAGGAGTAGTATTAGTTCCTGATCACTTTGCACCCAATAAAGATATAAATTCGGCTGAGCAATGTAAAGTAATGAGAGAATTTGCAAAAAAGTTTGAAATAAAAAATTACTTTGAAATAGGGCAAATGGGCATTGAACATTGCTTGCTCCCAGAGCAAGGACTTGCATTACCTGGTGATTTAATAATTGGAGCAGATTCACACACATGCACCTATGGAGCATTAGGTGCATTTGCTACCGGTGTAGGGTCTACTGATATGGCTGCAGGAATGGCAACTGGCGAGGCTTGGTTTAAAGTTCCTGAGAGTATAAAATTTGTGTATTACGGAAAAATGCCGGAGTGGCTAAGTGGAAAAGATTTAATACTAAATACTATTGGTGATATTGGAGTAGATGGAGCAAGATATATGTCTATGGAATTTACAGGTGAAACAATAAAGAATCTATCTATGGATAATCGTTTCACTATGGCTAATATGGCTATAGAAGCTGGTGGTAAAAACGGTATTATTGAGCCAGATGAAATTACATTAGCATATGTAGATGAAAGAGCTAAAAGACCATATAAACTGTATAAATCCGATGAAGGTGCTAATTATGCTGAAATAAGAGAATATGATGTTTCCAAGCTTGAACCAGTAGTGGCATTTCCGCACCAACCAGAAAATACAAAATCAGTGAGTGAATCTTCAGATGTTTTAATAGATCAAGTTGTAATTGGTTCCTGCACAAACGGAAGACTTGAAGATCTAGAAGTGGTAGCTTCTATTTTAAAAGGAAAAAAAGTCCATCCAGAACTTAGAGTTATTGTATTCCCTGGTACTCAACAAATTTACCTAGAAGCTATGAAAAAAGGATATATTGAAACATTTATTGAGGCTGGAGTAGCAGTAAGCACACCAACTTGTGGTCCTTGTCTTGGTGGACACATGGGAATTTTAGCTAAAGGTGAAAGGGCTTTAGCAACAACTAATAGAAACTTTGTGGGTAGAATGGGACATCCTGAAAGTGAAGTTTATCTAAGCAGTCCTGCAGTAGCAGCAGCTAGTGCCATAAAAGGCAAAATCACACCACCATGGGCGGTATAATTTTTAATTTTTAATTATGAATTCTTAATTAATGAAGGAAAGCTATACTTTCCTTATATAAAAAGAGAAACGAAGTTTCCCAACATTAATTAAAAATTGATTCTGCTGCAAAAAGTAACTACAACAAACTTAAGGCAAAGCAAACATGTTTATCTAAGTCCCGAATAGCAAGGCGTGGTGCATAGATCACGGCTAAGTATAAATGAAAAATCATTTTAGATAATAAGTGCTAAGCTAAAATGAAGGTAAAGACCGATGAGTGGCGTGATAAACATGTTTGCTCAGCCGATTCCATACTCTAAGTTTAGTTTTTTGCAGTGGAATCAAAATTAAGAATTAAAAATTCATAATTACTAGTATGAAGGAGGAAGGTTTGTGAAATTTACGGGTACAGTTTATAAATTTGGAGCAGATATAGATACAGATGCCATAATACCAGCACGCTATTTAAATACCTCTGACCCTAAAGAACTAGCTAAACACTGCATGGAAGATGCAGACCCTGAGTTTCCACAAAAAGTTAAAGAGGGAGATATAATAATTGCTGATAAAAACTTTGGGTGCGGTAGCTCAAGAGAACACGCGCCAATTGCAATAAAGGCTGCAGGAGTTTCTTGTGTAATTGCTAAATCCTTTGCACGAATATTTTATCGAAATTCAATAAATATAGGATTGCCGATTTTAGAATCTATAGAAGCAGTGGATGCAATAAATGAAGGTGATGAAATAGAAGTGATATTAGAAACAGGAAAAATAAAAAATCTAAGAACCAATGAAGAATACCAAGCTACTCCCTTTCCTGAGTTTATGCAACAGATTATGGCTAAAGGTGGTCTCATAAATTTTGTTAAAGATAAATAACTTATTTAAATAGAAGGAAAGGATGACAAATATATGTACAAAATTGCTGTATTACCTGGTGATGGAATTGGAGCAGAGATAACACCAGAAGCTGTAAAGACATTGAAAGCTATAGAAAAAAGATTTGGAAATAGCTTTGAGTTTACTGAGGCTTTAGTAGGTGGTACTGCCTATGATGCGGTAGGACATCCGCTTCCTGATGAAACCCTAGAACTATGTAAAAAATCTGATGCCATATTGTTAGGGGCAATAGGTGGACCTAAATGGGATGACTTACCTGTTGAGTTGCGACCTGAAGTTGGTGCACTTTTACCCTTAAGAAAAGAACTAGATTTATTTGCTAATTTACGTCCTTGTGTGTTATTTCCTGGATTAATAGGGGCTTCTACATTAAAGGAGGAGGTCATTGAAGGTGTAGATATACTAGTAGTTAGAGAGCTTACAGGTGGTCTTTACTTTGGAGAAAAATCTAGAGAAAAAACTGCTGATGGTGGCCAAAAAGCTACAGATATACTAAGTTACTCTACATATGAAATAGAAAGAATAGTTAGATTTGCATTTAATGCTGCTCGTAAGCGAAACAAAAAACTATGTTCAGTGGATAAAGCAAATGTAATTGAAACTTCTCGTTTATGGAGAGAGACAGTAACTGACCTAGCAAAAGAATACCCTGATGTCGAATTAACCCATATGTATGTAGATAACTGTGCAATGCAATTAATAAGAAATCCTAAACAATTTGATGTTATTGTAACAGAAAACATGTTTGGTGATATTTTAACTGATGAAGCATCAATGTTAACAGGGTCAATAGGAATGCTTCCTAGTGCTTCTATTGGAGGTGAAGTTGGTTTATATGAACCATCCCATGGAAGTGCGCCAGATATTGCTGGACAAAGTAAAGCTAATCCATTGGCTACAATACTTTCGGCAGCTATGATGTTAAGGTTTTCATTTGACCTAGAAGAGGAAGCCAAGTTAATTGAGGACGTTGTGCGCAATATAATGAAAGAAGGCTATCGAACTCCAGATTTAATGGAAAAAGGAAAAACTCTTGTTAATACTGTTCAAATGGGCGATCTAATTGCAGAGAGAATATTAAAAAGTTGATATTTGAAGGAGGAGAAAATATTGGGGATAAAAAATTAGATGTTTTTATTTATGATACTACACTAAGAGATGGTTCACAGGGAGAGGGTATATCCCTTTCAGTTAATGACAAATTAAAAATTGCAAAACGATTAGATCTTTTGGGAGTTTCTTATATTGAAGGTGGATGGCCAGGAAGCAATCCTAAAGACCGGGCGTTTTTCTTAGAGGCTAAGGAAATTGATTTTCAAAATGCTCGTATAGCTGCTTTTGGTTCAACAAGAAAACCAGATACACCAGTTACTCAGGATAGTAATGTCAAATCATTTATGGACTTAGGTGTATCAGCAGTTACATTAGTTGGAAAGTCATGGGATTTTCACGTATCAAAGGCTTTAGAAACAACCTTAGAAGAAAACTTAAGCATGATTAAAGATACTGTAATGTATCTAAAAGATAATGATATAGAAGTAATCTTTGATGCAGAACACTTTTTTGATGGTTATAAAAATAATACAGATTACGCTATAGAGGTTCTTAAAGCAGCAGCTGATACTGGTGCTGATTGGATTGTATTATGCGATACTAATGGTGGCACTATGCCTTGGGAGCTAGAAGAAATAATAGACCAAGTGCAAAAAACCATATATACACCATTGGGAATACATGTTCATAATGATGCTGGTTGTGCAGTTAGTAATACATTACTAGCAGTAAGAAAAGGTATTACACAAGTTCAAGGAACCATGAATGGATATGGAGAAAGATGTGGTAATGCTGACTTATGTGCAGTTATGCCTAACATTGAGTTAAAAATGAACAAAAGCTGTTTGCCTGAGGGTAATTTAAAATACCTAAGTGAAACTTCTCATTATATCAGTGAAATTGCTAATATGCCCCACCATAACACTCAACCTTTTGTAGGCAAAGGTGCTTTTGCTCATAAAGGTGGAATTCATGTTAGTGCTATTTTAAAGGACTCCTTAACTTATGAACATATTAATCCTGAAGATGTTGGTAATAATAGACGAGTTTTAGTCTCTGAACTATCAGGGTTATCTAACCTTTTATATAAAGCCAAAGAATTAAATATAGATGTTAATTCCTATGATAATGAAACTAGAAAAGTAATAAAACAAATTAAAGAATTAGAAAATGAAGGGTTTCAGTTTGAAGGTGCAGATGCATCACTAGAGCTTTTTCTCCGTAAAGCATTTAGTCAATATGAAGAATTTTTTCAGTTAAAAAACCTTAAAATAATATTAGAGAAAAATGAGGAAGATGGAATCATAGCAGAGGCTATGATAAAAGTTACTGTAGGTGACCAGACGTTCCACACAGCAGCTGAGGGTGATGGACCAGTTAATGCTTTAGATAATTCACTTAGAAAGGCTTTAACTGAGGTTTATCCGGAAATATCAGAAATGCATCTAACAGACTACAAAGTACGTGTACTCAATAGCAAAAGTGGTACAGCAGCTAAGGTTAGAGTTTTGATAGAATCAGCAAACCAAAAAGAGAAATGGAGTACTGTAGGGGTGTCTGAAAACATTATAGAAGCCTCATGGCAAGCTCTAGTAGATAGTATTAACTATTTATTACTAAAAAGACGACAAAACTAAATTGAGTCAAAAGCCGCGGTTTTTAGCCGCGGTTTTTTTATGTCAAAAAATATGGTTGCAAGCCAAGTGGTCTATAGGCTAATTTCATTTCTACCTTAAAATCAACCCCTGAGTATTATTTAGTTACATTATTAGTTAGTCTATGTTTTTATAACTAGTAATCGTTTATAAGAAGTAAAAACCTACCTAGGTTACGTTTTGCCAAACTTATCCAAATGAAGTAAAAGTAGTTAGAATAGCATCAGAGGTCAGGGGAACTGAGCTCAAAGATAAAAAGAAAGGAGGAGGTTTGATGCCTATCAATGCAACACCAGTAACCAGTGAAATGATTATTAACCTAGATAATGGGTTAAGTGCAACTGGAAATGTTCTAGTACGAGCTAGAAGATATTCTGGAGTAAAGCCTGATGCAGCTAATGAAGATATTTATAATATTGCATCAGAAATGGCTGCTTTACAGGAAAGACAAGTTATTAATATTCAACGTCGTGATATTACTGAATTAAGTGAGTAATAGTCATGCTGAATTAAGATGAAAGGAGGGAAAAATTAATGTCAATAACAACAACACTAGAAATGGACTTTGAAAACCAAGCAGGTAGAAATGTAAAACTACGAGTTAATGAAGCAAATGAAGATATAGAACAAACTGAAGTTTTATCAGTAATGAACTCAATTTTAAGTAAAGATATATTTACTAGTAATGGAGGAGACTTAGTATCTAAAAGAGGAGCACAATTAGTACAAAGAGAAGTTACATCCTTTGAAATTGAGTAGAATTAAAAAATAAGGAGGTTTAAAATGGAAGAAATGCTAGTAGCAATAGGGAACTTTGGATTTCCCATTGTGGTATCAGCATATCTCCTCATTCGTATTGAAGGAAAATTGAATGATTTATCAAAGGCTATAGTTGAGTTACGAGAAGCAATTATAATAGTTGGAAACAATTGAATAATATATTAAAATATAACTTTATAGAGTGAATTATTTCTAATAGCTACTGTAGAAACTTACAGTAGCTATTAATCGTAAATGATATATTAATAAAAAAATAAGATAGGGAGGACAGAATATGAAAGCAATGATAATGGCAGCTGGGGTTGGTTCTCGGCTAATGCCTATGACTATTGACATTCCCAAACCGATGGTACCAATGGGAAACAAGCCTTTGATGGAAAATATAGTTAATCTTTTAAAGCACCATGAGTTTAAAGATATAATTGCCAATCTTCATTACCAATCATCAGTAATAACCAATTACTTTGATAATGGTAGCAAATTCGGAGTTTCTATACAGTACTCTAAAGAAGATGAATTAATGGGTACTGCTGGTGGAGTTAAAAAATGTGATTGGTTTTTAGATGAAACCTTTGTAGTTGTTAGTGGCGATGCTTTAACAGATATTAATTTAACGGATTTAGTAAACGCCCATAAGAGAAAAGGTGCATTAGCTACTATAGCTTTAAAGGAAGTTGAAGATGTAGAGCATTTTGGCATTGTTATAACTGACGAAGAAGGAAAGATAGATAAATTTCAAGAAAAGCCTCGCAAGCAAGAAGCACTTAGCAAGACAGCTAATACTGGAATATATATTTTTGAACCAGAGATATTTAAATACATACCCAACAAACAATTTTATGATTTTGGAAAACAGGTTTTTCCCCATTTAGTGAAAATAAAAGCTCCATTTTATGGTATTGCTATTGATGAATACTGGTGTGATGTTGGGAATATAGATACCTATAGACAAGCTCATAATGATATACTTGAAAACAGAGTAAAAGTACAAACCTCTGGTAAAGTGTTAGAAAAAGATATTAGTAAAGTACTTATAGATGATTCGGTTGAGATGGGAAAAAATATTAACTTTAGAGGTAATGTAGTAATAGGTGAAAATTGCAAAATTGGAGATAACTCAAGTATAAATAACTCAGTTATTTGGGCTAATACTGTTGTAGGTGAAAAATCTGTATTAAATAATTGTGTCATAGGTGATAATTGCAATATAGGCAAACAAGTAATAATAAATCAAGGTGCTGTTGTAGCAAGTGGATGTTTTTTAAATGATAAGATAACTATAGCAGAAGGAATGAAGGTTTTTAATTCATCAGGTGACAAACTAAAAGCAGAGAATTAGGCATATTTCAAGAAGTGTAGGGGAGAATTCATTCGCCTATAGACTACAAAGAATGAATTCTCTACTACGTGGTTAAGTACTACTATCTTATTCATTAACTGAACTGGCTGGATCAAGTAACTCTTCAAAGGTTTCATCTAACTCTTCAAGATCAATTTCCAAAATTTGTTGCAATTCATAACTTTGAATTTGAGAAAAGTCAAATATTCTTGGTTGCCCTAATTCTTCGATTAATATAGCTACTTCCATTCCTACTATTGCCCCATCTTCTAATATTTCATATACTACTAAAGAGCTATATTCGCTATTTTTAGTATACTCACTTAAAACATCTACACCCAAAGTTGCTGCTAAGTAATTATCTTCTTCAATTGATGCAATTACATCTGCTGCTTCGGCTACTAATTCTTCGCGATTTGCAATCAGTTCCTCTGGAGTTAAAGTAGCGTATTCAGGTAAAAACCTAGAAATCCAAAACACGCTAAGATTATTAGCTACTGTTTCATAATCTTTGTTAAAATAAGCACTGTAAAAATCATTAATAGATTGTTCTGACCGAACTTTTTCTACTTGCTTATTATCAAAATATGTAGCATAGGTAAACATTCCTGCTAAAGTGAGAATAATAATAAGAAATATAAATTTAGGTACTCCATTTGCTTCAGGTATTTGCATTATTTACACCACCAAACAATTTTATAAAATATAATTACCGTGTTTTTCTATTATAAACTATTATGTCCCATTAGCAATGTAAAAATAACGGAGGTTTTTATGAAAAAAATAATTATAGTTGGAGCTGGACCTGCTGGAATGATGGCTGCTATCAAAGCTGCTAAAACAGGCGCAAATGTTATATTATTAGAAAAAAAAGAAAAAGTAGGTAGAAAACTTAGAATAACAGGGAAAGGAAGGTGTAATATTACCTCAGCACTTGAACTCCCTGAATTAATTAAAGGCTACCCTGGAAATGGTCGATTTTTGTATAGTAGTTTAAATGAATTTTCAAATAAAGATTTAATAGAATATTTCAAAGATAGGGGACTAAAAACAAAGGTTGAAAGAGGTGCACGTGTATTTCCTGAATCAGATAATGCGGATGATGTTGTAAATACATTATTAAAAGATGTTATTAATAGCGGTGTAACTGTATTAACTGCTAAAACTGTTACCCAAATATTAATTAAAGATGATATTGCAAGAGGTGTAAAGACCAAAGAAGAAGATATTGCTGCTGATGCGGTTATCATAGCTACAGGAGGCAAGTCATATCCTGGAACAGGGTCTACGGGTGATGGTTATAGATGGGCTGAACAATTAGGACACAACATTATTAATCCACGACCTGGATTAGTACCTTTAGTTACGCAAGAAAAATGGATAAAGGAACTTCAGGGATTAACATTAAAAAACATTAAAGCTAAATCGTTTGATCAACAAGGTGAAAAAATAAACGAAGATTTTGGAGAAATGCTATTTACTCATTTTGGAATATCAGGTCCAATTATTTTAAGTATGAGTAGGGAAATTGCTTTATATATAGATAAAAAAAATAAAAACGTTCAGATTATTATTGACTTAAAACCGGCATTATCAGAAGAAAAGCTTGATGAAAGAATTCAAAGAGAATTTTTAAAAAATTCTAGAAAACAATTTAAAAACTCTTTAGATGACCTATTACCCCAAAAATTAATACCAGTAATTATTAAATTAAGCAAAATAAGTTCGGAGAAGGAATGTAACTCAATTAGTCGTAATGAAAGAAAAAACTTAGTCTACCTTTTAAAAAACTTAAGCCTAACAGTAATAGGGACAAGGTCTATTGAGGAGGCTATAGTTACAGCAGGGGGGGTTGACGTTAAAGAAATAAACCCCAAAAATCTACAATCTAAAAAAATAAAAAACTTATATTTTGCTGGTGAGGTTATTGATGTAGATGGTTATACAGGAGGATTTAATTTGCAAGCTGCTTTTTCTACTGGTTATGTAGCTGGTAAGAATGCAGGACTAATGTAGCTTCAAATGGCGCCTGACAAAGGATTAAAGCTCTTTAAGTCGTTGACTATACTTGTGCATTCTGTTACTATTTGAGAGAAAATACAAGTATTAAAGGGAGACTGGAGGAATTAAAAAAAATGTCTAATAACGCTTTACAGTACAAAGGTTCATCAAATTACATAGTTTCTGATGAATTAAGAAATAGTGTAAATATAGCTATAGCCTTAGGAAAACCACTTTTAATTAAAGGTGAACCAGGTACGGGTAAAACTATGCTAGCTGAAAGTATTGCTGATTCCTTAAACAAAAAACTATTGATATGGAACATTAAATCAACTACAAAAGCCCAAGAGGGACTATATGTATATGATACGGTTCAAAGACTCTATGATAGTCAGTTTGGGGATAGTGATGTATCAAATATTGAGCAGTACATAAAACTTGGTAAATTAGGAGAAGCCTTTGATTCAGATGAACAAGTAGTATTATTAATAGATGAAATAGATAAGGCAGATTTAGAGTTTCCTAATGATTTACTTTGGGAATTAGATCAAATGAGCTTTTATATTCCCGAAACAAAAAGGACTGTAACTGCTAAAACTCGTCCTATAGTTATTATAACTAGTAATGCAGAAAAAGAGTTGCCAGATGCTTTTTTAAGAAGATGTATATTTCACTACATTGAATTTCCTGACCCCGAAGCGATGGAGGATATTGTTGAAGTACATCACCCAAGCTTAGATAAGCGTCTGCTACAACATGCTATGGAGACGTTCTATATGCTAAGAGGCATACCAAATGTTCAGAAAAAACCTTCTACAAGTGAGCTTATTGATTGGCTACAAGCTTTAGTTATAGGTGGAGTAAGCCCTAAAAAAATTAAGGAATTACCATTTTTGGGTGTACTTCTTAAGAAAAATGAAGACCTTGATTCTATACTTAGTGCTTTATATGGGAAAAATCAGGGTAGAGCAGGAAATATGGTTAATAGATTTAGATAATTATTTATTAAAATAAATTACTCTACTTTTATAGGAGAGATTGTATGTTTACTAAATTTTTTTATACCCTTAAACATTATGGGGTCCCAGTTTCATTTAATGAATGGCAAGACTTAATGCAAGCTCTTGATCAGGGAATGGCTAATTCTAGTTTAACAGGGTTTTATCATCTAAGTAGAGCACTTTTAGTTAAAACAGAGGCCCACTATGACAGGTTTGATTTAGCTTTTGCTATGTTTTTTGGTGATATTGAAACTCCTGAGGGACTTCCAGATAAGATATGGGATTGGCTCGATAAGGAACTTCCCGAAATTGGAATAACAGAAGAAATGAAAAAAAATCATCAGCAGCTTGACCTAGAAGAAATGAAGCGAATGTTAGCTGAAAGACTTGAACAACAAACAGAAGAACATCACGGTGGTAATAAATGGGTAGGTACAGGAGGAACATCACCTTTTGGACATTCTGGTTACCATCCTGGCGGAATTCGTATTGGAGGACAAAGTCGAAATCTATCAGCTGTAAAAGTTGCAGGCATGAGAAAGTTTCAAGAATTTCGAACTGATGAAACATTAGGTGTAAGGCAGTTTCAGGTAGCATTGAGAAAGCTAAGGCAGTTTACAACTAGGGTAGATGGAGCCAAAACAGAATTAGATATAGATTCAACAATAGATAAAACATGCCAAAATGCAGGGCGTTTAGAACTAGTTTGGGATCGCCCAAGAGAAAATGGTTTAAAGGTACTTCTTATTATGGACTCTGGAGGATCAATGACTCCTTATAGTAGGCTGTGCAATCAGCTTTTTACTGCTGTTAACAAAGCTAATCACTTTAAAGACTTAAAAGTATTTTATTTTCGCAACTGTATATATGATTGGTTATACAATGATTCAACCTGTAGCTTAAGTGATTATATTGATACTGATTATGTTTTAAAAACATATGATCCTGAATATAGAGTTATAATAGTGGGGGATGCTAGTATGGCCCCATATGAATTAATGCGTACTGGCGGAATTATTGACTGGGATTTATACAATGACAGGCCTGGCATCGATTGGTTAAGAAGACTACGTCAGCGTTTTGAATATTCTGTATGGTTAAATCCAATTCCTAAAGACTATTGGTCTTGGACAGACGGAGCTTATACTATCAAACACATAAAGCAAATATTTCCAATGGAAGAATTAACAGTAGATGGTTTGGAAACGGCAATAAACAAACTAAAAAGTCGTCATAAAGCAGATGTGGGATAAACACGTTTACTTATCTGATTCTTGTAGCTTTTTAACTGTATCAATCATTTGATTATTAAAAAGGGAAACTATAGTTTCCCTTTTTATGATATATAGTAAAACATAGAATCTAAATATCACATATTAATAGAGGTGAATTTATTCGTATACTTGGTTATTTAGCGGCAGAGAGCGATTTTCTGCTACATTGTTTAGAATAATATTTTTTACTACTAACAATTTTAAAAATAAAGGAGGATTTAAAATTGAAACATGTTTATGAAGGAAAGACAAAGAGTGTATATGAGTTAGAAGATGGTAATTACTTATTAAAACTAAAAGATGATGTAACTGGTGAAGATGGACAAATAGATCCTGGCGCAAACTCGGTTATTGGTGAGCTCGAAGGAATGGGAAAAGCTTCATTAAGAATGTCGCGTTACTTCTTTGAAAAACTAAACCAAGCAGGAATACCTACACATTATATAGACTCCAACATAGAAGAAAATACTATGACAGTAAAACCAGCCAAATTTTTTGGGGAAGGGCTAGAAGTTATTTGTAGGTTTAAAGCTTGGGGAAGCTTTGTAAAACGCTATGGTAAATATGTAGAAAAGGGCCAAGACCTTAATGCACTTGTAGAGATAACATTAAAAGATGATGATCGCGGAGATCCGCTCATAACAGAAGAAGCTCTCGAGCAATTAAACCTTTTATCTATAATTGAGTACAATTATCTTAAAGAAATTACAAGGAAAATAGCTACTATTATCAAAGAAGATTTGCAAGCAAAAGGACTTGAGCTATATGATATAAAATTTGAATATGGCAAAGTAAACAATAATATTACATTAATTGATGACATCTCAGGTGCAAATATGCGGGTATTCAAAGCTGAAGAACAAATTGATCCATTGGATTTGGCCAAAATTGTAGTTAAATAATCATGTAATATTAAAGCAGGAAGCATTCAATTAAATAAACTAAACTAATAAGAGGATATTATGTTCAACATATGAGCATATATCCTCTATTTTTATATATATTATTTGCTAGGCCAAAATAAATATATCTTTCGACAGGCTAAAGTCATAGCTGCTATCACAACTCGGTTTTGCAAGGTTAAATCTCCGGCTTTAATCTTACTTAAAAGCATAACCTGCATGCCCTTTTTTAGTGTAAAATTCTGTTAAATCATATCACTATTAGAGTATTACAATTGAGTATTTATTAAAAACAATATACCATATTATGGTTTTGAAATCATTTTAGCAAAACATAAGTAAAGTGACATATACATATAACATTAATATTAGTTAGTTGTTAAATAAATATCTCTTGAAAGGGAGGAGATAGATTTGCAAAACCAGTTTAATGAACTGATTAAAAAAGATAGAGAAAGAAGAAAAAAGAATAATGTTGAAATATCTTTTCTAGATTATCTTAATATAGTAAAAGAAAATCCAGTAACCACCATGTTAGCACATGAGAGAATGTTTGAAATAATTACTAAACCAGGTACTAAAATAATAAAAACAGAAGACTATCCTAGATTAAGACGTATTTATGGTAATGATGTAATTAAAAAATATAATTTTTTTGATAATGATTTTTTTGGAATAGATAAGACAATAATGGAAATTGTTCGTTATTTTCATTCAGCCTCGATGAGGGGTGAAGAATCACGGCAAGTATTATATCTTGTAGGTCCAGTGGGATCAGGTAAATCATCTTTAATGGAAGCTTTAAAAAAGGCTTTAGAGATTAGTGAACCCATTTATGCATTAAAAGGATGTCCAATGAGAGAGGAGCCCCTTCACCTCATACCAAAGCATTTACGTGATGAGTTTGAAGAACTTTTAGGAGTAAAAATAGAAGGGGACTTATGCCCAATTTGCCGCTACCGGTTATTAAATGATTATCAAGCAGAATATGAAAATTTTCCAGTAGTAACCGTTGACTTTTCTATTCGTAGTAGAAAAGGGATAGCAGTAGTGCCGCCAGTTGATCCCAATAATCAGGATACATCTGTTCTGATAGGATCTGTTGACATTTCTAAAATGGATCTTTATCCAGAAGATGATCCTAGAGTTCTATCACTAAATGGAGCTTTTAATACAGGAAACAGGGGGCTTATAGAATTTATAGAAATCTTCAAAAATGATACAGAATATCTTCATACTATAATTACTGCAACTCAAGAAAAATCTATCCCATCTCCAGGAAAAGGTTCAATGATTTACTTTGATGGAATAATACTTGCACATTCTAATGAAGCTGAATGGAATAAATTTAAGTCTGATCATACTAATGAAGCTATCTTAGATAGAATTGTAAAAATTGAAGTTCCTTACTGCTTAGAACTAAATCAAGAGACTAAAATATATAATAAAATACTTAAAAAGAGTAATTTTAAGGCACATATAGCACCTCATACTATAGAGGTAGCATCAATGTTTGCCATTTTAAGCCGTTTAAATCAATCAAATAAAATAGATATGATTAGTAAAATGCGAATATATAATGGAGAAGAAATTGTAGAAAAAGATACAACTAAGAAAATTGATATTCAGGAATTGCGCGATGAAGGGCCTAAGGAAGGGTTTAGTGGCATATCAACAAGATTTATTATGAAGTCAATAGATAATGCTCTATCCGAATCAGAGCACAATTGTATAAATCCTATCTTAATAATGGAGTCCTTAGTTAAGGCGGTTAAGGCTACTGATATGGGTGAAGATGAGAAGAATAAACTTTTAGGTTTCCTTCAGGATACTATTAAAAAAGAGTACAACCGAATTTTAGAAAAAGAAGTAACCAAAGCATTTATATATGGATATCGTGAGCAGGCGGAAACTCTTTTTAACAACTATTTAGATCATGCTGAAGCCTACGTAAACAAAGTGAAAATAAAAGATGAAAATACCGGAGAAGAATTAGATCCTGATGAGAAATTTATGGAATCAATAGAATCACAAATTGGATTAACGGGGTCTGCAGCAACAGGTTTTAGAAATGATGTTACCTCTTACATGTTTTCCATGTTAAGAAATAATCAAGTAATAGACTATACTAGCTACGAACCTCTTAAAGAAGCTATAGAGAAAAAACTAATATCTTCAGTAAGAGAGTTATCAAGGGTAATAACTCAAGCTAAAGTAAGAGATAAGAGTCAAAATGAGAAATACAATGCAATGGTAGAGGAAATGAAGCGTGCAGGTTATTGTGATTACTGTTGTAATGTAGTTTTAAAGTATGCTGCTAACAACTTATGGAAAGATTAGGGTGATGCCTTATGGCAATTTTCAGAGAAACTTTCAATAATGGTAGTGATAGAAGTGCAGAAGATCGTCGTAGACATCGTCAGTTAGTCGAAGATTCAATAAAAAGGAATATAGGTAATATTATTGCTGAAGAAAGCATAATTGGTCAGAGTAAAGATAAGACATTTAAGATACCTATTAGAGGTATAAAAGAATATCAGTTTATTTATGGCGAAAATCGACCAGGAGTAGCTTCAGGAAAAGGTAATGAAAAACGCGGTAACAGAATAGGCAGTAAAAAAGGTAAAAAAGGTGACCCATTTGGTGATGGAGCAGGTAATAACGAAGGTGATGATATTTATGAAACAGAAGTTACTTTAGAAGAGCTAGTAAGCTACCTATTCGAAGATCTAGAACTTCCATATTTAGATAGAAAAAAATATTCCTATATAGAAACAGAAAAAACTAGCAAAAGGTGGGGGATACAAAGAAAAGGTATTCCTCCACGTCTTTCTAAAAAACGCTCTATGGTTGAACGTATAAAAAGAAAAAAGTCTTATGAAAGATTATTAAACGAACTAAACGAAGAGCAAGAGGTAGAAAGATTTCCTTTTAAAGAAGATGACTTGCGCTATCAGCGGGTTAAAGAAGAGCTAAGACCTGAGTCAAATGCAGTTGTAATATGTATCATGGATAGCTCAGGTTCAATGTATATGAGTAAAAAATACCTAGCAAGAAGCTTTTTCTTCTTACTTTATCAATTTGTACGCTATCGTTATATAAATGTTGAACTAGTTTTTATAAACCATACCACCAAAGCTAAAGAAGTAAACGAAGAAGATTTCTTTCATCGAGGAGAATCGGGTGGAACAATTGTTAGCAGTGGCTATGAAAAAGCAATAGATATAATAAATGAACGCTTTAATCCAGCTATATGGAATGTGTATGCTTTTCACTGTAGTGATGGTGATAACTGGCCTGAAGATATAGAAAAAGCAATTTTAAAAGCTAAAGAATTATGTAGTTTATGCAACCTTTTTGGATACGGAGAAATAGTATCTTCATGGAGACCAAATAAAACAATGTCAGATGAGTTTGAAAATGAAATTAATAGTAAAAACTTTGTATCGGTTTTAATTGGTAGCAAAGAAGATGTATGGCCTGCTTTTAAGCAACTCTTAGATGTAGCAGAGGGGGAGTGATAAATCTGGCTAGCGGATATTCCATGAAAGAGATTAATTATTGGAATGAGAAAATAGAAGATATGGTCAAAAACTATGGTCTTGATTGTTACCCCCAGGAGTTTGAAATCTGTAGCTATGAAGAAATGCTAAGTTGGGAAGCATATTTGGGAATGCCGGCAAGATATCCTCATTGGAGCTTTGGTAAGGCATACGAAAGGAAAAAAACCTTTTATCGTTACAATTTAGCAGGTCTCCCATATGAATTGGTTATAAACTCCAATCCATGCCTAGCATATTTAATGAAAGATAATACTCTTTTATTACAAATACTTACAATGGCACATGTATATGGACACAACGATTTTTTCAAAAACAACAGATTATTTAGAGAAGGTACTAGGGCTGAATTTACAATAGAAATGTTTAAATCAAATGCTAGAAGAATTAGAGAATATGTATCTGATCCTAGTATTGGATATACGAGAGTAGAGCGAATTCTAGATGTAGCTCACGCTCTAAGACTTCAAATTACTCGTACAGTTGGAGAAAAAATTCTTAGTGAAGAAGAAAAGAGACAAAAACAAATAGATAAAATTTACCCAGTTAAAGGCACAAATCCCTTACTTGAACCTAAAAAACCAAAACCAGAGATAGATATGAATAAATTGCCTATAGAGCCAGAGGAGGATCTTTTGCTTTTTTTAATTAACTATGCTGACTTAGATGAGTGGGAAAAAGATATTATAAGGATAGTTAGAGAGGAAAGCTTATACTTTCTTCCTCAAATAGAAACAAAAATAATGAATGAGGGCTGGGCAAGTTATTGGCATTATAAAATTCTTAAAAATCTTGATTTACCAGAAAGCTTATATATTGAATTTTTAAAAAGACACAATCAAGTAATAAGAACATTTGAAGGTGGTTTAAATCCTTACCATATTGGTTTTAAAATATTTGAATATATTGATAACAATAGCTTAGCTCAAAACGAAATATTCAATATTCGAGAAACGGAAAGAGATTCATCATTTATCAGAAGATATCTAAATAGAGAACTATGTGAGGAACTAAAGCTGTTTGAATATAGGAAAAGAAGTAGAGATTACATTATAACAGAAGTTGCAGACAATGAGGGCTGGAAGGAAATAAGAGATAATCTAGCTACAAATGTTGGTATTCAAGCTGTACCTAATATAAAAGTAATAGATGTTAACAAAAAAGATAACATTTTATTATTAGAGCATGAATGGGATGGTAGGGAACTACAACTTGAATTTGCACATGAGACCTTAAAATACATCGCCCGCCTTTGGGGGGGCAATGTAAGGCTAAAAACAATCGTTAGAGCCTCATACCAAATACTAGAAAGCGATGGAACGTAAATAACTGGACGAGAGAATCAAAGGGGGACGATGGAAGCACGGGGACGGTTCTTTTGCTTCCTTTTCAAAAGGAAGCAAAAGAACCGTCCCCGTGCTTCCGCCCCGTGATTATTTTCCATACATTTTTCTCCATTAAGTCCTTATATCCAAAAAATTTAACAGTAGGATTTTTGAATTTAACATAGAAATTAATTTTGAATAGTAATGGCTCAGAAAGGAGATAAGGATGTGGAAAATCAGAATAGTGTACAAATAGTAGTAGATGGCGTGACGGGTGTTGGGAAATCTAGCTTAGTTAAAATTATTTCGGAAGAATTTGGCTTAAAACCTTTTAATGAAATGTTTGATGATGAAAATAGGTTACTACATAAATTTTTTTATGATAGAGAACGCTGGGCATTTCCAATGCAAACTAATTTTTTAACTAATAGATTTAAACAATATAAGCAAGCCATGAAAATAGGAAGAGCTGTTATGGATCGTTCTATTTATTCAGATAGAATATTTGCTCGCATGTATTTAGAGCAAGGATATCTTAGCACAGAAGAATATGCAGTATATAAAAACCTATTATATACCTTGTTAGAACAGATATATCCACCTCATCTGTTGGTATATTTAAAGGTAGATACAGATGAAGCAATAAGAAGAATTCATAAAAGAGGTCGACCTGATGAGATAGCGGTTGAGCGTGAATATTGGGATATGTTAAATCAATTTTATGAAAATAATTATAAGGATTTTAACTTAGGTAAACTTTTAAAAATAGAAGTTGATCACCTAGATTATGTTCATCTATACGAAGATAAAGCATTTATTTTAAATCAAATCAAACAAGCCCTAAATAGTAATGAAAAATATATAGTCTAAGAAATAAAAAAGAATTAAGCTATTAACTTAATTCTTTTTTTTTTCATACCGTTTTTTAAATCCTTTTATTATGATATATTGTTAAGAGTTTAAAGAAAGGTTGGTTCACTAATGATTATTACATTAAGCATAATTGCAGTATTAATTTTATTAGTTTACTCACCATATTTTTTCCATATTATTAAAGGTAGTCCTGAAAAATTTGAATATGAAATGCTTAAAGCATTAGCGAACTGGATGATCACTAAAGGTAAAAGCATTCAATTACAGCTTTGGATTATGCTTATATTATCTATACTTTTAGAAATAATATATTTTGTACTTGTATTTAATGTTATAGATAATTATGCACTAATTATCCTAACTGCTATTTTTGCTGGGTTTGAAGTTTATCATATAATTACTTTAACTTTTAGTTTTAATAAGTTTTTTAAAGGCAATAAAATTCTTAAAGATTTATTCAATTGGTCTGTCGAAAGATTAAGTGCTAGTTTATTTTTTACTCATGCATTAGTTGTTTTACTATCATTAATCTTTTTTAATGTATAGTTTCTCTCATACTAATAATTGTGTTAGAAATTACTAATGGGGAAAAACCAGTATCTTTCATAATGCCTAAGGCACAATAGTATGCAGTACCTGGTGTACAATCAATTTCTTGCCCCCCATAGGTAGCATTAACACTAAAATCAAAAGATTTTACAATGCCTTCAATTTTATAGACACGAAGCAAAATATCATCTAATTTAATATCTTTGTTTTCAATTTTATCCCATGTTTTTTGGGTTAAATGCCATTTTACAAAAAGCTTATTAGGTTGCATGCTATATAAGACAATTTGATTTTTGTTGTAGTCTAGATCTAAGTCTGCTAACCTTACCTCCTCAGGACTTAGTTCTCCTGCAGTTTCAAAATCTAATTTTTCAATAGGCTTACGTTCTTCTTCTCTTTTATTTAAAGACGTTAATACAACAAAGAGTAATGCGATAAGGGCGAGTGACAATAAAATAATATACGATAGTGGAGTCAATATAAAAACCTCCTTTTTTGATATAATAAAAATATTTAATATTATTATTGACTAAATATATTTAATTATTTTAATTAATTCAATATATTTATTGTGTAAAAAAAGTCAAATTCGGAATGTTTTAAAATGGTGGTGTGAACTTGAGAATTAATTTAAAATGGGGATTTAAAGAAATTATATTTATTTATTTAGGGATTATTTTTTTTAGTCTATTATTTGGATTTTATGGTCATAATGTTTATTACTTTTTTCTAAATATATTTAACTTAGCTGATACTGACATTAATTTCTTTATAACGGCTTTTCTTTTTCAATTTTTTGTTACTATTTTATTAATTTTCACAGTAGCATACAGAAACAGAATTACACTAAAAGATTTAGGCTTTAAAAAAGCATCTTTTAACTTTTATGTAAAATATGGAATTATCGGTGGAATTCTTTTAATGATTGGAATAACACTTATGGGAATTCCATTACAATACTTGAAGCCAGACATTGAACCACAATTTGTAGAGGAAATGATTCGTTCAGCTACTACAATTCAGTCATTTGGCATTTTATTGGTAGTCGTAGCTGTTTTAGCTCCACTATCTGAAGAACTATTTTATAGAGGCATGATTTATCCTGTTTTTAGAAATTATATAGGTCCAAAATGGGGAGCAATTATAGCGGGTATAGTTTTTGGATTAGCACATTTTGATCTACTTAGGGCAATTCCACTTGCTGTAGGAGGAATAGTACTATGCTATATTTATGAGAAAACAGGAAGTATCATTGTTTGCACTATAGCTCATGGTATGTGGAATGCACTTATGGCACTAGTAGTTTATGCCACGATATTCATATAGGATTAATAAAACAGTTGACAAATAATCGTTTTCAATATAAAAAAGTAAGTAAAGTTGTAAAGGAGAGATAAATAAATATGCCGATTTATGATTATAAATGTGAAAAATGTGGTAATTTTGAGAAGCAGCAAAGAATAACTGAAGAAGCACTTAAGGAATGTCCCAACTGTAATTCAAAGGTTGAAAGAATAATAAGTAAAAATGTTGGTGTTGTTTTCAAAGGCCAAGGATTTTATAAAACTGATACTTCATTGATAAAAGATAAAATGAGAAGCCTTAATAAAGAAAGGCAAACTGATAATCAAGCAATCCTAGATGGTGATGTAGCTGGTTTCAATAAACAATCAGAAAAAACGGAGAAAAAAGTCTTAGAATCATAATCCCCAGTAATGGGGATTTTTTTAATTGCATAGGGAATTGCTTATTTTTATGGTATTTTAATAAAGGAATATTTAGGTTTAATAAAGTAATAATAACTTAAGCTTATACAATTTAATCGAAGGAGAAAAAAGAAAAATGATAAAGGCAGTAACATTTGATTTTTGGGATACTCTATATAAAGCTCCAACTAGTACCGATTTTATAACTAAAAGAGTAAATGATATCAAAACAGCACTTATAAACTGTGATTTTAATAATATAGACGAGAATAATATTAAAGATAATTTTAAAAAATGTTGGAAAGCAGCTTATAAAAGACAGCGTGAAGAAGGATTAGACATGACTCCTAATGAACAGGTAGACTTTATTTTAAATAAATTAAATATAAAAGTTAATAAAGAACAATGGAAAACGATATATCATGCTTATACTGCCTTTCTATTAGAAAAAAGACCAGAGCTTAATACTGATGTTATCAAAATTTTGTCTTCATTTTCAGAAAAATACAAGTTAGCTGTTATTTGCAATACTGGTGTTACACCTGGTGTTATATTAAAGGAAGTTATGAAACTAGACGATATTTATAAATATTTTGATCTTTTAGTATTTTCTAATGAGATAGGATGGGCTAAACCAAATGTCAAAATCTTTGAATACACCTTACAAAATTTGGAGGTAAAAAATACTAATGCTATACATATAGGTGATGATACTACTACTGATATAGAAGGGGCTAAAAGAGCTCAAATGAAATCAATTTGGTTAGCGCCAAATGCAAAAGAGCCTCATGAGGATTGTAATTATCATATACAGAGTTTACGTGAATTAACTAATATTTTATAATAATACCCTATGAAAGGGGAAATAATTTTGGAAGTTATAAATGTTGTAGAAAAAATGGTTTGGGCAACAATAGATGATATACTAGAGCAAAAAGATGGAATTTGCAAATGTGAAAAATGTCGTGCTGATATAGTAGCACTTACCTTAAACAGTCTAAAACCTTGCTATGTAGTAAGTAATGAAGGATCAGCATTTGTGCGGGCTAATTATTTAGACTTAAATCTTAAACATGAGCTAACACTTGCTTTAGTCCATGCTATTGAAATTGTAAGTGAAAATCCTAAACATGATAAGGAGTAGCACATATGAAAGAAGTTACTATTTATACTGACGGAGCTTGTTCAGGCAACCCTGGCCCAGGAGGGTGGGGTGCTGTTTTAATATATGGTGAAAAAATTAAAGAGATATATGGATATGAAGATAATACAACTAACCAAAGGATGGAACTTAAGGCAGTAATTGAAGCCTTAAAGATGCTTAAAGTTACGGGGTGGAAGGTGGAAGTATATTCGGATAGTGCATATATTGTAAATGCATTCAACCAAAAATGGATTGAAAACTGGGAAAGAAATGGTTGGAAAAATAGCAAAAAGGACCCGGTAGCTAACCAAGATCTATGGAAAGAACTAGTAGAGTTATCTTCTAGAAACACAGTAATATTAAAAAAAGTAAAAGGGCACTCTGGGGATAAATGGAATGATCGTAGTGATGAATTAGCACGTTTAGGTATTAAGGAGGGCAATCAGTAAATGTTTGAACTCCTATATGATGCTATTTCAACTTGGAGAGTAAAACAAAAATTAACCAGCTATGGAGATAATATAAGAGCTCGTAATGCAGGATGGTTGTGGCTTGGTGAAAATTCAGAAGTACACGTTGGAAACAATGTTTTACTTGAACGCAAAGTAAGAATCTCGACAGGCAAAAATGCGCGTATTTATATAGATGATAATTCTTACATAGGAGACTATTCAAATATATTAGCAGTAAAGGAAATAACAATAGGCAAGGACTGTGCAATAAGTTGGCACGTATGTTTTATGGATACTACTTCACACTCAATTGGAGTAAAGGGAGAAAAGCCTCGTACCAAAATTGAGCCCATTAGGGTTGAGGATCATGTGTGGATTGGAATTCGCGCTGTTATTTTAAAAGGAGTAACTGTTGGACAAGGTGCAATTATTGCAAACAATGCGGTTGTAACCAAGGATGTTCCCCCATTTACTATGGTTGCGGGTAATCCTGCTAAGGTGATAAAAGAGGATGTTATTTGGGAATGAGTAGTAAAGTTAAAGTATATACTGAAATTGAAAATGATAAGTTGGGTATAGGGATTAAGGTGATTGATAAAAAAGCCACAGTAGCTGATTTGCTAGAGTCGTGGCAGCCACTTTGTGATGATAACTCTATGTATAAAAAGTATGCAGCTAACAATTATGCCATGTGTAAGGGTTGTACAATAAATTGCTGTAGTTCAGCTTATGTAATTCCTGACATAATTTCTTTCAAGAAAATGGCGTCTTTATTTGATAATGATTATAATCGTTTCATAAAAGATTACTTTCAAACTGATAAGGTTAAAAACGGATTACTTAGAATGCAGCCAGAGCCATGTATATTTTTAAAAGATAATATTTGCTCTATATATTTAATACGTTCGCTTATATGTAGGTTTTATATATGTTCAGATTTATTAGGTGAAACAGAACAGCTTATTTATTCAATCACAGTTGCAGGCATATCAGCAACGCATCTTTTTGCTGAACAAAATGGACTCCTAAAGCATAATACATCAAGCGGAATGACTAGTATGGATAAAATGTTTAAAGAACTTATAGAAGAATATAAAAATACCGATCGCACTAAAGCTTTCTTACAAGCTACTGAATATTCCGATATTCCATTAGAGCTTTTTTTGTAGTCATTATTTTTAATATATACTTGGTTTCACTGCGAAAAGCAAAACTTAGACTATGGAATCGGCTATCTAAGATGAAATTTTATTTATACTTAGCCGTGATCTATGCACCACGCCTTGCTATTTGGGACTTAGATAAACAAGTTAGCTCAGCCTTAAGTTTTTTATAGTTACTTTTTGCAGTAGAATGTACTGATTTTTATTCTAATGCAATTAGAAACCGCCTTATATTTTGTTAGCAATGTAATAAAAAAATTTCATTGGCAAATTATAAAGGCAGGAGGTATATAATGCAGTTAATTTATATTCATACTAATAATCTTTTTGAAGTAGTTAGGAAATATGAAAAAAAACAAGCTCATTTGGTAGCTATTACATGTCCTGAATATGGAAAGAGGTACAAGCTCATATATACTTTAAAATAAAAACGCCCGAATTAATCGGGCGTTTTTGCCATTTTAGTTACTCCCAAAGATCTGTCCAAGTTGTTCCTGAAAAGTAGTGTTCAACAATTTCTTTAGCTGTTTTATCATTTTCAGCCATAGTATATGCCCCCCATTGCTCCATTCCTACTCCATGACCCCAGCCTGTTCCTCTAAACACAACGTTATCGTCTTCTACCTCAATATCTTCTATGATAGTTGAATATAAAGTGTCAAAACCTATTTCTTGTCTTAGATCAATAGCTTGAATAGTTGCTTCGCCTGCGGAAATTTCTGTAGCTCTTCCCGAAGGTCCACGTTCACTGACCTCAATGTCTTCTAAATTGCCAGCTTCTTCTCCCATTATTTGCTGTACTTCAGATACAGGTACATTAACTGTCCAATCAATATATTCCTCAGGAGCATTTTCCATGCCTTTAGTATCTACTGGTTGTAGATATGCATCAGCCTCTTCGGGAATACCGGGAAAACCTTCTTCACGACTAGCAGTTAAATCATCTGATAAAGAGTGAAACATTGCCCATATAAAATTGCCATCATAGGTTATAACTTGTCCACGGGTTTCTTGTACAGCCCTTTCTATATCCTCATTAATTTCTTCTTCACTATATGCTTGAAACTCAGTATGATCGTCACTTGCATCAGTACCGTGTAAATCTTGAGTTCCACCATCAAATTCAATTAATGCAAGAGTCATGGTACGGGCAATAATGGCTTGAGCCTTCATAGCTTCCATAGGGAATTCTTTACCTATTTCAGCAGCTACTACACCTTTTAAGTATTCTTCTATAGGAAGGTGTTCAGTTTCCCCTGTATCTTTTCTATATAAGCTTATAGTAGGTTCTTCATCAGTATATTTTTCTACTTCAGGGGCTAATTCAGCTTCTTCTTCTGGTCGCTCTGCTGGTGGAGGACATCCTATATTAGCAAGACAAAATGTTAAAAGAAGTATTACTGCAGTTAAATTTTTAAATTTTATCATTTTTATCGCTCCTTATGTTTTTTTATAGTCTTTTCCACAAGCAAGCAACTTATGTTTGAAGTAATAAAAATATTAATGGTTAAAAATGGATAAAAATACTTTTTGATATAAAAAAAATACATTATACTTAATAGGATATGGCAATTTGTTTTGTTAATTTAGCAAAGAGGTGACAAAATGCATATAGTTTTGATTTCGCCAGAGATTCCACAAAATACAGGTAATATTGCAAGAACATGTGCACTAACAAATACGTCTCTTCATTTAGTCAAACCATTAGGTTTTTCTATAGAAGATCGTTATTTAAAAAGAGCAGGGCTTGATTATTGGGATAAATTAGACATAAAAGTATGGGAAAATTTTGAGGAGATTGCAAAAAAATATACTAAACATAACTTTTATTTGGCAACAACTAAAGCCCAAAAAAAATATACGGATATAAGATATAAGAAAAATGATTTATTAGTTTTTGGTTCTGAAACCAGTGGGATAAAAAAAGAAATATTAAAAACATTGCCTGATAACCAAATACGTATTCCCATGTTAAAGATAGGAAGATCATTAAATCTTGGAAATTCTGTTTCCATTGTCTTATACGAGGCGCTGCGACAGTTAGATTTTCCAGGATTAGAATAGTAAAATAATCCAATTTATTGACAAAAGAAGGAAAAACAATAAAATTACAGAATTTTATTTACTAGGTGCTTTTTAGGGAGGGTTAAAGATGCATGTTATCAATGAATTAAACTGCCAGCTAACAAATTGTGATTGTGATTACAAGAATCATCTAGAAAGACAAATTGATTATTTAAACATTCTTCTTGCAAATATGAATCAGCTTTTTTATGTTTATGACATTGATGGAAAGATTGTTTATATTAATAACAAAGCATTTGAAATACTTGGTTATTCTTCTGATGAGCTAGTAGGGCAACATGTAACAAACTTTGTACCTGATGAACTCAAAGAAAATGTCAAGGAACAATTAAATGATCGTTTAGAAAAATCTTTAGCTAACAGTTATGAAATACCTGTTATACAAAAGAATGGGAAAGAGAGAATTCTTAGATTAAATTCGGCACCTATTTTAAAGAAAGAAAAAGTGACAGGTGGTATGGTATTAGCCGACGATATAACTGAGCGTAAAAGAATTGAAAAAGCTCGTGAATTAGCAGAACAAGAGTTGCGTAAAGCACAAGAAGAATTAGAGCAAAGAGTAGATGAAAGAACTAAACAGTTAGCACGAGCAAATAGAATATTAAGAGATCAAATATTAGAACGCAAAAGGGTTGAACAAGCACTAAAAAATAGTGAAAATGCCCTAAAAAGACAAGTGAGTTATCTAAATACCCTCATTGATAATTTAAATGAACTTTTTTGTACCTACGATACAAGTGGAGAACTAACTTTTGTTAACAAGAAATTTTTAGAATTATTAGGATATCATCCTGAAGAGGTTATAGGCAAGCATGTTTTATCTTTTGTAGATGATATGCTAAAACAAAAAGTACAAGAGCAAATAAATTTTAGATTGAATGCTGGAGAACCAAAGGCCTATGAATTGCCTTTATTACATAAAAATGGCGAAGAGCGTATTTTTTGGCTTAATTCTTCACCTATAATTGAAGATGAAAAAATAAAAGGTGGAATGATATTAGCTGAGGATATAACTGAAAGTAAACGAGTTCATGAAGAGCTTGCAAGAGAAAAAGAATTTTTAGGAGTTACTATTAGTAGTATATTAGATGCAGTAATAACAACGGATAAAGAAAATAATATTACATTAATCAATGAAGCAGCTGAAGATTTACTTGGCTATTCAAAGGAAGAGGTAGAAGGCAAGAAAACAATGGATATTATTAACTTATCACAGCAGACCAAAACAAATGCAAGTACAAGCTATATATTAAATGATGAACAACCACAAAATCAATTAATACAAATTAATAATGGTCTTTTAACTAATAGATATCAAAACCAAATTAAAGTTGAAGCAAGTAGAGCCCCTATACTTAACTCACAAGGAAAACTTTCGGGGACTGTTTGGGTTATCCGTGATATAACAGAAAAACAAAAAATAGAACAGGAAATGTTAAAGGCGGGTAAAATAGAATCATTAGGTCTTTTAGCAGGAGGAATTGCTCACGATTTTAATAATTTATTAACTGTTATTTTAGGAAATATAGCATTAACTAAAACAATGATATCAGGAGATGAAATTATAGATTTTCTTGATGAAGTAGAAAAGGCTTCATTACATGCTAAATCATTAACTAATCAACTACTCACATTTTCACGTGGTGGTGAACCTGTTAAAAGTACGGTGTCAATACGGGAGTTAGTTAGGAGCACTGTGAATTTTGCTTTAAGCGGTTCTAATATACAATGCACATATAATATGGATGAAGACACATCACCTATTGATGTAGATAAAGATCAAATAAGTCAGGTTGTCAATAACCTAATACTTAATGCAGTCCAAGCAATGCCTAATGGTGGATTAATTACTGTGCAAACCAAAAATATTAATTTAAATAATGAAGAAATACCTACTCTATCTGCTGGAAAATATGTTGAAATAAAAATAAAAGATGAAGGTGAAGGAATACCATTAGAACATCAACAAAATATATTTGACCCATTTTATACCACGAAAGCTAATGGTAGTGGGTTAGGGCTAGCTATTTGTTTATCTATTATCCAAAAACATGATGGACATATAAGAATGTTTTCCAATCTAGGAGAAGGTACAACATTTCAGATTTATTTACCAGCATCAGAACAAAAATATCAACAAGATTGCTTTGACACAGGTGGTATAATAAAAGGTAGTGGAAAAATATTAGTTATGGATGATGAAAAGTCGATAAGAGAAACTGCTAGGCAAATGCTTTGCTCGTTAGGATACGAAGTTGAATTAGCTAGAAATGGTTTGGATGCAATAACTAAATACAAGCATGCTTTAATCCAAGGTGATAGATTTAATGTAGTAATAATGGATTTAACTATTCCTGGAGGTATGGGAGGTAAAGAAGCTATAAATATTTTAAGAAAAATAGATTCTAAAGCAAAAGTAATTGTTAACAGTGGTTATTCTAATGATCCTATTATTGCAAACTATCAAGAATGTGGCTTTGATGCTTTCGTATGCAAACCTTATAATTTAATAGAATTAAGTCAAGTTGTATATAGGGTGATTAACTATAGCTAATTTTTTAATTATATAAAGCAGAAGGATGAGGCATGTGAAAATACTTATAGCAGATGATGAACCAATATCACGTAACCTATTACAAGACACCTTGAATAAATGGGATTATGAAGTAATAGTAGCCAATGATGGTTTAGAAGCATGGCAAGTTTTTGAAACAGAAGACTATCCTAGTTTAGCAATCCTTGATTGGATGATGCCGAAAATGGATGGTATAGAAATATGTAAAAAAATTCGTGCTCGTAGTGATGATAAATATATATACATTATTATTTTAACTGCTAGGACTAAACCTGAAGATATTATTATGGGATTAGAAGCTGGGGCTGATGATTATATTACAAAACCATTTAATTCAGACGAATTAAAATACAGATTAAAAATAGGTGAGAGAATACTGAATCTTGAGCAAAGGATACTAGCAGTTGCTAGTAAAGATTATTTAACTGGTTTACTAAATCGTAGAGCTTTTATTAATAGATTAGAAGCCGAAATAAACCGTTCTAAAAGAGCCAATAAGCCACTTGGGTTAATATTTCTTGATTTAGATCACTTTAAAAGAATTAATGATGAATATGGTCATCGTGCTGGTGACTTTGTAATACAAAATGTAGCTGATTGTCTAAGAGAGTCATGTAGGCCATATGATTTCCTCTGTCGATATGGTGGTGAAGAATTTATCATATGCTTGCCTGAAGCTACTGTTGAACAAAGTATGGGTGTAGCAGAACGAATAAGGACTGCTGTTCAAAACAGAAATATTTTGTTATCTGATGGAACAAACCAGCTGAAAGTTACTGCAAGTTTAGGTGTTATGTCAACTGAGGGAAAAATAGGTAGGATAACGGCAGATCAACTAATCGACCAAGTTGATAATGCTCTTTATCAAGCAAAGGGAGCCGGTAGAAATAAAACTATCTCATTTTCATGTAATTAAAAATAGCAGAAAAATAAAAAAACCCTTTAGGGGTTTTTTTATGTATTAATCATATTATTCTTCTTTTTGTTGTGCAGCATCTGTTGGACATACATCAGCACATTCCCCACACTCAGTGCAAAGTTCGGGGTCAATAACATAAATGTCTTCACCTTCAGTTATTGCTTCAGTTGGGCATTCGTCTTCACATACGCCGCAAGCTATACATTCATCTGTAATTATATAGGTCATCTTTGTCCCCCCCTTATTTCAAATAGATATTAGCATTATAATTAACGCAATTTTTTTTGTCAATTTAAAATACTATTAAGATTTAATGTTGAGGATATTATTTGCTATCAAGGAATTTCTATTATATTATGTATTAGAAAACAATTTTAAACATTATTTGTATAGGAGAGGCGCAATAAATGTTATGTGTAGTATTAGCAAATGGTAATTATAATGGTAATATAGATGATTATAAATCAAAAATTTCAACTGCTGATATAATTATATGTGCAGATGGAGGAGCAAACTTTGCATATGAAACAGCTATTACCCCTACCTATATTGTTGGTGATATGGATTCAATTGCTGACCATGTAAAGAGTTATTATAAAGAAAAAGGTGTAAAAGTAAAGAAATATCCTAAAAAGAAAGACTTTACAGATACTCAGCTTTCTTTAATGATTGCAGAAGAATTTCATGCTATCAAAGAAGTTGTATTTTTGGGAACAATAGGGGATAGGTTAGATCATACATTATCGAGTATTTATAGTGGTATAGAGTTAGTTAATAAAGGAATAAAAGTAAGTCATTTTACTTCTGATTTAACTATTTATATTACAAATAATAAGGTTGAGATTGATGGAGAAAAAGGAGATATAGTATCAGTCTTAGCTCTTAGTGATGAGGCTAAAGGAATAACCAAAACAGGCTTTGAGTACCCGTTAGTAAACGAAGAGCTACAAAAGAGTAATCCCTATGCAATTTCTAATATACTAAGAGAAGAAAGAGGAACTATACAACTCACAGACGGAGTTTTAGCAGTTTTTCATTATAAATAAATATAATCAAGCATTTTTTACCAATGACCTGGCATAATAATAATAAAGGTTATGCATGGAGGAAAGTTACTTTGGACTTGACTATTTTATCTGGTGTCTTTGCTAGTCCTTGGAACATTATAAGGGCTTTAATAGATATATCAATAGTTTCATATGTGTTATATAGAATACTTCTGTTAATAAAAGGTACACGAGCAGAACAGCTATTAAAAGGGCTGATAATTTTGCTTGTGTTTTCTGTTGTGGCTAGTTTTTTAAATTTAGATATGGTTAATTGGTTTGTGGAAAAGCTTTGGATAGTTTTTGCAATAACTATTCCTATTGTCTTTCAGCCAGAGCTCAGAAGAATTTTAGAACAAATAGGCAGAGGTAAATTTTTTTCAACTCAATCTAAATTTATTCAAATTGAAGGTTATCAAAAAATAGTAAATGAAATAACAGATGCAGTTACAGTATTATCAAGAAATAGAGTAGGGGCTTTAATTGTAATTACACGTGAAGCTGAATTAGATGAATATTTAGATAGTGGATTTGATATTGATGCAACAGTGTCTGCTGGATTATTAGTGAATATTTTTGTGCCAAATACACCACTTCATGATGGTGCAGCAGTAATTAATAAAGGCAGGTTAGAAAAGGCTGCCTGTTTTCTACCACTAAGTGATAACCCCTATTTGGATAAAGAACTTGGAACTAGACATCGTGCTGGATTAGGTATATCTGAAGTATCTGATGCTATATCAATAATAGTTTCAGAAGAAACCGGAGCGATATCATTAGCTAAAGATGGACAATTAAACAGATACTTGGATAAACAAAGTTTAAAGGATATGTTAGGTAAAGACTTAATTATAAGAGAAAAATGGAGTGAGACCTTCCGTAGGAGGTGGTCAAGTGACAGAAAAAAACAAGAAAAGAAACACAACGGGTCTTAAAGTAATTTCAATAATGATGGCTATACTCTTATGGTTTTATGTTATAAATCAAGGCCAACTAGCAACACCTGATAATATACGTGATGTCGGACTAGAATACAGAAACCTAGAGGAAAACTTAACTGTTATAGGACCAGAAAGAGTAAATGTTAGATTGTGGGGTGCTTTTCAAGAAGCAGCTCAAATTGAAGCTTTTGTAGATTTGAGTGGTTTAACTGCAGGAACTTATACTGTGCCTGTTCAGGTTGAACAACAAAGAGGAGCTATGATTACTACTGTTGAACCCGATATGGTAGAAATAGAAATTCAAGAGGTAGGACAAAATACATTTCCTATAAATTATGAAATTAGGCAAAATCCTCCTACAGGGTTTGAAATAGCTGATGTTTTGCTTTCAGCAGATAGATGTTTAGTTCAGGGTCAACAAGAAGAAATAAATCGTATATCAATAATAACAGCCCCATTAGATTTGAGTAATGTCACTGATATAACAACACTAAGAACTCAGTTAGTAGCTAGAGATGTTCATGGTAATACTATAAGTGACGGTATACAAATAATTCCCGAAACTATAACTGCATATGTAGCAATTAATGTAGAAAGAGAATCAAAACAAGTTCCAGTTTTAGCTGATTTTGCAGGTGAACTAGTACCCGGCTATCAAATAGATAGCGTATCACTTGAACCTGACTCAGTATCGATAATTGGTGAGAAAAGAATTATTGATGAGACAGATGAGTTAACAACCCAAACTATAAATCTTGATAATAGGGATGCAACCTTTAGTAAAACGATAGATTTAGAAACACCAGAGGGCGCTAGAGCCTTTCCTTCAAATGTAGTAATTACAGTCTATATAGAAGGAGCAGAACTAGATGATGAAGTTGATAACGATGTTAATGATACCAACAATGAAAATGAGGTTGATTTAAATTATGTACCGCGTTAGAGGTTTAAAACTAAAATTAGAACATAAAAAACAAGACATACTTATTGCAGTAGCTAAAAAAATGCGTATAGATAGAAAAGATATAGAAAATATAAAAATTGTAAGAAAAGCTGTGGATGCCCGCAAAAAAGAAATATACTTTACTTATACAGTAGATGTACAAATTAAAAATAACACTAAAATAAAAGGGAACATCATAGATGGTGTTGAAGTATTATCCATAAATTATAAAGAACCCCAAGAAATACTAGAAGGAAATCAAAAACTTCCATACGCACCGGTAATTATAGGCTCGGGACCAGCCGGGCTTTTTTGTGGTCTTTTTTTAGCGCGCCAAGGCTTTAAGCCAATAGTGTTAGAACAGGGACTAGATGTAGACAACAGAGTTAAAAAAGTAGAGAATTTTTGGCAAAGAGGTAATCTAGACAAACGTAGCAATACCCAGTTTGGTGAAGGTGGAGCAGGTACATTCTCTGATGGCAAATTAACTACGCGCATTGGAGATGAGCGAGTAGATTATGTTTTAAAAACATTTATAGAGTATGGTGCTAGCGAAGAAATAGCCTGCTTAAAAAAGCCTCATGTCGGAACTGATATTATTAGGAATTTAGTAAAAAAAATCAGAAATGAAATAGTTTTCTTAGGTGGACAAGTCTATTTTAATGCTAAAATGACAGATGTAAATATTAACGATAATAACGTTAAAAGCATAATAATAAATAGAGAAATAGAAATTCCATGTAATGTATTAGTTTTAGCAATTGGTAATAGTGCACGAGATGTATTTAGACTCCTGTATAATAAGGGAATAAGAATTTCACCTAAACCATTTGCTGTAGGAGTTAGAGTAGAGCACTTGCAAGATGAAATAAATAAAAAACAATATGGTGAATATGCTAATCATCCTTCATTGGAAGCTGCTGATTATCATTTAACCTATAAGGATAAAGAAACAAACAGATCTTTATATACCTTTTGTATGTGCCCAGGTGGCTATGTAATTGGTGCTGCATCAGATCAAGGTCAGGTAGTAACTAATGGTATGAGCTACTACAAACGTGATTCAGGTATTGCCAATAGTGCTTTAGTTGTTACTGTTAAGCCAGAGGATTGGGGCAATGAAACCTTAGGAGGTATAAAATATCAGGAAGACTTAGAAGTAAAGGCATATAAAATGGGTGGAGAAAACTATAATGCACCTGCCCAAAAACTTATAGATTTTCTTAATAAAACTCCTACTACATCCCTAGAAAACACTATAGCAACATATACACCAGGAATAAAACCATCTAACCTTTGGAATCTATTTCCTGAGGAAATAAATAGTGTATTACATCGAGGTATAACCTACTGGGGAACTAAAATGGAAACATTCGTTGATGAAAGAGCTGTTTTAACAGGAGTAGAAACTCGTACTTCTTCACCTATAAGGATAGAAAGAGATAAAAAAACAAATATATCTATTAATACAGCTGGGTTATATCCGTGTGGGGAAGGAGCAGGTTATGCAGGAGGTATAGTAAGTGCAGCAGTTGATGGCTTGCGAATTGCTGAAAACATAATAATTACTTATGCAAAACCTTTAGAAACTACAACTTTAAGCCATAAAGATTTAGTAAATGCAAAAGATATATAAACATGTTTGCTAGCCGAGTAGTCTTAGTTTAGCTTTTTGCCAGTAAAACCATAAATGTTTATTACTAGAGGAGGATTAGAACTATGGGTACTTTATTTGGAACCGATGGAGTAAGAGGTATAGCTAATATAGACTTAACACCAGAGCTTGCTTTTGATTTAGGTAGAGCTGGAAGTCATATATTAGCCAATAAAGAATTAAATACTAAGCCTAAAATAATAGTAGGAAAAGACACCAGACTATCATGTGATATGCTTGAAGCAGCACTTATTGCAGGAATATGTTCAACTGGTGCCGATGTATTAACTGTTGGGGTACTACCTACTCCAGCAATAGCTTACTTAACTTCAAAATACGAAGCCTCATGTGGCATAGTTATATCAGCATCTCATAACCCAGTAGAGGACAATGGTATTAAATTCTTTGGACCTACTGGATTTAAACTTAAAGATGAAATAGAAGATGAAATAGAAAAACTAGTTAAGCAAGGAACAGCTGATTTAATGCGTCCACAAGGCACAGAAGTAGGAAGAGTATATGAAGTTAATGAAGCACTTAATGACTATTTAGATTATTTAGTATCAATCTATGACCTTAAAGAAAATCTAAGCAATCTAACTATTGTGTTAGACTGTGCTAATGGTTCTGCATTTGAAGCAGGTCCACAATTATTTGAACGATTAGGTGCAAAAGTAATAGCCATCCACAATACACCTACTGGGGTAAATATAAATGAAAAATGTGGTTCTACCCACACAGAAAGTATTAAAAAAGCTGTTGTAGAGAATAAAGCTGATTTAGGTATAGCATACGATGGAGATGCAGATCGCTGTATAGCAATAGATGAAAAAGGTAATGAAATAGATGGTGACTTTATTATGGTTATTTGTTCACTTAATATGCTAAGAGAAGGTAAACTGAATCCATCTAAAATAGTAGCAACAGTCATGAGTAATATAGGCCTTGAAATAGCTCTTAAAAAAGAAAACATTGCCATTGAAAATTGTAAAGTTGGTGACCGCTATGTGCTTGAAAAAATGCAGGAAACAGGAGCACTTCTAGGTGGGGAGCAATCAGGTCACATAATATTTTTAGAACACGCAACAACTGGAGATGGACTTTTGACCTCATTAAAAATAGCTGAAGTAATTAAAAACACTGGGTTGTCTCTATCCACCCTAACACAGGAAATGGAAAAACAACCTCAAATATTAGTAAATATAAAAATTGCTGAAAAAGATAAGATTTTATCCCATCCACTAGTAGTTGAAGCAATAAACCAAGCAGAACAAAGATTAGGGGAATGGGGTAAATTAGTAGTTAGACCATCAGGTACTGAACCAAAAGTAAGAATTATGGCTCAAGGTCCTGATAAAGATTTACTAACGGAGGTGATTGATGATATTAAAAAAGCAGTAGAAACTGTCCAATAAAAATAGCCCTAACTGGGCAAAAAAGCGCCTGACCCGGTACTTACTTAAGTGCTGGATGACGAGGTGAGGGTTAATCGAATAATCGGCGGGTGCCCTCCGGTGAACCACCATCGTAAGTACAGTTACAAAACTGGTTAGCAATAATCAGTACAAAAGGCTGTGCAAGTGGGAAAATCTAAAAATAAAAACAGTATAGCCTTATATATAGTCTATACTGTGCGTAACCAAACAAGCGTATATTTTAGACTTATAGTTTTAACTTGAAATAATGTAAAACATAGATTTGGGGAGGGTACTAATTGAATAATACAAATGAAAAAAACGGATATGAGCATTTTATGCTTAAAGAAATATATGAACAACCTGAAACAATTAGAAAAACATTAGATGTTGATTTAAGTGATATGAATATTGATCAAATATTTACAGACGTAGAAAGAATATATATGATCGGCTGTGGAACAGCATATCATGCAGGTCTTATAGGTCGCTTAGCAATAGAAAAACTAGCTAAAATACCAGTTGATTCAGAAATAGCATCCGAATTCAGATATCGTGATGTATTGTGGGCTCCAAACTCTTTAATAATTGTAGTTAGCCAATCTGGTGAAACTGCAGATACTCTAGATGCTTTAAGAAAAGCAAAACAAAATGGAGTTAAATCACTTGCAATAACAAATGTAGCTGATAGCACAATAGCAAAAGAAGCTGATAAAGTTATATATACACAAGCAGGACCTGAAATAGCAATAGCATCAACAAAAGCATTTACATCACAAATAATAACTATGTATCAATTAGCAATTCATCTAGCCAGCGTTAAAGGAACCTTGCCTAAAGAGGAACTAGAGTCATTAAACAATGACTTAATGCAAGTGGATAAAATAGTAGAAAAAGTGTTAACACAACAAGAAAAAATTAAAAAAATTGCTGAAAAATACAAAGATGTCCAAAATGCGTTCTTCTTAGGACGAAGCTTTGATCATGTTATAGCAATGGAAGGTCAATTAAAATTAAAAGAAACCTCCTATGTACATGCAGAAGCATATCCAACAGGAGAACTAAAACATGGACCATTTGCTCTGCTAGAAGAAGGAATTCTAGTAGTAACACTAAACACTCAAGACCATCTAGCAGAAAAAACCTTGTCTAACATGAAAGAAGTCAAAGAACGAGGTGCAAATGTAATGGCTATCTGCAAAGAACAATTAGAAGAATCCTGCAAACAATTCGATGATGTTATTACATTACCAGAACTAAACTCAGTACTAACCCCATTACTTTCAGTAATACCGTTACAGCTTTTCTCTTACTATATGGCATTATTTAGAGATTGTGATGTTGATAAACCTAGAAACCTACAAAAAGCTGTAACAGAATAGAGCAATGCGAGCTAATAGCGAGTCAATGGAGACTGTTTCCTTTTGACTCGCTTTTTCAACTATAGTAGGACGTGGGGACGTTTCACTGTCCTAAAAAAATCAATTTCTGACTAAAAAAGCACCAATATAGACATTATAAAAAAAATAGTATTCTTAAATATTTTAAAGAGATGCGATAAATCTTATAAACCGGAGGTTTAATTATATGTGTGGAATTATGGGTTATATCGGCAAAGGCAATGCTGTGCCGGTAATTATAGATGGTCTTTCTAAATTAGAATATAGAGGATATGATTCCTCGGGTATAGCTTTATATAATAATAACCAAATAGAAACTGTAAAGAAAAAGGGTCGCCTTTCAACTATGGTCGAAAAACTCGAAGAAAAGGCAGGAATAGACATAGGGATAGGTCATACACGTTGGGCAACTCATGGTGTACCAAGTGATGTAAATGCTCATCCTCATGCAGATTGCACTGGTCAAATAGTAGTAGTGCATAATGGAATAATAGAAAACTATGCTAAACTTCGCAAAGACTTAATGTTAGAAGGGCATGATTTCATTTCAGATACAGATACCGAAGCAATAGTACATCTTATAGAAAAATATTATAAAAACACATCACTTGAAAAAGCTGTACGTAAAGTATTAAAAGAAGTTCAGGGTTCATTTGCCATAGCAGTAATGTGTGTAAACGAACCTGATAAAATAATAGCTGCTAAAAAAGATAGCCCTTTAATAGTAGGCTTAGGAGAAAATGAAAACTATATAGCTTCAGATATTCCAGCTATATTGGGTAAAACCAAACAAATATATATACTTGAAGATAAAGAATTAGTAATTTTGACAAAAGACTCAGTTGAAATAACTGATTTTGATGGCAATAAAGTTCATAAAGAAATATTTGAAGTTACTTGGGACGCTATTGCTGCTGAAAAAGCTGGATATGAACACTTCATGTTAAAAGAAATACATGAACAACCAGTAGCTATAAAAGAAACACTACGAGAAAAAATAAAAGATGGTCTAGTTGATATGTCAGATCTAAACATTGATGAAATATTTGAAGATACAGAAAAAATATATATCGTTGCATGTGGAACAGCCTATCATGCTGGATTAGTAGGTAAATTGGCGATTGAAAAACTCGCTAAAATACCTGTTGAAACAGATATAGCATCAGAATTTAGATACAGAGATGTGTTGTGGACTCCAAAATCAGTAATGATAGTAGTAAGTCAATCTGGTGAAACTGCAGACACACTAGCAGCACTCAGAGAAGCAAAAAGAAATGGCATAAAAGTATTAGCAGTAACAAACGTAGTTGGAAGCTCAGTATCACGTGAAGCTGATAAAGTTATATATACTCATGCAGGACCTGAAATAGCAGTAGCATCAACAAAAGCTTATACTACCCAACTAGTTATCATGTATCTATTAGCATTACATCTAGCAAATGTTAAAAGTACAATAAGTAAAGAAGAGATAACCAAACTAAATAATGACCTTCTCAAAATGGATACCCTAGTAGAAAAAGTACTAACTCAACAAAATAAAATCAAAGCACTAGCAGAAAAATACAAAGATATTCAAAGTACCTTCTTCCTTGGCAGAAGTTTTGATTATGCAGTAGCTATGGAAGGAGCACTAAAACTAAAAGAAATCTCCTATATCCATGCCGAAGCCTATGCAGCCGGAGAACTAAAACATGGTCCACTAGCACTAATATATGATGGTGTACCAGTACTAGCACTTATTACCCAAGATCACCTAGTAGATAAAACAATGTCAAATATAAAAGAAGTAAAAGCTAGAGGTGCAGTAGTAGTAGCAATATGTAAAGAAAACCTACAAGAAACCTGTCAAGAATGTGACGAACAAATACTACTACCAGACCTAAACCCAATCCTAGCACCAATAGTATCAGTAGTACCCCTACAAATCTTTTCCTACTACATGGCAGTGTTTAGAGACTGTGATGTTGATAAACCAAGAAACCTAGCCAAATCGGTGACAGTGGAGTAGAGCTGGGACGTGTAGAAAAATGTGTTGTTGAAAAATAAAAAAGTTGTACAATATATAATAAAGTCGTACAAAAGATAAAAAAGTTGTACAAAAACCACCTTTTGTTTCTTGTGAAAAAGGTGGTTTTTTATTGGGATATTAAAATAGATATGGATTGAAAAATATAGATCTTAAAATTAAATATAATAAACAATTCTAATATGGCACTTTAGTGTTTCATATGTACCTTTCACATACAAATAGTGGCTATTCACTATATTTAACAGGAAAAGCAATCTTTGCTAGAGAAGTATTGGTAAAAAGCAAAAGGAAGAAAAGTAAATGCATACAATTCCGTGGTATATAGTGTTAGTTCAGAGTATTCCAGAAGCAATGTTGCTTATGATGATAGGATTTCATTTATTTAGATTAGATATAAACATAAGAACTATATTAATAATAGCAACAATAAACTCAGTACTAGTTTATTATTTTCGTTACTTAGAATACTTTTTTATTCATACAGTACTAGGTTTATTAACACTAATTATTCTTACTGTCATACTTACAAAAAAGAATCCATGGAAAATATTTATCTCAATTCTAACTGGGATTACAATTATAGCTGTTTTACAAAGTATAACCTTACCTATTTGTTTTAATATGACAGAAACTACACCTGAGGATTTAACAACAAATCCTTGGCTAAATTTCTTTTTTACAATACCACAGATGCTAATTATGATTATACTTTATGCTTATCTAAGATATAGCAATTATAACTTTGAATATATAACTAAAGAGGAGTATGATGGCTAGATTTCCTTTTTTAATAATTACCACTATATTAAGTCAAACATTACTAATAGCTGTGATAAGCCTTCTAATTTATTTTAGTAATGACATAGAAACTGTAAAATCCTATGTACCAGTTTTTATTATTGTGATTGTTTTACTTTCGGGGTTTGTAATTATATCTCTTAATCAATTATTAGTTAGTGTAAGGGTTATAACTGAAAGAAACTATTTGAAAAGTTTCCTGCAAAATACCGAATCTTTAATAAAAATACTTAATACAGAAAGACATGAGACAAGTAAGCATATCCAAACAATACAAGCTATGCTTCACTTAGAAGAGTATGATACGGCAAGAGAATATACTGATGATATAGCACGCAACTATAGGAAACTACAAAATATAGTTAACGTGGGTGAACCAGCTCTAACAGCATTACTAAATAGTAAAAAAAGTGTGGCTGATTTTCAAGGCATAGAATTTGATTTTGCAGTTAAATGTGATATTAACAATATCCACCTAAAAAAATGGGAGTTATGTAGTATTATAGGTAACTTGATTGATAATGCTTTTGAAGCAACAACTGCTAATGTAAATAAAAAAAGAGTTACACTAGAAATAAAAAAAGAAGATAATAATTATTTAATTTACATACATAACACAGGTGAAAAAATAAATAACAAACAAATTAATGAGATATTTAATCCAGGTTTTACAACAAAAGAATCAGATAATCTTGGCTATGGGTTATATATAGTTAAAAACATAGTTGAAAAATATAATGGAAGCATAAAAGTACATACCCATCCAAAAACGACTTTTCAAGTATCTATACCGGTAAAGGAGAGTCATAGCATTGCTTAGCAAAATTTCTCATAAAATTGCTAACCAGATAAGTCATGAATTAAACGAAAATGATGAGAAAATAGAAATATATGCCTATGGGTTAGAATTATTGATTGGTTCTATACTGCAGTTAATTATACTTTTTTTATTGGCATGGATTTTTTCTTTATTTCATCAAACATTAGTAGCTATAATAGCTTTTGCTAGTATAAGAATACTTTGTGGTGGTATTCATATGAGTTCATACTTACGATGTTTAAGTTGCGGACTTCTGATAATACTTTTTTTTGCGAAAATATCAACAATGCAGTATTCGGTGTATACATTTGTATTACTGATTTTAATAACGTTTGTTTTAGGAATTGTAAGTATAATTAAATGGATTCCTAGCTATACAGAACAAAAACAACATATTAATAATTCTAATGCTAAAAAAATTAAATCAATTTCACTTTTTATGTTATTAGTATGGATGGGATTAAGTATTATTTTTTATCATAAAGGTATTTATGATTATTCTTTAGCCATAATATTGGGTGTGTTAGGTGGTGTATTCTTAGCTACGCCACTTGGACATACAATTTTTGGTAAACTTGATGACAGTTTAGTTGCTTTATCGAAAAGGAGGTGTTAATTATGTTTAATAAAATAAAGACGTATATTGTGACAAGTTTTGCTTCAATTTTAGCTCTGGTTGCATCATTTGGAGCTAATAGTCCGTATAGCTTATTAATGATATATGAACCTGAGGTACCTGAATCTTTAAAAAAGGACCGATAGTAAAATGTATAAAGTACTAATATTAGAAGATGAGAGTTATACTTTAAGATTCATACAAAAAATCATAGCTGATCATCCTCTTGTCTCAAAGATTATACCGACTTCTAATAGTAAAGATGCAATAGACATGTGTATCAAGCATTTACCAGAAATAATATTATTAGATATAGAACTTGAACAAGAAGATGATTTGAATGGTATAGAGGTAGCAAAGAGAATTAAAAAAATTAATAATAACGGAAAGTTTGTTTTCATTACTGGTTACTCTAATTATGCCTTGGATTCATTTGTAGTACATCCATTTGATTACATACTAAAACCAATTGTTAAAGAAAGACTATATGAACTAATTACAGAACTATCTAAAGAAATAAAAACGCAACAAGAAGCTATCGTGAAGATAAGAGTAAAAAATAGTATATGCTTTCTAAAATGCGATGATATTTTTTACATAGAAAAACATGAAAATAATCTCAATATAATTACAGATAAAGAAATAATACAAGCGAATTGCAAATTAAAAGATATTCAAGAAAACTTACCCAATACATTTGTTAGAGTGCATAAATCATTTATTGTAAACACAACAAAGATTAAGAAAATTAACTATTTAGGTAATAGAACATATGAAATAGAATTTAATAATATTGAGCAGAAAGCCTTAATGAGTCGAAATAAATTTAAGGAATTAGAACATTTATTTTCCCCTATGTTTTAATAAAATGATTAAAAAGTGTTGTTGATAATAGAGTTCAACAACACTTTTATTAGAACTAATTAGTACAGCACTATAATCTTTGTAAACAACGTCATAAATCCGTTATTTATCTAATCTGAAAGGATGTTAAAATGCGAAATTCTATAATCATAAAAGCATTAATAGCTATGTTAGTTATTCAAAGTATGGCCTTTTATTATTATTATAGCAATACTAGTAAAATTATAGATTCATTTGAAACAGATTTAAAAAGTGAAACAGCAAGAAACCTTTATCAGTTTGGTACAGCTTTAATTAACACAGCTGAAACACTAGCTATGTATGAAGATAATATGGAAAATAGAGAAAAAGAGTTATTTAACAGAGCAAATGGAAATGCACAGATATCATTGTTTCTAAATGCATCAAGGTTTGCTCGTTTACCAAGTGGACCAAATTCAGCATGGGATTCAAATAGTAAAACAGATTTATTTAATAAAACTTTTCCTCTTGCAGAAACTCTTTCCCTAGTATCAGATGGAAAGATAACAGATTATAATCAAGTAGATGAATTAGCATATATTTTACATTTACATGGAAAAAAATATCATGAATTAATTGCAAAAAATGAATATAAAATTTATTACGATTCAAAATTGGTAGAGGAGATCTTAAATTTAAATGAATCACTTGAAAATGATTTAAACAATTTATTACATTAAAAACTGATTTAAGTAAGCCAATTTGATTATATCCAGTATTTGTGAATGTCAATGAATTTCTTTACCACGTGATACTGAATATTTACACCAATGCAGACAATAATATATATACAAAGCTAGAATTACAGTTATTGCAAAAAAAAAAATAATGCGCTAAAATTATAGTTAATAATAACTCTGTCGATCCGAAGTCTTAAGTGCCTACTTGAGATACTTATGTAGGAAAGATGGGGTTTTTATTTTTTTTAGTCTTAGTATAATCAATTGTGTGATTGCTTGGTATAAATAGCCAATGTCTATAAGGGTAAAGCCATTTATTTTTGTAATCATTATGAATTCCAGTAGAAATACCTATATTAAACTTAAAATTTGGGTATAAATCTTTAATCCTATTATAAATATGGTTATATAATTTTTCCTTAGCTATAGTCTTTTTCCCTCTTCTTTTTTGACCTTCTGGTATTTTTCTATGCTCATTGTTAAGTCTAAATTGAATAGAACCTAAAATAATATCCATGCCTTGTAATATAACATGTTTATGTGAATTTACTTCAACAATGTTTTCGCTAATTAAATATATGTCTTTACCATAATAAATTTTTAATAAATATGTTTTAAATCTATTATTTTTTTCCTGTGTATCTGGTAATTTATCAAAAAATAATTTTAAATTAACTCTATTATTATTATGATTACTATACTCGAGACCAAAAGCATTTTTAATAAATTGATAATATAATAAAAAAAACTCATTTTCTTTTTGATCTTTTGTTAGATTTTCTGCAATATGTATATTTTGAGTAAACATAATACGAATCTTTATTTTATCTGCTTTTATGTAATCAAAATACAAATCAATAAAGTCAATATATTTATCCAAATATGGATGTGAAACTTTGGTCCACTTTAATTCACTAAAGAGATTTAATTGTTGTTTTTTTTCTTCTAATGACTTACTTACCTTTTCAAAATCTATTGATTTTACTAAAGCACCGCCGTAAAAATTCCCGAAATAATCACCTTTTTTTACAGATTCATCACAATATATTATATATTCCATATAATTCCTCCAAAAATTACTATTACTAATAATAAATCTTAAATACAAAAAGGTGAATAGCTAAAATTGATTTTAATTTATTAAATTGTAGTATAAACAAATGTGAAAATAACAAATTTATAAGTCTTACTTAATAGTCACTAGTATAATTTTCTAGTGGCTATTTTTTGGCTTTAAAACAAGTAAATGAAAGAAATAAAAAAAGACAACGAAACAGTTAAGTGGTTTTAATATATTTAATCCACGTTTAGACCATATATTGCTAAAATCTACATAGAGGATTAAAATAGAAAATGTAAATGATTAACAACATCAATTGTCAAAAGGAGATATTATGCTAACAGGAGAATTACGCAATAAAATTGATAAGATATGGGAGATTTTTTGGACAGGGGGTATAACTAATCCCTTATCTGTTATAGAACAGATTACATATTTATTATTTATTAGAGGTCTTGATGATTTAGAAACTAAGCAGGAAAAGGATGCTGAAGTTTTAGGTTTAGATTTTAAAAGGATATTTCCTGAGGATAAACAGCATTTAAGATGGAGTAAATTTAGACACTTTGAAGCAGCTAGAATGTACAATGTTATGGCAGAAGAAGTTTTTCCTTTTATAAAAGAGCTAAATGGAGATAATGAATCGTCATTTGCTAAATATATGTCAGATGCGGTATTTATAATACCAACTCCACAACTTTTAGAAAAGGTAGTTACATCTTTATCGACTATTCCTATGGATAATACTGATGTTAAAGGTGATTTGTACGAGTATCTTTTATCTAAAATATCGCAGTCAGGTACAAATGGACAGTTTAGAACTCCTAAACAAATTAGAGACATGATGGTAAGCCTAATGAAGCCTACGCCAAAAGATATAATTGCTGATCCAGCCGCAGGAACAGCAGGCTTTTTAGTATCTGCAGTAGAGTATATGAGGGAAAATCATGAGGATTTGTTTTTTACTAAAGAGCTAAAAGAACATTTTAATAATACTATGTTTTTTGGTTATGATTTTGACAGAACTATGCTAAGAATTGCCGCTATGAATATGGTTTTACATGGAGTAGAAAATCCTAATATTATCTATCGTGATTCACTAACTGAGCAAAATACTGATACTAATAAATACACCATGGTTTTAGCTAACCCACCATTTAAAGGTTCACTTGATTATGAATCAGTATCTAATGATTTATTAAAGGTGGTTAAAACCAAGAAAACAGAATTATTATTTTTAGCATTGTTTTTAAGAATGTTAAAGCCAGGTGGCAGATGTGCAGTTATAGTCCCTGATGGAGTTTTATTTGGGGGCTCAAATGCCCATAAAGCTATGCGTAAGGAGATTATTGAAAGTCATAAATTAGATGCAGTTATTTCTATGCCTAGTGGTATCTTTAAACCCTATGCAGGGGTATCAACAGCTATATTAATATTCACCAAAACTGGTGCAGGTGGAACAGATAAAGTTTGGTTTTATGATATGAAAGCCGATGGACATTCACTAGATGACAAGAGAACACCAATTGAGCAAAATGATATACCAGATATCATAGCTAGATTTAATAACTTAAAAGATGAAGAACAAAGAAAGAGAACAGATCAATCTTTCTTTGTAGAAAAAGATGAAATAGTTAATGGTGGTTATGATTTGTCTATAAATAGGTATAAGGAAATAGAGTATGATGAAGTGGAGTATGAGAGACCGGAGGTAATATTAGATTTTATTAGAAGATTAGAAAATGATATAGAGCAGGGAATAAATGAATTAGAAGAGATGATTACAGCTAAGGAGAAAAGTAATGAATGAGGTAAAAACTCTTAAAGATATTATTGTAAAAATTGAGAGTGGTGGACGACCTAAAGGTGGAAGTACTAAAGAGGGAATTCCAAGCCTTGGTGGAGAACACTTAAACTATTATGGTGGTTTTAATTTTAAAAATTTAAAGTTTATTCCAATAGATTATTACCAAAAACTTAAAAAAGGAAAAATAAGCTTTAATGATATATTAATAGTTAAAGACGGTGCAACAACTGGTAAAGTTAGCTTTGTAAGTAGCGACTTTCCTTATGAACAAGCGGCTATAAATGAACATTTGTTTAGATTAGCAGTTGATGAAAAAATTGTGTATCCGAAATATCTTTTTTACTACTTATCTTCGTCAAAAGGCCAAAGTGAAATTTTAAAGGATTTTAGAGGGGCGACAATAGGAGGAATAACTTTAAAGGTTGCTGATATAGTAAAAGTACCTATACTGTCTTTAGACATTCAACACCAAATAGTCTTAGCACTAGACCAAGCCCAAGAACTAATAGACAAAAGAAAAGAGCAAATTGAAAAACTAGATGAGTTTTTGCAAAGTGTGTTTTTAAATATGTTTGGTGTTCTTAGTAGCAACAATATGAATTGGAGCACTTCAACATTAGGAGAAGCGTGTTACTTTATTAAAGATGGACCTCATAAATCTCTGAATTATGTTGAAAGCGGTATACCTTTTATTTCAGTAAATAATATTATAAATGGAAAATGGGATTTAAAAAATGTAAGATACATTTCTCATGAGGACTATGAGTTATACTCTAAAAGATGTAAACCCGAAAAGGGTGATATTTTATATACAAAAGGCGGAACTACCGGATATGCAAAATTAGTAGACGTTGATTTTGATTTTTTGAATTGGGTACATATAGCTGTATTGAAGTATAGTAATAATCTTTTAAACGGTCGGTATCTTGAGTTTCTACTTAACACGGATTACTGTTATCGTCAATCTCAACAGTATACTAGAGGCGTTGCAAATAGAGATTTAGTTTTAAGTCAAATAAAGAAAATAAAAATTCTAATTCCCCCCCTCTCCCTCCAAAACAAGTTCGCCCAAATAGTAGAAGAAACCGAAAAACAGAGGGAGCAGATGGAAAAGAGTTTGGTGGAGATGGAAAATTTGTTTAATAGTATTATGCAAAAGGCATTTAAGGGTGAGCTATTTCAGTAGCAGTAGTTTAGTAAATTATTGGAAATAGAATATGGTATAATAAGCAAAAAGCCATTTACCTGTTATAAATTAAACAAATGGGAATTGGAAGAATACGGTGGTGAATCTTTATGCCAAGTATTGAACAAATAAAAGAGTCGGTTAGAGATATAGCCGAAAAGTATCCGATTAAGAGAATATCTCTATTTGGTTCTTATGCTAAGGGATGTGCAAATGAAGAGAGCGATATTGATATTTTAATAGAATTTTCATATTCAAATGTGTCTCTTTTCTTATTATCTGAAATTAGGGATGAGATAAAAACTAGATTAAATAAGGAAGTAGATTTAATACATTACCCTATTGAGGAAAACTCTTTAATTGAAATAGAAGAGGTTGTTGATATTTATGAGCAGTAAAAATAAACAGATAATAAAGAAAATGATTCAAGAAGCTAATGTTATAGAAGAATTAATAGAAGGTTATAACTTGGAAAAATTTATTGCTGATGAGCGTACTAAAAGAGCTGCTTGTATGACGCTTATAAATATTGGCGAGCTTAGTAAGAATCTAAGTGAGGATTTTAAAAAAGACTATAATTTTGTTGCTTGGAGAGCAATTGCAGGTATGCGAGATGTGACAGCACACAAATATCAAACATTAAAAATGGGTGATGTTTGGGTAACCCTAATAACCGATATCCCAAAACTAAAAGAACAATTAAATATAATTTATATAGAAATAGACAGTTAGTGCCTTTTAAATAAAGGGAGATTTTTTATGTCTAACTTTTCTTTCTTAGAAAATAACTCTCAGTTTAATACCTTTACTTCTGCTTGTATGGAAGCAGAAAAAAGTATAGCTATTAATCCTGCGGTAACAGCTATACTTTCTCGTCGTGCTCTAGAATTAGCAGTTAAATGGGTATATGAATTTGATGGATACTTAACTATCCCTTATCAAGACAACTTATCTAGTTTAATTCATAACCGCACCTTTCAAGATATTATTACTCCTGAACTATTTCCTTTAATAAAATATATAGTCAAATTAGGTAATAATGCTGCTCACACAGCTAATAAGGTTACTAGTGAGGAAGCAGTTTTATCATTACATAACCTACATCAATTTGTATCTTGGATGGATTATTGTTATTCAGATGAGTTTTATGATACTACCTTTAATGAAGAAATATTACCTACTGGTCAAGAACAAAAAGTTACTGCAAAAGAGCTAGAAAACCTGTATGACCAGCTAGGTTCAAGAGATAAGAAATTAAAAGATGCTATATCGGAAAATGAAAAACTAAGAGAAGAATTAAAACGAATTAGAGAAACGAAAGTAAAAGAAGAAAAATTCCATGTTGAAGAAATTACTGAGTTTACAACCCGCAAAAAATACATTGATTTAGATTTAAAAGATGCTGGATGGGTATTTTCAGAAGATTGTTTAGAAGAATATCCTGTAATAGGTATGCCTTCTGGTAGTGGTGAGGGTTATGTTGATTATGTTTTGTTTGGTGATAATGGAAAACCACTAGCGGTAGTAGAAGCTAAAAGAACTAGTAAAGATCCTCGTATAGGAGAACAACAAGCAAAACTATATGCGGACTGTTTAGAAAACTCAACTGGTCAAAGGCCAGTTATCTTCTATACTAACGGATTTGAAACCTACATATGGGATGACTACTTCTATCCTGCTAGAAGGGTAGCCGGTTTCTATTCTAAAGAGGAATTACAATTAATTGTAGATAGACGTAAAAATAGAATTCCTCTAAATCAAGTTACAATTAATGAAGATATAATCAATAGATACTATCAAAAAGAGGCAGTTAAAGCAGTTTGCGAATCATTAGATAAAGGTGATCGCAAAACCTTATTAGTAATGGCTACCGGAAGTGGTAAGACTAGAACCGCAGTATCAATAGTAGATTTATTAACTCGCTATGAATGGGCTAAAAATATACTATTTTTAGCAGATAGAACTGCATTAGTAAGACAAGCAAAAAACAGTTTTAATAACTTATTAACTGACTTATCATTATGTAATCTTCTAGATAGCAAAGACAATCCTGAAAGCAGAATGATATTTTCTACTTATCCCACCATGATGAATGCTATTGATGAAACCAAATCTAAAACAGGGCAAAAGCTTTTTACTGTCGGTCACTTTGATTTAATAATAATTGATGAAGCTCATCGCAGTATCTATAAAAAATATCAAGCTATATTCGACTATTTTGATGCTATTCTTTTAGGTTTAACTGCTACTCCTAAAGATGATATTGATATAAATACCTATAACATATTTGATTTAGAAAACAATGTTCCTACTTATGCCTATGAACTAGAACAAGCTGTAACAGATGGTTATTTAGTCCCTTATAACACTATTGAAACTAAGCTTAAGTTTTTAGAAGAAGGTATTAGCTATGATGATTTAAGTGAAGAAGAAAAAGAGCAATATGAAGAAACCTTTGAAGATGATATGCCTGATCATATTAGTGGTGCAGCATTAAATAGTTGGTTGTTTAACCATGACACTATTGATATAGTCTTAACCCAGCTAATGGAAAAAGGGATTAAAGTAGAAGGTGGAGATAAATTAGGAAAGACCATAATATTTGCTAAAAGCCATAAACATGCAGTAGAAATAGTAAAAAGGTTTGATAAATTATACCCCGAATACAAAGGGCAGTTTGCTAGGGTAATAGACCATGAGACTAATTATTCTACAAGTTTGATCGAACATTTTTCAGCTAAAAATAAAATGCCTCAGATAGCAGTTTCGGTTGATATGTTAGATACCGGTATAGATATACCTGAAATAGTTAATCTAGTATTTTTCAAAAAGGTGCGGTCAAAGGCTAAGTTTTGGCAGATGATAGGTAGAGGAACTAGATTATGTGAAGACTTGTTTGGACCAGGATTACATAAGGAAAGATTCTATATTTTTGATTTCTGTGGTAATTTTGAATTCTTTCGAGTTAATGCTAGGGGTAAGGAGATAAAACAAGCTCAGAGCTTAACTGAAAAAATCTTTAATATAAAAGTTGATTTAATAAAAGAATTGCAACACCTAGATTACCAAGAGCAAAAATATATAGATTTTAGAGAAAAGCTAATTACAGAATGTGTAGCAGAAATAAAGGCTCTTAATAAAGATAACTTTGTTGTAAAGCAATATCTAAAATACATAGATCAATACTCACAAAAGGAATGGTGGGATAATTTAGGTGTTTTAGATGTTAATAATATAAAGGAAAACATTGCACCTCTAATAACCTCCTTGGAAGAAGATGAGTTAGCTAAAAGGTTTGATTATTTAATGTTTACTATTGAACTAGCCCAAATACTAGGAACTAATGCTAATAAAGGTAAACAGAAGGTAATGCAAACAGCAAATACTCTATCTGAGCTAGGGACAATACCCCAAGTCTTAGCTAAAAAAGATATTATAGATAAGGTTAGAGAAGAAGAATTTTGGGAGAGTGCTGATTTATTAGATTATGAAATGGTTCGGGAGGCTCTTAGGGATTTAATTAAGTTTATTGAAAAAAATAAAACCAATATATACTATACCAACTTTACTGATGAAATATTAGAAGTAGCTGAAAATGAAGGAGAATACGGTGCTAACGATTTTAAGGATTATAAGAAAAAGGTAAATAAATATATTAGAGAAAATCAAAGCCATTTAGCAATTCATAAACTAAGAACCAATAAACAACTATCAGAGCAGGACTTTAAAGAATTAGAAAAGATACTGTGGAATGAGGTAGGCAGTAAAGAAGAATATGATAGAGAATTCGGCGATACACCTCTAACCATACTGGTTAGAGAAATTATCGGTTTAGATCAACAAGCTGCCAATGAAGCATTTTCAGAATTTCTAACTAATGAGAACCTTGATAGTAAACAAATTAGATTTGTAAAAACCATTGTAGATTATGTGGTTCGCAATGGACATATGCTTGATAAGAAAGTACTACAAGAAGAACCTTTCTCTAATATAGGGAGTATTACTGAACTATTCCCACTAGAGACAGCTAAACAGATTGTTAGCATTATTGATGGTATTAATAAAAATGCAACGGAGTTTGTGGGAGCGTAAACTTAGATTTATTTCTCTACGTTATTATGCTTTACTCAAAAAAAATTTTATGGCATTTTGTACATTTATATAAATCCTTTAAAAAAGGAGAAAGTAGGATCAAAAAAATACCAACTATAAAAATTATATTACCTAAAGGTGAAATAAATATCCTGATAATAAAAGAACAGATTATCCAAGCAAAACCTATAATAACCCAATAAACCCAGTCTGTTTTTTCTACATTGCTAAATTGGCATTTAGGACACTCCAATATTTACACCTCTTTACGAACTTCTTATAAAAGAATATACAATAGTCTACCCCTTTAATTAAAGCATAATTTAGTGTACTTATTTTGTATAGTTTTTGGGGGCCACTCCAAAACTTTTACTGCTCTAATATCCATATTTTTCCCTGCACTTATTTTGGTATTTATATGATATTGTAGTAGTTGATAGTAAATATAAAGGAGCTAAGATATGGAACACTTTAAGGTTTTTTTTAAGATTTTTGTAGTAGTGGCACTATGTATAAGTTTATTGTTTAATTATAGCTTGTTATCAAAGTTAAACGACCTAGAAAATAGGGTTAAATCCATTTCAAGTAACCAAAATCAAGTATTACATAGTGTTAATTCACAAACAAGTCATTTAAGTAATATTATTAACGATATGAGAAAAGAGCAAAGCTGGATAAGCCCCATAACTATAAGTGATATAGATACTAATATGGAAAAGGGGGAAGCCAATGTTACTTTTGAGTGGCAGATTAGAGAACTAAAAGATGGTTCAACAGTAGTATTTAATTATAAATATGGTAATGAAGAAGAGTATAATACAATTAATGCAGTTGAGAAGGTAAATGGGTTATTTCAGGCAACAGTTCCGCCGATTGAAATAGTATTAGAACCAGAATTTATAGTTAATTTAATAGAATCACATAGGTCTGGAAATGTTAAAAATGAACGGGCTATACAAGAAACAAAAGTAGAACAAGCAGAATATCAACCCAGTTTAAAATATTTCGTTTCTGTTTCGCATAATGATATGGTGAAAAGTAGTGATATTAATACATCAATTATGAATAGGATGCTTCCAAAGCCATATGGGCATATAGAATCACATATTAATATTCATGATGATAAATATAATGTATTTGTTGTATCCATTTCAAGATCTAAACCAGAAGAACTAGATCCTTTAACAATTGAAGAGGTCTATTTGAAAAAATATAAGAATGGAAGACTTATAGGAAAAGAACAATTAATAAATGGTAATGAAGGAATTACAACTGGAGATAATATCATTGAGTTTGAACGAAAACAACTTGATCAAGAAGTTGATTTTGACAAATTAGTAATAAAAGCTATATATACAGATGGAGCTTCTTTTGAAAGAGAAGTATACCCTAAGTATTAGATATTATTAAAACTTAATAAATATTTGAAACTCCTATTTTTAGTGAATAGGAGTTTCTATGTTGCTCTAAACTTTTTTATAATAAGTTTCAAAACCTTAACAATATTTATTGCTAACTTTCAATTTTAATATTAGAATATGCTTATATTTAAATATAAGCATATTCAACTGTAGTGGAGATGATTTTTTGGAAATAGTAGATAGTCAATCAAATGCTTCTTGTCATCTTAATAAACTAAAAGGTGCAAAGCTGATTAAGGCTAGAAAGGATGCTCAGTGGACATACTACAGTTTGAATGAAAAAACATTAGTTGAGTATCCCTTTATTAAAACACTATTAGATGATAGTTTAAAAAATATAGAAGGACTAACACAAGATCAGAAAAGACTTATACTGCATCGTGAAAAAGAATCGGTGCAGTGTTAATAAGAAAATTAAATTGAAGGAGGTAGGATTAATCTTGAACAAAGAAATGATTAATCAAAATGAAAAAGGATTAGGCTTTTTTGAAAAGTATCTTACCATTTGGGTTGCTCTTTGTATTGTTATAGGTATAGCTATAGGGCAGTTTTTACCCATAATTCCAACAACTCTAGACCAGTTTACTTATGCTAATATATCAATTCCCATAGCAATTTTGATTTGGTTTATGATTTATCCTATGATGGTTCAAGTTGACTTTGCAAGTATTGTTAGAGCGGGTAAAAACCCTAAAGGGTTAGCTGTTACAACAACAGTAAACTGGGCGATTAAGCCTTTTACCATGTTCTTTTTTGCGTGGTTATTTTTTACAGTTATTTTTGCTAATTTTATACCTGCTGATTTAGCACAGGATTATTTAGCAGGTGCAATATTATTAGGTGCTGCACCATGTACTGCTATGGTTTTTGTATGGAGTTATCTAACCAAAGGTGATCCTGGATATACATTAGTTCAAGTATCAATAAATAACATTATTCTATTGTTTTTATTCGCTCCGATAGTAATGTTTTTATTAGGTGTAAGCCATGTTATAGTACCACTAGATACGGTTATTGCTTCAGTAGTGCTTTTCATATTAATACCATTAGTTGCAGGATATTTGTCAAGGATTTATATAATAAATAAGAAAGGACAGGAATGGTTTGAAAATGTTTATGTTAGAAGTTTAAGCAAAGTTACTATGGTAGGCTTATTATTAACATTAATTTTACTATTTTCATTCCAAGGTGAAGTTATTTTAAATAATCCGTTTCATATATTACTTATAGCAATACCACTTATTATTCAAACATTTTTCATATTTTGGGTTGCTTATGGATGGGCAAAAGCTTGGAAAATCGATCATAGTGTAGCTGCACCTGGAGCAATGATTGGTGCAAGTAACTTTTTCGAGTTGGCAGTAGCTGTGGCTATAGCATTATTTGGTGTCCATTCAGCTGCGGCACTGGTTACAGTGGTAGGAGTTTTAGTTGAAGTGCCCTTGATGTTACTATTAGTTAAAATAGCAAATGATACACGTCATTGGTTTCCAGAGTCAGGGCGAGGTGCATTATAAAGGAGGAGATACTTAATGGAAGAAGTAAAAAAACAATTTGATCAATTATCAGATCAAGACAAAAAAGAGTTTATAAAGAGCATAAGTCCGGAGATGGCAAAGATTTGTCAAGAAAATCCAAATGAAATGATGCAAGCATTTATGCCAGTGTGCATGGATATGATGCCTCAAATGATGAATATGGGCATGCAAATGATGCAAGACTCTAAAATGGATATGTCAAAAATGATGTCTATGATGATGAATATGAACAATAAAACAGGTGATACAAAGTAATAAGTATATGGAACAAAAACCCGAATTATTAATTTTTTATAATGCGGGTTTTTGTTTAAATGGAGGGGTATTGACTTGCGAAATATAAGGGATGAAGTAAAAAGACACTATGGAGATATTGCAAATAGCAAAGGTGCTCAAGGTTGCTGTGGAGCTTCTGAGGATTTATGTTGTTCGGGTATAAGTGACACATCAAGAATTTATGATATTGAAAATTTAAAAGATGTTCCCCTTGAAGCTATAAATGCTTCTTTAGGGTGTGCAAATCCATTCGTTTTTGCTGAATTAAAAGAAGGTGAAATTGTTCTAGATTTAGGCAGTGGGGGAGGCATTGATGTTCTAGCTTCCTCAAGATATGTAGGTGAAACAGGAAAGGTTTATGGATTAGATATGACAGATGAGATGTTAAACCTTGCCAACAATAATAAAGAGCGCATGGGAGCATCAAATGTAGAATTTATAAAGGGTTATATAGAAAATATTCCCTTACCAGACGCTAGTGTTGATGTAGTTATATCTAATTGTGTTATAAATTTATCTGAAGATAAGGAAAAAGTTATGCGTGAAATATATCGCGTACTAAAACCTGGTGGCAGATTAGCTATAGCAGATATAGTGTTAACAAGAGAAGTTCCCAGTGAGCTAGGTAAAGCTGCTGAACTGTGGGTTGGATGTATTGCTGGTGCTCTAAGTGTAGAAGAATATGAAACTATACTTAAGAATGTAGGGTTTTATAATAGAAGTATCATTCCAGAGCATTATTATAATAGGGAAGTATTAGAAGATAAAATGACAACGGATATTGGTCTTACTGATAAAGAATGGGATAGGGTTGATGGAGCTTTTGCAGGAGCGTTTATAAAAGCGAACAAATAATCTGTAACGGGGTTATCAGTATGTGAATTAAATTTTAATTAAAAATAATTAATTACCTAATCTAAAATATAGAGGTAATATTTATTGCCTCTATATTTTTTTTATATATCGCAGGAACCGCCCCCCTTGATATGCATTGATAAAATAGTCAATATATCATTGGTTTTTCAGGTAACTTTAGCCTTTTAAGTTGCATAAAGTATATAAACTTATTTTAAGGAGAGAACCTTTATGCCAAAAAGGTCTAAAAAACATCATAAAAGTAAAAATTCTAAAACTAATGTTAAACACAGTATGTTAAAAAAAATTAATTATGAGTTGTGTAATCCTGCTTATGGTTTGCGAGAAATTAAGAGAGAAATAAGAATTATTGAACGTGAAGTAACAAAAAAAAAGAAAGTTAAAAAGGTGAAAAAGGGTGCACGAATAAAAATACTAAGAAAAATATTAAATAACCAGCAAGATATAAAAAATGAGTTAACAAATCCAATATATGGATTGTCTGAAATTAAGCAAGAAGTTAGAATTATTGAGCAACAAACAATACAACAGAATCAGCAATTAAATAAAATCGATAAAACAATACAAAATATTAATGATGAAATAAAAAACCCAAACTACGGATTAGAAGAAATGAAAAGTGAAGTAAATGCGATAGAAGAGGCAATATATAGCCCCACATTTGGGCTAGAAGAAATCAAGACCGAAGTAAGGTCGATAGAAGAAGCAGTATATAGTCCGACCTACGGATTAGAAGAAATAAAAAGTGAAGTAAATGCAATAGAAGAGGCAATATTTAGCCCAACATTTGGATTAGAAGAAATCAAGACCGAAGTAAGTTCAATAGAGGATGCAGTATACAGTCCGACATTTGGATTAGAAGAAATAAAAAGTGAAGTAAATGCGATAGAAGAGGCAATATATAGCCCCACATTTGGGTTAGAAGAAATCAAGACCGAAGTA